>JBBQDQ010000254.1:0-4267 GCA_038319835.1 Thermoanaerobaculia bacterium | reverse complement strand
CGCCCTGACGAAGGCCGCGCTCGCCGCGGCACGGGCGGGCGACGAAAAGTCCGCTCAGGAACTCCTTGCGCGCGAGGCCGAGGCCCGTGGCGATCTCCTCTCCGCCGCGGACGCGTGGCGGCGCGCGGGTCAACCGCTGCGGGCCGCCGGCTTCTACGAACGCGCCGGCGATCTCGTGAAGGCGGGCGACGCCTGGAAGGACGCGGGCCGCCCGGAACGCGCGGCCGCCCTCTACCAGAAGGGTGGCGCCAACGAGGCGGCGGCCGAAGCGTACGAAGCGACGAACCAGCACGAGAAGGCCGCAACCCTCTACGTCGAGCTCAAGCGGTACGACAAGGCCGCCGACCTCTTCCGCGCGGCCGGGCGCCTGCCGGCCGCGGCGGCGGCGCTGCAGGCGGGCCGCAAGTACGACGAAGCCGCCCAACTCTTCCAGCGCACGGGGCGAAGCCTCGAGGCCGCGCGCTGCGCGCTCCTCGGCGGGCACCGAGAGAAGGCGTGGGAGTACCTCACGAGCGTCCCGCGCAACGAGGAGGGCCTCGGGGAGCTGTTCCACGACCTCGCGCGCGCTCATCTCGCCGTGGGCGAGCCGAAGGACGCCGTCCACGTCCTGCGCGAGTTCCTGCCGCGCGGCCCCGCGGAAGCCGAAAACCTGCCGCTCCACATGACGCTTCTCGAGGCGTTGCGCGCCGCCGGCGACTCGGGAGAAGGCATCGAGCTCGGCCGCATCGCGGCCTTCGATCCGTCCGTCCTCGACGGCTCGAACGAGATCCGGCAGGTCGCGTTCGGGGACGTCGAGTTCGACCACGCGATGCCTCCTGCGCTCATTCGCACGCCCGCGGTTCACAAGTCGGGGCCCTACGCCGCCGTCACGCGCTCGCCGGTCACGCAGAAGGTCCAGCCGCCGCGCCTGAAGATCCCGTCGCCACCGTCGATGACACCTGCGCCTCCGGCATCGCCCCCGCCGGCCGGCGTCGCGTTCCGGACGGGGTCCGGGCTGCCGGAGACCCCGGAGGAGCGCTACGAGATCATCTCGGAGCTCGGCCGCGGCGGCATGGGCGTCGTCCACAAGGCGCTCGACCGGAAGCTCGACCGGTTCGTCGCCGTGAAGATCCTGCCGTGGCAGCTGCGCGGGGACGAGACGGCGATGCGCTACTTCAAGCGCGAGGCCAAGGCGATCGCGGCCCTCAAGCACCCGAACGTCGTCGCCCTCTACGATTACGGAGACGGCTTCGGCTCGCTCTACCTCGCGATGGAGTATCTCGAGGGTCCGAACCTCCAGAAGCTCATCAAGAAGGATCCCGAGAGGGTCCGCAAGAACTGGCGCAACTGGTTCGTCCAGGCGACCCGCGGAGTCGCCGCCGCCCACGCGAAGGGAATCCTGCACCGCGACCTCAAGCCCGCGAACCTCATCCTCGACGAGCACGGCACGCTCCGCATCCTCGACTTCGGTCTCGCCCTGCCGCAGGCGGACGCGGGCGGGACGTCGAAGCTCATCGGCAGCCCCGCGTTCTTCCCGCCCGAGGTCCTGCGCGGCGAGATGCCGAGCCCGGCGTCGGACGTCTACTCGCTCGGCGCGGCCTTCTACACGCTCGCAACCGGCCGCTGGCCGTACGTCGGCGACGACGTGCTCGTCGCGCGCCTCGAGCGCGACCCCGACGATCCGCGTCCGTACGCGCCCTTCCTGAACGAGGAAGAGGTCCGCATCCTCATGAAGACCCTCGCGCGGCACCGCCCCGACCGCTACCCGGACGGCGGCGAGCTCCTCGCGGCGCTCCTCGCGCTCGAAGCCGGTTGAGCGGGACGCTCCGCCTCGCCGTCGTCCCCGGCGACGGGATGGGGCCCGAGGACGTGCGCGAGGCGCTCCGGGTCCTGTCCGCGCTCGGCGTCGACTTCGTGATCTTCCGCGAGCTCCTCTCGGACGTCGGCGCCGCCCTGCAGGGCGGCCTCGGGATGGCGCCGTCGGGCAACGTGCATCCGGGGCGCACGTCGGTCTTCGAGCCCGTCCACGGTTCGGCCCCCGCTCTGGCCGGGACGGGCGCCGCGAACCCGTTCGGGGCGATCCGGAGCCTCGGGATGCTCCTCGGCCACGTCGGGCGCGCGGACCTCGAGCAGCGGATCGAAGGGGCCGTCGCCGCGTGCCTCGCGGCGGGGGAGACGACGCGCGACCTCGGAGGCGCGCTGTCGACGGAGGAGGCAGGACGGGCGGCCGCCGCCCGGCTCCTCTCCTAGAGGATCCGGACCCGCACCTCGCGGACCAGCTCGGGCTCCGTGACCTCGGTCTTCTCCTCGACGGCGGCGCGCTGGATGAGCCCGCGCTCGCCCTCGACGATCAGCGTCATGCCCGTCTCGATCTCGTCGAAGGTTGCTTCGATGACGGATTCGTCGGGGTTCTTGACGATGACGGACTCCACGACGGCAGGCTCGCGTCCGTCGACGACGAGGCGGAACGTGGAGGTTTCCTTGGCGTGCTTGTTCTTTTCCTTGCGCGCGAGCTCCCGCGCCCGCTTCTGTGCCCTCTTCTGTCTGATTTCCCAGGCCCGCATGCAGCTCCTTCCGGGCGCGCGAAGCGCCGTCGGCGCGCATGATACCCGCCGGGCGGTAACCTCCGCTCCGGAGGCATCGATGAAGGCCCTCTTCCTCGAGAAGCACGGCGGACTGGACGAGCTCCGCTACGGCGACCGTCCCGACCTCACGGCCGGCCCCGGCGAGATCCTCGTGCGCGTCCGCGCCGCCGCCCTGAACCGTCTCGACCTCTTCGTCCTCGCCGGGATTCCCGGCGTGCCCATCGCCCTTCCGCACGTGCCCGGCGCGGACGGCTGCGGCGTCGTCGAGGCGCTCGGCGCGGGCGCCAGGGGGCCCGCTCCCGGAACGCGCGTCGTGATCCAGCCCGGGCTCTCGTGCGGCGCGTGCGAGTTCTGCCGGGCCGGCCAGCAGAGCCTGTGCGTGTCCTTCCGGATCCTCGGCGAGCACCTCTCCGGCACGTTCGCCGAGCTCGTCGCGGTGCCCGCGTCGAACGTCTATCCGGCCCCCGCCGGCCTCACGGACGAGCAGGCGGCGGCCTTCCCGCTCGCCGCGCTCACGGCGTGGCGCCTCCTCGTGACCCGCGCAGCACTGAGGCCGGGCGAGACGGTGCTCATCCACGGAATCGGCGGCGGCGTGTCCACCTTCGCGCTCCAGATCGCGAAGCTCTGCGGCGCATCCCGCGTCATCGTGACGTCGTCCTCGGAGGAGAAGCGCACCCGCGCGAAGGAAATGGGCGCCGACGACGTTCTCGACTCGAAGGACGACGTTGGCAAGCGCGTCAGGGAGCTCACGAAAAAGCGCGGCGTCGACGTCGTCGTCGACTCGGTCGGCGCCGCGACCTGGAAGCACTCGCTCGTCGCGGCCGCCAAGGGCGGCCGCATCGTGACGCCCGGCGCGACCTCGGGGCCGAACCCCGAGGAGGAGATCCGCCACATCTTCTGGAAGCAGCTCTCGATCCTCGGCTCGACGATGGGGACCGACGCGGAGTTCGCGGCGCTCCTCGCGGCCGTGTCGGCGGGGCGGATCGTCCCGGTCGTCGACTCCGTGATCCCCCTCGCCGAAGGGCGGAAGGCCTACGAGCGCATGGAATCTTCCCAGGGCCTCGGCAAGATCGTCGTGAAGGTGTCCGCGTGAGCGCGGGCCCCGATCCCGACCTTCCGATGCTGCGCCACACGCTGGCCACGCTCGCGTACCGCGCGGGGAAGACGGTGCGCGACGCGCCGCCCGGTTTCGGCGACTATCAGCCGGCCGAAGTCGGGCGCACGCCCGTCCAGATCGTCGCGCACATGGGCGACCTCTTCGACTGGGCGCTCACGATGGCCGACGGCGATCCGGTCTGGAACGAGGCGGTTCCTCTTCCGTGGGAGCAGGAGGCCGCGCGGTTCTTCGCGGCGCTCGAGCGTTTCGACGGGCGGCTCGCCTCGGGCGCCCCGCTCGCGCAGCCCGCGACGAAGATCTTCCAGGGCCCGGTCGCCGACGCTCTCACGCACACGGGCCAGATCGCGATGCTCCGCCGGATGTCGGGCGCGAAGATGCGCGGCGAGAACTACTTCCGCGCCGACATCGCCACGGGCCGCGTGGGCGGCAAACAAACGCCGCCGAAGCGCGAGTTCGACTGAGCCGCTGTCCCGAGGGCCTCAGGGTGTGAGACGTGCGGCGGCCCGCAGGAGTCGAACTGAGAAATTCCTGAGGTGGCAACGAGGACTCGGGGGGCTCCGGCGCCTACCTTTCGATCATCGACGGA
>JBBQDQ010000253.1:0-4308 GCA_038319835.1 Thermoanaerobaculia bacterium | reverse complement strand
GAGAGGGGGCCTCCAGGCCGCTCGGCAGTATAATCTGCGGCGGCGTGGCGACGCAGTATAAATTCTTGACCGGACTCGATTTGAGCGCCGCCCTACCCGCCGAGGCCCCCCTCGCGCCGCTCGTGATCTCGCGCCTGTTTCCCACCCGGGAGGCCCGCGCCAGGGGCGCAATCTGGGTCCAGGGCGTCTCCCTCGGGGAGGTCGAGGTGGCCCTCACCCTGGCCGCCGAACTGTCCCGCGCGAGGCCCGGCGTCCCCCTGCTCCTGAGCGCGACGACTCCGGCGGGTGTCGGCCTCCTCTCGCGCCGGCTCGCCTCCACGGGCCTCCCGTGGAAGCCGTTTCCCCTCGACCTCCCGTCCGCCGTGAGGCGGTTCTTCGAGGTCGAAAAGCCGCGGCTCCTCGTCCTCGTCGAGACCGAGCTCTGGCCCGCCGTCCTCAACGAGGCGCGGCGCCGGTCCGTCCCCGTGCTCCTCGCGAATGCGCGCCTCTCGGAACGCTCGGCCGCGCGCTACCGCCGCGCGTCGGCTCTCTTCGCCGGGCCGCTCTCGGCCCTCGCGCGCGTCCTCGCGCGCACGCCGGCCGACGCGGAGCGGTTCGTCGCAATCGGCGTCCCGGACGCGCGCGTGACCGTCTCGGGCGACCTCAAGTTCGACCGCCCCGGGCCCGCCGCGCCGTCCTTCGCGGCCGCGGCGCGCTCCCTCGCAGCCGGACGGCCGATCCTCGTCGCGGGTTCCGCGGCGCGCGGCGAGATCCCCCTCGTCCTCGACGTGCGGCGCCGTCTCGCGGAGCGCGTACCGGTCTTTCTCGTCCTCGCGCCCCGGCAGCCCGACGACTTCGACGGCGCCGCGCGCCTCTCGGCGAACGCGGGTCTCCGCGTCGTGCGGCGCTCCGCGCTCGGGGCGGGCGACCCGGGGGCCGCCGACGTCCTCCTCCTCGACACCGTCGGCGAGCTCGCGGGCGCCTACGCCCTCGCGGACGCCGCGCTCCTCGGGGGCACGTTCGTTCCGAAGGGGGGGCACAACGTCCTCGAGCCTCTCCGCGCCGGCGCACCCGTCGTCGTGGGCCCCTCCATCGGGAACATCCGCGAGAGCGTCGACGCCGCCCGCGGCGCCGTCTTCCCCGCCACCGACGCCGCGTCGGCCGCGGACGCGCTCCTTCCGCTCCTGGCCGACGGCGAGGCCCGCGCGCGCGCCGCCGCGGCCGCCGAGGCGCTCTTTTCGGCCTCGTCGGGCGCGGCAGCGCGCGCCGCCGCGGCCGCGCTCGACCTCTTCGACGGGAGCAGGCCCTCGTGAGCGTCCTCGACCCGCTCGCCGCGCTCTACGGCGCGGGAGTCGCCGCGCGCCTCGCGGCCTACCGTCGCGGCCTCCTGCCCGTCCGCCGGGCCGGCCGCCCGGTGCTCTCGGTCGGGAACGTCGCCGCCGGCGGGACGGGGAAGACGCCCTTCGTGAGGTGGCTGGCGGGCGAGCTCGTCGCGCGCGGCCAGAGGCCGTCGATCCTCACGCGCGGATACGGGCGGAAGAGCCGGGGAACGGTCGTCGTCTCGGACGGCGCGGGTGCCTTCGCGTCCGTGCGCGACGCCGGCGACGAGCCGGCGCTCCTCGCGCGCGCCCTTCCGTCCGTGCCGATCGTCGCGGAGGCGGACCGTGCCCGCGGCGCCCGAAGGGCCGAGGAGGTCCAGCCGGCGATCGCGCTCCACCTCCTCGACGACGGCTTCTCTCACGTCGCGCTCCAACGCGACCTCGACGTCGTCCTCCTCGACGCGACCGCGCCGGACGCCGGCGGCGCGCTCCTCCCAGCCGGTCGGCTGCGCGAGCCGCTCGAGTCGCTCGCGCGCGCGGACCTCATCGTCGTCACGAAGACCGAGCAGGCCGACCCTTCGCGCGCCCGGGAGCTCGCGACGCGCTACGCTCCCGGCGTGCCCGTCTACCACGCCGCGACCCGCGTCCTCGGCATCCGCGACGCCGCGGGCCTCGCGATCCACGCGGCCGACCTGCCCGGCGCGACGTGCGTCGCCGTCGCGGGCCTCGCGCGGCCCGAGGCGTTCTTCGCGACCCTCGCGCGCCTGAAGATCGAGCCCGCCGCCTCGCTCTCCTTCCCCGACCACGCCGCCTACGGACCGGCGGCGCTCGGCCGCATCGAGAAGGCCGCGGAGGAGTCCGGCGCGTCCGCCGTCGTCACGACCGAGAAGGACGCCGTCAAGCTCGACGGGAAGCTCGCGCTGCCCGTCTACCGCGTCGCCGTCGACATGCCCGTCCTCGAGCCCGGGTTCGTCTCCGAGGCGCTCGCGCGCCTCTCGCGGCGCCCGTCCTGACATGGCCCGCGAACGCTCCGCTTTCCGCAACCGCATCGAGTCGCTCGGGGCGTCGACCCTCGCGGCTCTCGTGCCGTCGACGCCGGAGGGGGCGGAGAGGTTCGGGCGGCGCCTCGGCCTCCTCTACCGGCGGCTGGACGGGAAGCGCCGCCGCCTCGCCGAGTCGAACCTCGCGGCCGCGTTCCCGGAGAAATCCCCGGCAGAGGTCGAGGCGCTCGCGCGCGATGTCTTCGCGCACTTCGGCGGCGTCGCGGGCGAGGTCCTCCACGCCTCGAGGCGGCCCATCGCCGAGACGCTCGCCCGCGTCGAGGTCGAGGGCGCTCCCATCGCCGCGGCCGCCGCGAGCTCGGGGCGCGGCGTCTTCTTCCTGACGCCGCACCTCGGTTGCTGGGAGTGGGCGGCCATCAAGGGCGGCGCGATCGGCCTGAAGATGGGCGTCATCGCGCGCCCGCTCGACAACCCGATCCTGGACGCGCGCCTCACGGCGCTCAGGTCGTCCACGGGAAACCGCGTGATCCCGAAGCGCGAGGCGGCGCGGGAGATGCTGCGCGCGCTCAAGCAGGGCGGCTGCATCGGAATCCTCATGGACCAGCACGCGCGGCCGCCGGACGGAATCCCGGCGCCATTCTTCGGCCGGGCCGCCTCGACGTCGTCGGGAGTCGCGCGTCTGCTCGACCGGACAGAAGCGCTCGTCCTGCCCGCGTCGGCCCTGCGCGTCGGGACCGCGCGCTGGCGGCTGACCGTCCGCGAGGCGTTCGACGTGCGCACGCTTCCTGCCGAGGAGCGCGCGCACGGCCCGCTCACGGCGCGCCTCAACCGGATCCTCGAGGACCTGATCCGCGAGGCGCCGGAGCAGTGGCTCTGGCTCCACAACCGCTGGCGACTCGACTGACGGGGCCAAAAAAATAACGCCCGGGCACGAGGCCCGGGCGTTGAAGCTCGAAGCTTGTTTTTTGTGCTTACTTCGTGGCGGGGGCGGCCGTCGTGGTCTCGGTCTTCGTGGTCTCGCTCTTCACCGCACCGCTCTTCTTGGTGGTCTTCTTGTGCTTCTTCTTCTTGGTCGTCGTCGTACCGGCCGGGGTCGTCGCGGTGGACGTCTTCTCGACCTTCTCCGTCGTGGCGCCGGTGATGGGGTTCGTCGTCGTCTTGGCCTCGGTCGAGGTCTTGGTCTTCGCGTCGTCCGCGAACGCGGCGCCCAGCGAGAGAACGGCGACAGCAACAAGAGCGGAAAGGGTCTTCTTCATTTGTTTCTCCAGTCCCCTATTTCTGTGGCCGGTCCGGGGTCGACCGACGGAACCCATAGCGCAACGTCGCTGCCACGGGCGCGAGAGGCGGGTCAAGAGGGAGATAAAGATAATCCTTAGAATGGTTTAGGGGTGGCCCCGCAGGGGGGACAGCTCCCAACGCCGAGTGGGACAGTGCACGTTTCCGTGCACAGCCAATACCTGAAGCGTGGGGTCTGGCCCTACTTCAGCTCGACGTTCCAGTACGCCATGTCGAGGAAGTTCTTCCACGTCGGGTGGATGCGATGCGGCGACATGAGGCCGAGCGGCGTCGCCTTCGGCTTGGCAGCCGGCCGCCGCAGCTTCATTCCCGCTTCGTCCGGAAGGCGGTTGCCCTTCTTCACGTTGCAGGGCAGGCACGCGCAGACGATGTTCTCCCAGTTCGACGGGCCGCCACGGGAGAGAGGAATGATGTGGTCCAGCGAGAGGTCGGACGTCGAAAAGCGCTTCCCGCAGTACTGGCACCGGTTCCCGTCGCGCATGTAGATGTTGTGGCGCGAGAACTTCACCTCGTGGCGCGGCGAGCGGTCGCACGAAAGGAGCTGGACGACACGGGGCACCCGGAGGACGAGGTTGGGCGTCGTGACGACGTCGTCGTCCGGCTGGACCGGGATGTCCTGCCACTCGTCCCACGCGTACGTCGTGTAGTCCGGAAGGACCGCACGCACGTGTCCCTTGTAGAAAAGCGTGAAGGTGCGCTTCACGTCCGTCAGC
>JBBQDQ010000252.1:0-4314 GCA_038319835.1 Thermoanaerobaculia bacterium | reverse complement strand
CTGTCTCGCGAATCAGCTCGTCGACATCGTGATTCTGAACCCGTCGACGGGGAAGACGGCGTCGTGTCCGGCGTGCTTCAAGTACTACAGCTGTCCTACGATCACGTCGATCGGCCCAGGCTTCGGCTCGTACCTGGGTGGGACGCAGGTCGTCATCACCGGCCACAACTTCGAAGACCCGGCGACCGTCGGCGGCGGCGGCACGGCGTGGTCGCCGATCTCGGTGTCATCGCAGCAGATCATCGCCGTCACGGCGCCCCTCCTCGTGACCGGATGCACAGACGTCGCGGCGAAGGTCCTCGTGAACGGCACGGCCCTGAGCTGTCCCAACGCGGAAGGACCGATCTTCACGTACTACGTGAAGAGTGCGAGCCCGTTCGTCACGAGTGTCGTTCCATCCGTCGTCAATCAGGGCGGCGGCGAGGTCGTGACGATCAATGGCGGCAACTTCATCGATCCCAACATGCGGGTCGTCTTGAAGCTTCCTTCGGGTGCGCCGGTTTCGATCTTCCCGACGACGCGAACGGCCACGCAGATCACCTTCGTGACGCCCCCGTTCCGGGGTGCCTTCACGGCCGAGGCGTGCACGACGTCGGGTGGCGCCGCGGGAACGAGAAACGCGGACACGGTCGTCGAGATGGACGTCGTCAACCAGACGACGACGTGTTCCGCCGCCGATCAGCTCACGTACCACCCGTCCGACATCACATGCAGGACCGGGCCGTTGACCATCACGACCACGACGCTTCCAAACGGGGTCGTCGCGACGGCTTACTCGCAGACGGTGACCGCGAGCGGTGGAACCGGCTCGTATTCGTTCTCCCTCGCCAGCGGGACCCTGCCCGCCGGCCTTTCCCTCAGCGCTTCGGGCACGATCAGCGGAACGCCGACCGCCTCAGGCACCTCGACCTTCACGGTGAGCGTGAGCGACGGCGCGACGTCGGCGACCAAGATCCTCTCGATCACGATTCCCTGACGCCCGACCTCGTCCATCGTCCGTTCGGGCCGCCTTCGGGCGGCCCGAACTTTCTCCAGACCGGATGCCGTAGACTTCGGAGGCGAGCAAACGCACATGGCGCTCTTCGGCGGTCCCTCCACCCCGGTTTCGCGTCTGGAAGAGCTCAAGCGGCTCCTCCAGAAGGATCCGACGTCCCGCCAGTTCCTGGCGCTCGCGGAGGAGTATCGCCGTCACGGAAAATACCGTGACGCGGTCATCACGCTCGAACGGGGCCTCCAGATGCATTCGACGTCCGTGGCGGCCTACGTGGCGCTCGGCAAGACCTATCAGCAGCTGGACCGGCTCGAGGACGCCATCCGTGCGTTCACGAACGCGCTCCGGATCGATCGCGAGAACCTCGTGGCGATCCGGCAACTCGCGGAGGTGTATCTCGCGAGGGGCGACAAGGTCGAAGCGATCAAGAAGCTGAAACTCTACCGCGGGCTCAAGGCCGGGGACCGCGACGTGACGGAAATCATCCAGAGACTCGAAGAGGAAATGTCCGCCGCGGTGGCCGAACGCCCGCGGTCGGGCGTCCATCCGCAATATTCCCCGACGAACCCGGAGGCTCCGCGCCCGTCGCCGTACGCGAGCGGCGTCCGCCGCATCGCGATGATTCCCCGGCTGGACCGCCCCTCGACGCCGGCTTCGACGCCGCCCGTCTCGTCGAGCGCTCCGGCGCCCGACCTCATGGCGATGACCTACGACGGTGCTGCGCTGTCTCGAGCGGTCAAGGCCGCGCGCTCGGGCCCCGTGTCCGCACCGGAGCCGCGGTCCGTGCCGCCGCCGCCGGCCGAGGATCTGCTTTTCGAGACGTCTCCCGCGGCGGCGCCCCCGGTCGTGCCCGAGCCCATGCTGCCGCCGTTCACCGCGCCGATCGCGACGATCCGGGACGAAACCGCGGCCGAAGTCGCTCCCTTTTCATTCGGCGACGCCGAGCCGGAGACAGACGTCCCCGAAGAAGAGGCGACCGCTCCCTTCACGTTCCCGGTGGACCTCTACCGGACGGAGGCCGCGGCGCGGCCTTCGGCGCCCGTCGGGACACCCGTCGAAACCGCCCCGTTCGACGTTCTCGACGCGCCTCCCGGCGGGCCTTCCGACGCGCCTTCCGCGCCACCGGCGGCGCTCGTTTCCGAGACGCTCGGGGACCTCTATCGCGCGCAGGGCCACATGACGGATGCCCGCGAGACGTACCGTACGCTCGCGGAAGCCGCCGCCGACGAGGAACACGCGCGTGCGCTGCGCGAGAAGGCCGCTGCGCTCCCGCGGGGCGAGAGGACCGACCATCCGCGGCTCCGGCGCCTCGCGCGGCGGTTCCCGAAGCGGATGGAAGTCACCGTGGATCATTTGCACGGACTCGTTTCCGGACTCGTGGAGGGAACGGAGGGCATCCGTGCCGCCACACTCACCGATCGGGAGGGGCTTCCGGTGGTGATGGCCGGAGCGTCTTCGCGCGATTCCGCGATGGAGACTCTCGTCGCGGAGCTCAGCTCCTTCTTGAAGAACGTCCGCCGGACGACGTCGGAGACGGGCGCGGGCGAGCTTGGCTCTTTCGCGGTCGTGGGCCCGGATGGCGGCGCCGTCGTCTCGCGCGTGAACGCCGACTACGCCCTCGTCCTGCGGGTCGACCCCGACGCGGTTCTCGGAGAGATCCGCTGGGAAGCTGCGCGCACGGCGCGCATGCTCGGACCGGCGGTTCGCTAAACGGGACAAACGGGCGCTCGAAAGGAATCGAAAGGGCACGATGAACGTCAAGGAAATCAAGGAACTCGTCGAACTGGTGTCGCGCCGGGGACTTGCCGGCCTCGAAATCGAGCGGGCGGGCTTCCGGCTCCGCATCGAGGGAGCGCCCGCGCACCGTGGCACGCCTGTCTTCGCGCGGGCCGTCGCCGACGCTGTGCCGACGGAACCCTCGGCCCTGCTCTCCGCAGGGTCTCTTCCTGTCGCGGCCCCGCACGTGAATCCGGGACCCCCCGGCTCGGGAGAACGTGAGGGCTTCCACGTCATCACCGCGCCGATCGTCGGCACGTTTTACCGCTCGGCGAATCCCGACGCCGAACCGTTCGTGAAGGTCGGGGACGTCGTGGAAAAAGGCAAGACGCTCTGTATCGTCGAGGCCATGAAGCTCATGAACGAAATCGAGGCGGACATCTCGGGTACGGTGGTCTCCATCTACCCGCAGAACGCTCAGCCGGTGGAGTTCGGAGAAAAGCTCTTCGCGATCCAGCCGCGCTGACGGGAAACACGTGTTCCAGAAAATCCTCGTTGCCAACCGTGGAGAGATCGCGCTGCGTGTCATCGCGGCGTGCAAGGAGCTGTCGATTGCCACCGTAGCGGTGCACTCGGTCGCCGACCGCGATTCACTTCACGTGCGCGCCGCGGACGAATCGGTGTGCATCGGTCCCGCCGCGCCGTCGGGCTCGTACCTCAACATCACGTCGATCGTCGCCGCCGCGGAGATCACGGGCGCCGATGCCGTGCATCCCGGCTACGGTTTCCTCGCGGAGAACGCTCACTTCGCGGAGATTCTCGAGGAAGTCGGATTGAAGTGGATCGGTCCCTCGCCGGATGCGATTCGGCGGATGGGAGATAAGTCGGTCGCAAAATCGACCGTGAAGAAGGTGGGCGTGCCGACAGTCCCCGGCAGCCCCGGACCTCTCGAATCGATCGAAGACGCGATGAACCTGGCGGAGGGTGTCGGCTACCCGGTCCTCCTGAAGGCGGTGGCGGGAGGCGGGGGTCGCGGCATGCGTGTCGCGCGCTCCGACAAGGAGCTCGCCGCAGCCTTCGATCTGGCGACCTCGGAGGCCGAGCGCGCCTTCGGCAACGGAAGCGTCTACCTCGAGAAGTACCTCGCGGAGCCGCGACACATCGAGATCCAGATCTTCGGCGATCGGGCTGGTCGCATCGTGCACCTCGGCGAGCGCGAGTGCTCTCTTCAGCGGCGGCACCAGAAGGTCCTCGAGGAATCGCCTTCGCCGGCCCTGACCGATGCATTGCGCGCGAAGATGGGGGCCGCCGCGGTCGCCGTCGCGAGGGCCGTGGACTACGTCGGGGCAGGCACGGTGGAATTCCTGCTGGACGACGATGGCTCCTTCTACTTCATGGAGATGAACACCCGGATCCAGGTGGAGCACCCCGTGACGGAGATGGTGACGGGTCTCGACCTCGTGAAGGAGCAGATCCGCGTCGCGGCCGGGGAGCCGCTTTCGTTCGGGCCGACGCCGCCCGGCGACGGGCTGGGTTGGCGGCCGCAGGGGCACGCGATCGAGTTCCGGATCAACGCGGAGGATCCGGTCACGTTCGCGCCTTCTCCC
>JBBQDQ010000251.1:0-4357 GCA_038319835.1 Thermoanaerobaculia bacterium | reverse complement strand
CCCGCCTTCGCCAACATGACGTTGGCGGGCTTCAGGTCACGGTGCACGATCCCGCGTCGGTGAGCGGCCCCGAGTGCCGCGGCAATCTCCGCGCCGTAGCGCAGCACCTGTGGCAGCGGCAGGGGTCCCTTCGCGAGCCGCGCCGACAGCGTCTCGCCCTCCACGAGCTCCATGGCGAGGACGTGACGCGTCGAGGATCGCGAGGATCCGGGGATCTCTTCGAATGAATAAAGGGTGGCGATGCCAGGGTGATTGAGGCTCGCGAGCGTGCGCGCCTCGCGCACGAATCGAGCCCTCCGCTCTTCATTCTCGAAGTACTCTTCCGGCAGCACCTTCAACGCGACCGCCCTGTCAACGCGCGTGTCCTTCGCCCGGTAGACCTCCCCCATTCCTCCCGCTCCCAGCGGAGCAAGGACTTCAAAGGGACCGAGGCGTTCTCCGACCTTCACCCGGCCTCAAGCATAACGGTCTCTCCGGTCGAGCCCGGTCACGACTTCAGCTTCCGGGCGTCCCGCACCCGCCCGCGCCACTCGTTCCGGTGGAGGACGCCGTTCACCCAGGTCGACCTCGCGAAAATCCCGGTGAGCGCGGCGATCCAGAGCGGGTGTAGCAGGGCGGACAGGATTCCCATCCGCAGGCGGACGTCGCAGACGCCGCGCACCACGATCGTCGTGAGGACGATGAGAGAAGAAAGAACGATTTCTCTGAAGGTGAAGAGGGAGGCGCCGAGCAGGACTGCGTAGGCCAACTCACCCTCCAAGAAAAACAACAGAAGCCCCAGCACCGCCACGGGCAAGTTCGCGAGAACGAAAAAGCCGTTCTTCTCCAGCCCCTTCGCGATCTCCGAGAAGCCGTGGTACATGCGCAGCGAGATCGAGTCGAGCGCGAGGGCGATCCCCGTCCGCCCGCCGGCCTTTCGCGCGTTGCGGCCGAGCTGGATGTCGTCCACGACGGACGACTTCAGCGCCACGTGCCCGCCGATGCGGTCGAAGAGGTCGCGCCGGATCAGGTTGAAGACGCCGCCCCCTCCGCCGAAGGTCCGGGCGGAAGGGACGTTCATCAGCCAGCCCGGCAGGTAACAGAAAGCCGCCGCCGGGATCGTCGGGACCATGAGGCGCTCGCCGAAGCCGTGCGCCTCCATCTGCGGGAGGAGCGTGAGGAAGTCGAGCCGGTGCCTCTCCGCGTGAGCGAGCGCCCGGGCCAGAAGGTCAGGCGCGAAGACGACATCCGCGTCGGAGAAGACGAGCCAGTCGTCCGGGCGCGTGGCCCGCGCGGCCCTCGTGCCCTCGTCGAGAGCGTGAGGTTTCCCGAGCCAGTCGGGCGGCGGCTCGACGCCGTCCAAGACGCGCAGCGGGGCCGGGAACTCCGTCTCGAGGCGCCGGAGGGCCGCGCGCGTCCCGTCCGAGGAGCGGTCATCCACGACGACGACCTCGAACGCCGGATCGTCCTGGAGGCACTTGCTCCGCGTCGCGGCCTCGATCGCGCGCTCCTCGTTCCGGGCGGGAACCACGATCGAGACGAAGGGCGAGCCGTCCGCGCGGCGCGGGGCGGGCGCGAGGTACGGCACGAGGAGGGACGAAAGGGCCACGTTCGCGGCGCGAAAGAGCCACAGGGTGAGGACGATCTTCAGGAGGAGTACGAGCACTTACGCTCCCGCGGGTCGAAGCCGTTCCCAATCGATCGTCACGTGTGCACGCGATTCTATCTGCGAGCGAGTCTCGCGAGCGAATTCGCGGCCGGGAAGCCGTCAGCGCTCGCCCGCGAGCGTGAACCGGTGGCCGAAGTGGACCTTCGTCCAGAGCCAGTAGAGGCCGGCGCGCCTCGCGAGCGCGTCGACTTCCGGAACGGTGAAGCCGCGCTTCACGGAAAGCGGCCCGTCGAACTTTACCCAGCGGTTCGCCCACAGGGACAGGAGCCGGATCCAGAGGACGGCGCGGCGGCTGCGCAGGAGGTCGTTCACGATGATGCCGTGCCGGGCGACGCGGTCGAACTCGAGCAGCGCGAGGACGATCTCGTCGTCCTTCAGGTGGTGGAAGAGGTGCGTCGCGATGACGACGTCGACGCTGCCGTCGCGGAACGGGAGCCTTCGGACGTCTCCGCGCAGGCGCGGGAGCCCCCGCGCGAGAAGGAGCATCCCGGGGGAAAGATCCATGGCCACCGGGCGGACGCCGGGAAACCGCCGGGCGAGGTCGAGCGGAATGTCGGCGGCTCCGGCTCCCACGTCGAGCAGCGTGCGGACACCGCTCATCTTCCCGAGCTCCCGCGCGACGGCGTTCGTTCCCCCGAGCCACCGGTTGACGAACGCCAGATACCCGGCGACGCGCACGAGATCGCGGCGCGGCGGCGTCTCGACGTCGAGGAGCTCGAGGTCGGTCGAGCGGGCACTCACGCGGCGAGGCTCACGAGGTCACGGAGCGTCAGGTCACCCTTCCGGTGCGCTCCCGATGCGATCCCGATGAGCTTCACGAAGAGCTCCGGACGCCTCTTCAGCGACGAGACGAGCTGGTTCGTGATCCACGGGTGGCCGGACGCCCTGAGGACCCAGCCGGCCACCCAGTTCGCGCCCGCGGCGAGGCGGCGTTGCTCGGCCGGATAGTCGTGGGGACGCCCGGACGCAATCGCCCGGGCCGCCGCACGCGCCGAGAGGATGGCGAGAGACATCCCCTCGCCCACCACGGGGTCCGGGACGCCCGCCGCGTCGCCCACGAGGAGCGTGTCGTCCGTCGCGATCCTCCGCACCGAAAGTCCGAGCGGCCCGGCGGAACGGACGGGAGTCGTGAACGAGAGTCGCCGCCGACGGCCGCACAGCGCGTCGAGAGAGCCCAGCGTCTTGAGGACGCGCTCCTCGTTCGTCGCGGCGGCCGGCAGGTCCCTGCTCCGGTAGAGGCACGCGACGAGCGCCTCGTCGTCTCCCGACGGTGCGAGATAAACCTCGCCCGCCTCGTGGAAGATCACCTCGACTCGCTCGGGATCCACGTCGAGGCCCCGCATGTGCGTGCTCAGTCCCACCCGGATCGTCGCGGGAAACGAGGCCCGGAACTCGGGCCGCGCGTGGAACTGCGATCGAAGGCCGTCCGCGCCGACCAGCCAGCGCGCCGTCCAGCGCCCGGGGTCGTACGCGGTGTTCTCGTGGACCTCGACGTTGGGCGTGGCCGCGGCCGCCTCGAAGAGAAAGGCGTCGAACGCCTCACGGCGCACGACCATGCCCGCGCCCGACGGAAAGTCTCCCTCCGCGGCCACGCCGCTGGGCGCGACGTAACGCAGGCCCTTCACGCGCGTCCCGGGGAAGTGGAGGCCCATCGCGGCGAGCGCCTCGACTCCCTGGGGAAGAAGTCCTTCTCCGCACGCCTTGGGCCGGGGGTGCCGCGCCTTCTCGAGGAGCGCCACGCGGACGCCGCGCAGGCCGAGCTCGCGCGCCACCACCGAGCCCGCCACGCCTCCGCCCACGACCACCGCGTCGACGTTCACCATCCGAGCAAAAGCATCTCGGTGGAGAAGCCGGGCCCGAGCGCCACCATGATCCCCTTCTCTCCGGCCTTGGGCCGCCCCTCGTCCAGCACATCCTTCAGTGTAAAAAGTACCGAAGCGCTGGAGAGGTTTCCCACACGGGCGAGGGAATTCCGGGTCCAGCGCAGCCGCTGGTCGTCACACCCGAACGTCTCTCGATACGCGTCGATGATCCGGCGACCTCCGGGATGCAGGATCCAGTAGTCGAGGTTCTGGAGCGCGAGGGCGGCCGAGTGAAGGAACTTCTCGACGACCGGGCGCAGGCGCTGCTTCACGAGCTCGCCGACGTCCCTGGAGAGGACGAGCCGCATGCCGTCTGACGTGAAGTCCCATCCCATGATGTGCTTCGAATCCTCGAAGAGCTCCGTGCGGGTCGCTTCGATGCGGGGGCCCGCAGCCGGGACGTCGTCGCCGGCGAGCAGCACCGCCGCGGCGCCGTCTCCGAAGAGCGCCGCTCCGACGACGTCGGTGGGATTCGTCGCGCCGAGGGCGAACACCTGGCCGCAGAGCTCGAGGGATACGACGAGCGCTCGCTGCTTGGGCTGGCCGCGCAGCACCTCACTGGCCCGGATCAGGCTTCCCGCCCCGGCCGCGCAGCCCAGGCCGAAGAGGGGCCAGCGGCGCGTCTCTTTCCGCAGGCCGAGCCGGGGCGCGAGGAGCGCGTCGACGCTCGGTGTCGCGAGGCCCGTCGTCGTCACGAAAAAGAGGTGGTCGACCTCTTCGGCCTTCACGCCGGCACGGTCGAGACATTCCCGGGCCGCCGACTCCGCGAGCGTGGTGCCCTGCTCGACGTAGTCCGCGTTTCGCTCCTCGAACGACCTCTTCTCGAGGTAGTAGTCCGGCGGGAAAG
>JBBQDQ010000250.1:0-4360 GCA_038319835.1 Thermoanaerobaculia bacterium | reverse complement strand
GCCGCACGCAGGACCTCGGTGCGAGGGCAGACGTCCGGCGGGACGCGGCGGACCGGTTTCTGGCCGACGGTCTCGCGGACGCGGGCCTGGTCGCGCGGTTTCCCTCCGTGCGCGCGATGGCGGGAGCGTTCGCACCCGGCGCCGCGGCACACGCGGGCGCTCCGGTCTCCGTGCACATCGAAGAGTTCGTCGCGGAATTCCGGCAGGCGTACGGCTACGATCTTGTCCTCGCCTTCGACACGGCGGGCCGCCCGGCGGGAGGTCTCTCCGCCGCGGCGCTGGAGCCCGGGTGCGCCGAGGCGGCTCGCAGGGTTCTCGTCACGGGGAAGCCCGAGGCGGCGTTCCACCGCCGTGAGCAGGGACAGCCCGCCCTCACGTTCGCCTCGCCGATCCGGAACGACGCCGGCGCTCTCCTCGGGGCGGTCCTTCTCGTCGCGAACCCCGAGGCACGCTTCTTCCCGCTCTTCGGGCAGTCTCTGTTCTTCCGCACGGGGGAGGCCGTGCTCCTCGCGCGCGAACGAAACGACGCGCTCTACCTCTCCCCTCTCCGCCACGTGCCGGGACCGCCCCTCACGATCCGTCGTCCCCTGAGCACACCGGGGCTCGCGGGGTTCGACGCTATCGAGCACGCGGATTCCTCCGGCGTCTTCGTGGACTACCGCGGTGTCCCGGTCGTCGCGGCGACGCGCCGCCTCGTCTCGGCGCCGTGGGGGCTCGTCGTCAAGATCGACGAGGCCGAGGCGCTCGAGCCCTTCCGGCGCGACGTCCGGAACGCCGCGCTGGCTTGGGGGGCCGGGGTTCTCGCCGTTCTCGCCCTCTGGTGGGGGATCGGCCAACGCCTGAAGCGACTGCGTGCGGCTGCCGAAGTGCGGAGCGAGGCGAGCTTCCGGACGCTCTTCGAGCAGGCGAACGACGCCGTCCTCATCATCGGACCCGACGGCCGGGTCCGGGACGCGAACAAGGCCGCCGAAGAGAGCTACGGCCTGGGCCACGCAGCCCTCCTCGGGCGGCACGTCGCGGATTTCCGGCCCGAGGAACAGCGCGGCGACGCGCGCGAGAACTTCGAAGCGGCGGCCCGAGCGGGCAGCCTCGTGTTCGAGGGCGAGCACCTGCGCGCGGACGGCAAACGCTTTCCGGTAGAGGTCTCGACGCGCCGGGTCGAGCTGCCGGAGGGGCCCGTCCACGTCTCGATCGTCCGCGACACCGGCGAGCGCCAGCAGGCTCTCGCCCGGATCCGGCAGCTCAACGTGCTCCTGCGCACCGTCAGCGAGATCAACCAGCTCATCGTCCGGACGGATTCGCAGGACGCCCTGCTCGACGGCGCCTGCCGGATTCTCGTAGAGCAGGGCGGATTCGCGCTCGTCTGGGTGGGACTCGCCGACCGCGGGACGGGGCGGGTCGTGCCGGTGGCCCGCGCAGGCGAGGATTCGGCATACGTCGACGAGATCGAGGTGCGCTGCGACGACACGCCCGTCGGCCACGGCCCGGTCGGCACCGCGATCCGGACGGGTCGGCGCACGTTCGTGACCGACGTCGACGCCGATCCCTCGGTGGAACCCTGGCGCGCGAAGCAGCTCGATCGGGGGTTTTGTTCGGTGGCCGCGTTCCCGCTTCGGCGGGGGGACTCCACAACGGGCGCCCTCTCGGTTTACTCGACGTCGCCCAGCGCGATCGGGGAGGAGGGGAAGGACCTCCTCGACGAGCTCGCCTCGGACCTCGCGTTCGCGCTCGAGGCGCTCGAGAGCCGGGCCGAGCGGGTTCGGGCCGAGGACGCCCTGCGGCGGTCCGAGGAGCGCTACCGGCTCCTGTTCGAGAGCAACCCGCAGCCGATGTGGGTCTACGACGTCGAGACCCTCCGCTTCCTCGCGGTCAACGACACGGCGGTCGCGAAATACGGCTACTCGCGCGAGGAATTCCTCACGATGGATCTCCTCGACATCCGCCCCCGGGACGACGCCGCGAGGCTGCGCGAGCGCGTGCGCTTCGCGGAAGGGGTCGTGCGCAGCTCCGGAACCTGGACGCATGGGCACAAGGACGGCTCGCTTCGCGACGTCGAGATCACGTCGCACGACCTCGTCTTCGAGGGTCGCGAGGCCCGGCTCGTCCTCGCCGACGACGTCACCGAGCGCAGGCAGTCCGAAGAGGCGCTGGGGCTCGCGCGCGAGCAATTGCGCCAGGCCCAGAAGATGGAAGCCGTCGGCCGCCTTGCCGGCGGGGTCGCCCACGACTTCAACAACCTCCTGACCGTGATCGGCGGGTACGGCGAGCTCCTGTCCTCTTCGCTCGCGGAGGACCCGGAGCGGCGCGAGAGCGTCGAAGAGATCGTCAAGGCGGCGGGCCGGGCGACGGCGCTGACGAGGCAGCTCCTCGCGTTCAGCCGGAGGCAGGTCCTCGAAATGCGTGTTCTCGACCTCGGGGCCGTGGTCGCGGATTTTCAGAAGATGCTTCAGAGGCTCATCGGCGAGAACATCGAGCTCGTGTTCGAGGCGCCGGCGGCTCTGGCGTCGGTGAAGGCGGACGCCGGCCAGATCGAGCAGGTGCTGATGAACCTCGTCGTGAACGCCCGGGACGCGATGCCCGCGGGCGGGCGCCTGACGGTCGGCCTGGCCGGAGCGGAGGTCGGCGCCGAGATCGTCTCTGCCCTCGACGTCGTCCCGCCCGGGCGCTATGTCGTCCTGACGGTGAGCGACACGGGGACCGGGATGGACGCCGAAACCCTGACGAAAGTCTTCGAGCCCTTCTTCACGACGAAGGAGAGAGGGAAGGGCACTGGGCTAGGCCTCGCGACCGTCTTCGGGATCGTCAAGCAGAGCGGGGGGTTCGTGGACGTGTCGAGCGCGCCCGGGCTGGGGACAACCTTCCGGATCTTCCTGCCCTGTGTCGACGCCGTCGGAGCGGCCCGCGAGACCGAAGCGCCTTCGCACCGAATGGGAGGCGGCGAGACGATTCTCCTCGTCGAGGACGAGCCGGCCGTCCGGGACCTGGCGCGCCGGCTGCTCGAACGGGAGGGCTACCGGGTGGTGACCGCTGCGAGCGGGGCCGACGCCCTCGCCGCCGCGGACCGGTTCGACGACCCGATCCATCTCGTCCTGACGGATCTCGTCATGCCGGGGCTCAGCGGGCACGACTTGGCCGTGGCGATCCGGGACCGCCGGCCCGGGACGCGCGTGCTCTTCATGTCGGGCTACTCGCACGACGTGCTCGAGCGGCACGGCGTCGCCAGCGAATCGGGCCATTTCCTGCAGAAGCCCTTCAAGGAGGCCGAGCTTCTGCATCTCGTGCGCAAGGTGATGGACGAGCCGGCTGAAGAGGGCGCAGACTCTCCCGAGTGATCGCCGCCATCTCGCGCTTCCGCGTCGCGCCCACGCCTCGTCGAGGCGGCTACGGGATTCCTCGGGATGGAGACTGACACGGACTCCGCGGACCCTGCCGTCTTTCACCTCGCGCGCTCCTGACGAGGGCGAGCGTGGGAGCACCGCGCCGGCGTCCTCGGGATCTCGAGCACGATGCTGTTCAACGTGCCGAAGGTCGTGAGCCTCGTCAGGGCTTCTCCCTCCTGACCCGCCGAGCTCGCGGCTGCCGCGCGGCCCGTTGACGCGGCGGCTCGCTCCGCCTATCGTGGCCACGCGTTCTTTCAAATCGTCCTCGAGTCCCCTCGACCTCCGGGGGGTGTAAGAGGGAAGCGGGTGAGATTCCCGCGCGGCCCCCGCCACTGTGACCGGGGACGCGCTCGGCGAGATCCACTGGCGGCGAGAGATCGGCTTCGGACCGGTTGCGCTTCCGGGAAGGGGCCGGGCGCGGACGATCCGGGAGCCAGGAGACCTGCTCGAGGAACATCGCATCGTCGTCGCCTTCTCCGGGGCTCGGGAAGTCGCGGCTCGCCCGCCTCCGCGCGCCGGGCCCGCCGCTCCTTTTCGATGGGAGGGCGAGGCCAACGGAACGGAGGTGTTCCCTTGGTTTTTCGCGGTCTCTCCCGGCTCTCCCGCATCCTCGTCCTCGGCGCGCTTCCGCTCCTCGCGGCGGAGCCCGTTCCGGTCCCCGCCGCCGCGCCGATCGCCGCCGACGTCGTCGTCTCGGCCGAGGCCGTGCCGGAGCCCTCCGTCACCCTCGGCACCGCCGCCACGGTGGTCGACGCCGCCGAGATCGCGCGCGCGAAGTCCGCAACTGTCCTCGACCTCCTGCGCACCGTGCCCGGACTGGACGTCGTGCAATCGGGCGGCGTCGGCGGCGTGACGTCGCTCTTCCTGCGCGGCGCCTCGTCGACGCAGACGCTCGTCCTCCTCGACGGCGTGACCCTGAACAGTCCGTACTTCGGCGGGACCGATCTCTCGGCGATCTCGACGGCGAACGTCGAGCGCAT
>JBBQDQ010000249.1:0-4367 GCA_038319835.1 Thermoanaerobaculia bacterium | reverse complement strand
ATCTCTCACGCGGAGCTGCTGAGCACGCCGTCCGGAGCGACCACGAGCCCCACCCGCGCGTCGTGCGCGAGGTGCACCAGGCCCTCAAGGACGCCCACGCCGCCAGCCCCACGCTCCGGCCGTCCGTCCTGAAGAAGATCTCGGGCGTGTTCTCGCGCGAAGCGGTCAAACCGGAACCCGGGCTCGAGGAGATCGTCCGCCGCTTCGAGCAGGCGTTCGTCCTGCCGGACTGACGGGCGGGCGAAAAGCCGCTAGAATCCGCCCTTCCTCGGGTGCCCCCATCGTCTAGCGGCCCAGGACGCCACCCTTTCAAGGTGGAGATCGAGGGTTCGAATCCCTCTGGGGGTACCACTCCTTCCGGCTGTCCCCTTCATCTGCATCAGACGCACCAACCCGCGCGCGGCGTTAACGTGGGCGACCGTCTGATGAAGGAGGGCTGGCGCCCATGCCGCTCGCAGTTTCCCGTCTCGCCGTCGCCGCCATTTTTCTGCTCATCGCCGTTCCCGCGGGCGCGCAGGCCCCGCCCGCGCCGAACCCGTTCTTCGAGGAGTGGACGACGCCTTTCGGGATGCCGCCCTTCGAACGGATCAAGGCCGAGCACTACAAGCCGGCCTTCGAGGCCGGGATCGCCGAGCGGAAGAAGGAGGTCGAGGCGATCGCCTCGAATCCCGCGGCCCCCACGTTCGCCAACACGGTCGAGGCGCTCGAGAACGGCGGCCTCGCCCTCGCGAAGGTGAACGACGTCTTCTTCACTCTCGCGGGCGCCGACACGAACGACGCTCTCCAGGCGATCAACAAGGAAGTCGCCCCGAAGCTCTCTGCCCTGCGCGACGACGTCCTCCTGAACGAAAAGCTCTTCGCGCGCGTCCGGTCGGTCTGGGAGGCGCGCGAGAAGGCGGCTCTGACCGTCGAGCAGAAGAGGCTCCTCGAGGAGACGTACAAGGACTTCGTCCGCGGCGGCGCGAACCTGGGCCCGGACCAGAAGAGACGCTTCCGCGAGATCAACCAGGAGCTCTCGGTCCTCGGCCTGAAGTTCGCCGACAACCTCCTGAAGGAGACGAACGGCTTCCGGCTCGTGGTCGACCGCAAGGAGGACCTGGCCGGCCTCCCGCCGGCCCTCGTCTCGGCAGCGGCCGACGCCGCGAAGGCCGCAAAGCTCGAGGGCAAGTGGGTGTTCACGTCGCAGGCCCCTTCGATCTTCCCCTTCCTGACGTTCGCCGAGAACCGGGACCTCCGAAAAAGGATCCTCGACGGCTACACGTCGCGTTCTGACCACGGCGATGCGCTCGACAACAAGGCGACGCTCGCGAGGATCGCCGCGCTCCGCTCCGAGCGGGCGCACCTCCTCGGCTACAGGACCCACGCCGACTTCGTTCTCGAGGAGAACATGGCGAAGACGCCCGCGGGCGTGTACGGCCTCCTCGACCGGGTTTGGGCTCCCGCCCTCGCCAGGGCGAAAAGGGAGCGGGCCGACCTCGACGCCGCGCTGAAAACCCAGCGGAAGGATGCCTCGCTCGAAGCGTGGGACTGGCGCTACTACGCGGAGAGCGTCCGCAAGGCGCGCTTCGACCTCGACGACCAGGCCCTCCGTCCCTATTTCCCGATCGACCGCGTACGCGAAGGCGCGTTCTACGCCGCGAAACGGCTGTACGGCCTGACGTTCGTCGAGCGGACCGACGTGCCCAAATACCACCCCGAGGTCCGCGTCTTCGAGGTGAGGGACGCCAACGGCTCCTTCCTTGCCCTCTACACGGTCGACTACCACCCGCGACCGGGCAAGCGCAGCGGGGCGTGGTGCGGGCGGATCCGCCCCACGTGGGTCCGGGACGGGAAGGCCGTCCGCCCGATCGTCACGAACGTCACGAACTTCACCCGCCCCGCGGGGGACGCCCCCGCCCTCCTCTCCCTCGAGGAGGTGCGGACGCTCTTCCACGAGTTCGGCCACGCGATCGCCGGGTTCGTGTCGAGCTACACGTACCGATCCATGGGCCGCACCTCGCGCGACTTCGTCGAGCTGCCTTCGCAGATCATGGAGAGCTGGGCGCTCGAGCCCGAGGTCCTCAAGGTCTACGCGAAGCACTGGAAGACGGGCGAGACGATCCCGCTCGCTCTCGTCTCGAAGATCGAGAAGGCCGGGACGTACGGAGAAGGGTTCCGCACGACGGAATACCTCGCGGCGTCCTACCTGGACATGGACTGGCACACCCTCGCCGAGCCGAAGGAGATGGACGCGACCGCATTCGAGAAGGCCTCGCTCGCAAAGATCGGCCTCATCCCCGAGATCGTCGTCCGCTACCGGAGCCCCTACTTCCAGCACGTTTTCGGGCCCGGCGGCGGCTATTCGGCCGGTTACTACAGCTACATCTGGAGCGACGTTCTCGTTGCCGACGCCTACGACGCCTTCCGCGAGAAGGGTATCTTCGACCCGGCAACGGCGAAGTCGTTCCGGACGAACATCCTCGAGAAGGGCGGAACCGAAGAGGCGATGACTCTGTACAAGCGCTTCCGCGGGCGCGAGCCCGTCGTCGAGCCGCTCCTCGTAAAGCGCGGGCTCGCCGAGACGAAGGCGGCCGAAACAAAGTGATTCTCGCGGCGCCCGGGGACCGCCTTCTCGAGGCCGCGACCGGCGCGCCGGCCGCGTTCTACCAGTTCGTCCTCTCCCCGTCCGGCGATTTCTCGATCCCGTTCGCGTCTCCCGACCTCGTGAAGAACTACGAGGTCGAGGTCGGCGAGCCGCTGGAGACTGCCGAGCGGTTCTTCTCGCGGGTGCACCCGGAAGACCTCGGCCCGTTGCGCGAGGCGATCGGGCGCTCCGCCGCCACGCTCGGGACCTTCGACTCCACGTTCCGCTTCCGCGGCGCGGCCGACGCCGAGGTCTGGATCGAGGCCCGGTCGAACCCGGTCCGCACGCCGGACGGCGGCGTGCTCTGGAACGGCATCGCGACGGACGTCACGGCACGGAAGGCGACCGAGACGGCTCTCCGGCAGAGTGAGAGGCGGTTCCGCGCCGTGCTCGACACGCTGCAGGACTCCTACTTCCGGACGGACCTCGACGGTCGGTTCATCCTGTTGAGCCCGTCGTCGGCGCAGATGTACGGCTACGAGTCGACCGACGAACTGATCGGCCAGCACGCGCAGATCCTGTACGGGGACCCGGAGGAGCGCGACCGCGTGGTCGCGGAGATCCGCAGGGCGGGATTCGTCAAGGACCGCATCGGGCCGGGGCGCCGTAAGGACGGGAGCACGCTCTGGATCTCGCTCAACGCCCAGCCGTGGTTCGACGAGGACGCCCGTCCCGCCGGAATGGAAGGCGTCGCGCGCGACATCACCGATCGCGTCAGGCTGGAAGAGCAGCTCCTCCAGTCCCGCAAAATGGAGGCGGTCGGACAGCTCGCAGGCGGCGTCGCTCACGACTTCAACAACCTCCTGACCGTCGTGTCCGGCAACGTGGAGCTGATCCTCTCGGAGACGTCCGCGGAGGACCCGCGGCGGGGCCCGCTTCAGGACGTGCGGACGGCGGCCGAGCGTGCGGCCACCCTCACGCGCCAGCTGCTCGCGTTCAGCCGCAAGCAGATCCTCGAGCCCCGCGTGGTGGACGTGCACGAAGTCCTCTCGGGGCTCGAGAGGATGCTCCACCGCCTCATCGGAGAGGACATCCAGATCCACACCGCCTTCGAGGCCGACCCCAGCCTCGTGAAGGTGGACCCGGGCCAGCTCGAACAGGTCGTCATGAACATCGTATTGAATGCGCGCGACGCGATGCCGAAGGGGGGGCGCCTCGAGATTCGCACGCGGCATCTCGCGTCGGCCGCGCGCATCGCGATCTCGATCTCCGACACCGGGGCCGGAGTCGCGCCTGAGATCAGACCCCGCCTTTTCGAGCCCTTCTTCACGACGAAACCCTTCGGCCGAGGCACAGGTCTCGGCCTCGCGACGGCCTACGGGATCGTGAAGCAGAGCGGTGGCGAGATCACGGTCGAAAGCGAGCCCGGAAACGGCGCGACCTTCACGGTCGTCCTCCCCGTGCATCCCGCTCCGCGCTCCGCGGGCCTCGCCCCGGGCTCTTCGCAGCGGGAGCTTCCCCGCGGGACCGAGACGTTCCTCCTCGTCGAGGACGAAGACGCCGTGCGCCGCATCGTGCGGCTGGCGCTCGAGTCCACGGGCTACCGCGTCCTCGAGGCTCGGAACGGTGCCGGAGCCCTCGCGCTCCTCGAAGCCCACGAAGGCGCCGTCGACATGCTCGTGACGGACGTCGTGATGCCGGAGATGGGTGGCCGCGAGCTCGCCGACCGGGTCCGATCCGAACGCCCGAAGATCAGGATCCTCTACATGAGCGGCTACACGGACGACGGGGTCATGCGTCACGG
>JBBQDQ010000248.1:0-4423 GCA_038319835.1 Thermoanaerobaculia bacterium | reverse complement strand
CCCGTAACGCCGCAGCCGCGTTCGAGCTGCCTCCGCCCATGCCACCGCCGATGGGGATTTTCTTCGAAAGGTGAATGCGGGCGCCCCGGCGCAGCGCGAACCGCTCGCGCAGGGCGCGAGCGGCAAGGAGGATCAGGTTGGAGTCGTCGGCCGGAAGATCCGCGCCCTCGACCGTCACCGAGAGGCTCGCGTGGCTCTCTTCGACGTCGAAGAAATCCAGCGTGTCGGTCAGGTCTACCGTCTGGAACACGGTGTCGAGCTCGTGATAGCCATCCTTCCTCTTGCCGAGGACGCGCAAATCACGGTTGATCTTCGCGAACGACGTGACGCTCAGGTCCGCGCGGACATCCGTCACGGGGGCGGGACCTCGTCGCCCGCGGGCCACGGGCCGTAGCTCTCGAGCGTGAGAACGGCCCGGCCGTCGGGCCCGTTCGCCTCGATACGGCGCGGCACGCCGTCGCCGGGCTGGAACGCAACGACCTCGCCCTTCGGGAAGCGCATCTCGACGATGCGGCCCTGCGCGTCCAGACGCATGGACGGCGACGCGGGCGCGTCGGGCGTCCCGAGGATGCAGGCGATCAAGTCGGCAGCCGACAGGCGGGCGGAGAGCGGCAGCCTCTCCCCGCCCGCCGCAGCGTCGCCCTCGCCCTCTTTCACTCGAAGAACTCCCCCTCTTGCGTTGCCCGCGATCGGTGCCGAGGTCCGCCACGCGAGCGAACCGCTCGCCGCGTCCCACCACACGGAGAGATAACCGCGCCCGATCGCTCCCACTTTCGGGGAGACTTCGGCCTTGAAGAGGGCTTTGAAGCGGCGGGAGGGGTCCCAGGCGCGGGCCCGCAGTCGTTCAGAGGCCTCGACCTGGGCGCGGGAAGGAGTGGAAGCGGCCGGCTGCCCGCTGCTGCATGCACCTTCCAGGAGAAAAATCGCCATGACCGCCGCCCCACCGGAAACCCGCAGCAGACGGGACTTCGCGATCACTTCTTCGCGTCGGACGCGTCGGTCTTGCGGACCTTCTCTTCGAGGCGGAGTTTGACGTCGGGCTCGGGCTTGAGCGTGAGCGCGCGCTTCCAGCTCTCGCGCGCCTTGGCGCCGTCACCCTTCTTCTCCCAGAGGTCGCCGAGGTGCTCCTCGACGGTCGCATCGTCCGGGTTCAGCGAGGAGGCCGCGAGGAGGTTCTCTTCCGCCTTATCGAGCTTGTTGAGTCGGAAATAGGCCCAGCCGAGAGAGTCGAGGTACGCGCCGTTCGACGGCTCGAGGTCGACCGCCTTGCGGATGAGATCGAGCGCACGCGGCAGGTTCTCGCCACGGTCGGCCCACATGTAGCCGAGATAGTTCATCCCCGGCGCGTGGTCGGGCCGAATCTTGAGGAGGCGTTCGAACGCAGCCTCGGACTCGCCGACCTTCTTCGCGCGCTCGAGCGATGCGGCGAGGCGGAACAGGAGCTCGGGATCTTCGGGGAAGTGGTCGAGGCCGACGCGGGCGGCGTCGGCGGCGCGCCCGAACTCGTCGAGACGCTGCCAGGCGTCCGCGGCCGCGAGGGCGCCGGCCTTGTCCTCGGCCGCGAGCGCCGCGAGGATCTTCCCGCCCTCGGCCTTGTCGGCGGCCGACGAGCGCAGAAGGAACTCCGCGTGTGTCGCACGGAGGTTCGGCGTCTTCTTGCCCGGCTTCCCGTACGCCTCGCGCGTCAGGCGCAATCCCCCGGGCCAGTCCTCCTGGTCGCGCGCAATCTGCGTCAGGAGGGCGAACGCCTGCGGATTGAGGCCGTCGGCGTCCCTCAGGCGCGGGGTCAGGATCGACGCTGCCTTCGCGTAGTCCTTCCTCAGGTAGGCGATGTACGCGAGCTGGCCGTCGATCTGCCCGGCCTCGGACCCGTCCGTCTTCCTCCCGGTCAGCGATTTCCTGAGGTCCTCGAGGATCTGCTGCGCCTCGTCGAGCCGGCGCGCTTCGAGGAAGTTCATCGCCCGGCGGTAGGGAACCTCGGGATCGTCCGGCTCGAGCGACTGCAGCTTGCGGAGCGTCTCGTCGGCCTTGTCCGTCTCGCGCGTCTCCGACAGCAGGGCCGCGTACATGCGGAGCGCGTCACGATTCCCGGGGTCGGCGGCGAGGACCTGATCGAAGGCCTTCTTCGACTCCGGGAAGCGCCGCGCGCGGAGGAGCACCGTCGCGTACTGCGTTTTCGCTGCGAGGTTCCCGGGCTGGCCCTTCATGAAGGACTCGAGAAGCGCGGCTTCCTTGTCGAACTGCTTCGAGCGGTCGTACACGCGCAGGAGGCCCACGGACGCCGCGCGGTTCTCGGGATCCTGGCGGAGGAGAGACCGGTAGATCTCCTCGGCCTTCTCGGTCTGGCCGTCGCGCTCGAGCGCCTCGCCGTAGAGGAGAAGGAAGGACGGCCCGTGCGCCCTGTCCGCGACGGCTTCGAGGGCGGCGACCGCGTCCTTCGGCTTGTCGAGCCGGATCGCGGCCTGCGCGAGGGCGACCGCCCCCTGGGGATCCGGCGGACCGAGCTCGGCTGCCTTCTTGAGCTCGGCGGCGGCCTCCTCGACCCGGGGCTTGTCTTTCGCCGTCGCGAGGAGCACCTGCCCCAGGAGGCGGTGAGCGCCTGCGCTCTGCGGCATCAGCTCGACGGCCTTTCGCGCCTCGCGTTCGGCCTCGGGATAGATCGGGATGTCGCGCAGGAGCTCGCCGTATTCGCGGCGGAGAGGGCCGTCTTCGGGGTCGAGGTCCACCGCCTTGCGGAACTCCTTGACCGCCTGCTCGAACTCCGTGTCCTGGGCGAACAGCTTGGCCCTCAGGTAGTGCTCGACCGCCTCCTTCCGCTTCGCCTCGGCCGGCGAAAGCGAGGGCGCGGTCGGCTGGGCTCGCGCCTGGAGGGCCGCCAGGGCGGCCAGGAGGAACGCGGCGGTCTTGAGAGTGCGTCGAACAGGCATCATCGAGGAGTCTAACCCGCAAGAACCGGGCCGCATTCCCCCGTCAGAAGACGGCAGGCTCTTCGTAGGTCGCGAACACCTCGCGCATCACGTCCGAGATCTCCCCGACCGTCGCGTAGGCCTTCACGGCCTCGACGAGCGGCGGCATGACGTTGGCGCCGCTCGCGCAGGCGGCCTTGAGGTCGGTCAGCTTCTGCAACGCGGTCCGCGAATCGCGCGTCCGCCGGACCTCGTTCAGGACCCCCACCTGCTCGGCGGCGGTCTCTTCGGAGATCACGAGCGTCCCGACTTCGTCCTCCGGGAGGGACTCCGTGAAGGCGTTCGAGCCGACCATGACCTTCTCCTTCGCGTCGAACGCGCGCTGGAACCGGTAGGCCGCGTCCATGATCTCCCTCTGCGGAAAGCCGGCCTCGATGGCCTCGACCATCCCGCCGAAAGCGTCGATGCGCCGGAAATAGTCGAACGCGCCCGCCTCCATCCGGTTCGTCAGCTCCTCGACGAAGTAGGAGCCGCCGAGCGGGTCGATGGTGTTGACGACGCCCGTCTCGTGGAGGATCACCTGCTGCGTCCGGACCGCGATCTTCGCGGCGAACTCGGTCGGGAGCGCGAGCGTCTCGTCGAGCGCGTTCGCGTGGAGCGAGTTCGTCCCGCCGAGGACGGCCGCGAGGGACTGGATCGCGACGCGCGCGACGTTGTTGTACGGCTGCTGCGCCGTGAGCGTCACGCCGGCCGTCTGCGAGTGGAAACGCATCTTCCAGCTCTCGGCCTTCTTCGCTCCGTAGCGGTCGCGCATGACCTTCGCCCAGATCCGCCGGGCCGCGCGGTACTTCGCGATCTCCTCGAAGAAGTCGTTGTGCGCGTTGAAGAAGAACGAGAGCCGCGGCGCGAACGTGTCGACGTCCAGCCCCGCGTCGATGCCGTACTGCACGTACTCCATCCCGTCGCGGAGGGTAAATGCGAGCTCCTGCAGCGCCGTCGAGCCGGCTTCGCGAATGTGGTAGCCCGAGATCGACACGGTGTTCCACTTCGGGACGTTCTTCGCGCAGAACGAGAACTGGTCCGTCACGAGCCGCATCGAGGGCCGCGGCGGGAAGATGTACTCCTTCTGGGCGATGTATTCCTTGAGGATGTCGTTCTGCAGCGTCCCGCCGACCTTTGACCAGGGCGTCCCGTGCTTCTCGGCGACCGCGAGGTACATCGCGAGCGCGATCGGCGCCGTCGAATTGATCGTCATGGACGTCGTGACCGTTCCAAGGTCGATTCCCGCGAAGAGCGCCTCGAAGTCGCGCAGCGTGTCGATCGCGACGCCGCACTTGCCGACCTCGCCGGCCGACATCGGATGGTCCGAGTCGTAGCCGTAGAGCGTTGGAAGGTGGAACGCCGTCGAGAGCCCGGTCTGCCCGTGGGCGAGGAGCTGCTTGAACCGTCCGTTCGTCTGCTTCGCGGTGCCGAACCCCGCGAACTGGCGGATCGTCCAGGGCTTTCCGCGGTACATC
>JBBQDQ010000247.1:0-4473 GCA_038319835.1 Thermoanaerobaculia bacterium | reverse complement strand
CCGCCTCTTCACCGAATTTGCCACTCTGCCGCCGCGCAGGCTCCCCCTTCCCGAGGCCGCGGCCCGCCTGCGCGAGGCCGTCGCGAGTCTCGCCGTCGCGTCGTCGACTCCCCTGCCCGGCCACGCCCACGTCGCACGCGTTGCGGCCGCGGGCTGGAGCGGCCGCGGGCGCACGTTCGTCCTCGGCCTCGACGAGGCGCGCTTCCCGGGCGGCGGCGCTCAGGACCCGGTCCTCCTCGACCACGAGCGCGAGGCCGTCAACTCCTCGATCGGCTCGCATGCGCTGCCGCTCCGGCGCGGCTCGGTCCCCGAGGAGAACCGGCGTGCGCTCGCGTCGCTCCTCGCACGCCTCAGGGGCCGCGTCGTCCTGTCGTACTCGAACCGCGATTTCCTGCAGGACGCCGAGCAGTTCCCTTCGTCCGCGTACCTCGACGTCTTCCGCGTCCTCGAGGGCCGGCCTCGCGCCAGCTTCCTCGATCTCTTCGAGCGCGAAGGCGCGCCTTCGGCGTTCCGGCCGGCAGGCGAACCGCTCGACGAGGTCGAGTGGTGGCTCGCGGCGCTCCACACGCCCGCCTTCGAATCGGCGCGGGCGGCCGAGGAGGTCGAAAAGGCCTACCCGTGGATCGCGGACGGACGCGAGGCGGACGAGGCCCGGCGCTCGCCCGCGTTCACGAAGTGGGACGGGCGCCTCGACGTCACTCCCGGAGAGCTCGACCCGCGCGTCACGCGCGAGCCAATCTCCGCCTCGCGCCTCCAGCTCCTCGCGAAGAGCCCGCGGGGCTATTTCCTGAGGGTGCTCCTCGGCCTCGACGAGCCCGATCAGGAGCGCGCGGTGGACGTCTGGCTCGACGCGCTCGAGTACGGCCGCCTCTTCCACGACACCGCCTTCGACTTCTTCTCGGAACGGACGGACCCCGACGCGCCCTTCGACCTCGTGCGCGAGACCGCGCGCCTCCTGAAGATCGCCGACCGGCAGCTCGTGAAGATGCGCGGCGAGATTCCGCCACCGAGCGAGGTCGCCTTCCGGAGCCAGCGCGATCTGTTCCTCGCCGACCTCGACGTCTTCGTCAAGGGCGAGGCGAAATCCGCCGCGACCTCCGTGCCCCGATTCTTCGAGGTCCCGTTCGGCCGCTCGCGCGGCTCCGCCGGCAAGGACCTCGCCTCCACCGAGCCGCTCGAGATTTCCGCGGGGAGTGCGACGTTCCTCCTCGAGGGAAAGATCGACCGGATCGACTCCGAGGGCCCGGGCGCGTGGGCCGTGTGGGACTACAAGACGGGCAGCGAGCGGCAATTCAAGGATGCCGCGCCGCTGAACAGGGGCCGCCAGATCCAGCACGCGCTCTACGCGCGCGCGGCCGGGATCCTCCTCGCGCGCCACGGATTCCGCGTCGGAGCGCTGCGCTCGGGCTACTACTTTCCCACCCGCAAGGGCGGCGGGCGGCGCGTCGTGCCCGAGGTGACGGACGCCGACGTCGACGCCACGCTGACCGACCTCTTCGACCTCCTCGCCGCGGGCGCGTTCCCCCACTCCACGCAGAAACGCGACTGCGAGTACTGCGACTTCCGGATGGCCTGCGGCGACCCAGACGTCGCCGCACGCCGCACGAAGGCGAAGTGCGAGTCCGGAGAGCCGCTCCTCGCGCCCCTCCGGGCGCTGGAGGAACGCCGTGTCTGAGCGCCTCCTCAAGATCGGCGCGCTCCCGGACGCGGAGGCGCGGCGCCGCATCGAGACCGACCTCGACCGCACGTTCCTCGTCGAAGCGGGCGCGGGCTCGGGAAAAACGACGAGCCTCGTCGCGCGGATGATCGCGCTCCTCGCGTCGGGCAAGGCCGAGCCCGATTCGCTCGTCGCCGTCACGTTCACGCGGAAGGCGGCGTCGCAGCTCCGCCAGAGGTTCCAGGAGAAGCTCGAGGAGCGGCTGCGCGACGAGACGGACGAGGCCGTCCGCGAACGCCTCGGCCGCGCCCAGAAGGGCCTCGACCTCGTGCGCGTCGGCACGATCCACTCCTTCTGCGCGTCGCTCCTCCGCGAGCGGCCCGTCGAGGCGGGGATCGACCTCGGCCTTTCCGACGTGAAGCTCCAGGAGGCCGAGCTCTTCCAGCCGCTCGCGTGGCGCGAGTGGATTGCGGAGTGCGCCGATAGGGACGACGCGCGGCTCGCGGCGCTCGAGGAGACAGGCGTGAGGCCGGACGACCTCGAGGAGGCGTTCCTCCGGCTCGCCGAGTATCCCGACGTCGTCCCCGTCGTGGCCGAGCCGCCACCGTCCAAGCCCGCCCTCGATGGAGTCCGCCGCAAGACCGCTCTCCTCCTCAAGGAGGCCGAGCCGCTCCGGCCGGACGTGCCGCTCGCCGGAAAGGGCCCCGACGACCTGCAGGACGCGCTCGTCCGCGTGAAGCGCCTCCTCGGGCAGCCCGACGCCGAGACCGACGACGGCCTCGTGCGCGTCCTCGAGGAATTCGAGGGCGAAAAGGTCCTCAAGATCAAGGTCACGCAGTGGGAGGGCGGCAAGGCCGCCGCGCAGGCCTTCCTTGCGCGCTTCGAAGACTTCCGCGAGAAGGTCCTCTTCCCGGCGCTCCTCGCGTGGCGCGAGTGGGTCCACCCCCGGGCGATGGCCTTCCTCCTCCCGGCGCTCGAGCGGCTCCGCGCCCGGCGGCGCGAGGAGGGGTTCCTCACGTACGAGGACCTCCTCCTGATCTCGCGCGACCTCCTGCGGGACCAGCCGGCCGTGCGCCGCTATTTCCGGAGCCGCGTCTCGCACCTGCTCGTCGACGAGTTCCAGGACACGGACCCGCTCCAGGCCGAGATCATGCTGTTCCTGACGTCGGACGACGACCGCCCGCGGGACGCCTGGAAGCTCCGTCCGCGGCCCGGGTCGCTCTTCGTCGTCGGCGACCCGAAGCAGTCGATCTACCGGTTCCGGCGCGCCGACATCGAGACGTACGAGACGTTCACTGCGATCGTGAAGGCCTCGGGCGGCGACGTCCTCAGGCTCACGTCGAGCTTCCGGACGGTCGACGCGATCGCCGCGCCGGTGAACGAGACATTCGGGAAGATCCTCCCGAAGAGGCCGTCGCCGGTCCAGGCCGCCTTCGCGCCCCTGAACGCGCGCGGCGCCGAGACGGGCTCCTGCTGCGGCGCCTTCCGGATCCCTTCGCAAGGCGACGGGAACTTCAAGGAGAACCGCATCCGGGCGAAGAACGCCGAGGACGTGGCCGCGTTCGTCCGCCACGCGCTCGCGGGCGGTTGGAAGATCCCCGGGCCCGGCGGCGCGCCCGTCACGCCTCGCCCCTCGGACATCCTGATCCTCACGGCGCAGCGCCCGGCCCTCGGCGAGTACGCAAGGGCGCTCGAGACGGCCGGAGTCCCCGTCGAGGTCACCGGAAGCAAGGCCTTCGCGATCACGAGGGGCCTCCTCGCGCTCCAGCCTCTCCTCGCCGCCGTGAACGATCCGGACGACGAGGTCGCCGTCGTCGCGTTCCTCGCGGGCCCGCTCTGCGGCGTCGACGACGACGCCCTCTGGCGGCACCGCAAGGCCGGGCACCGGTTCGCGTTCAATTCCGACCCCGGTGCGGGTGCGGACCCGAAGATCGCCCGCGGCCTCGGGCTCCTCCGAGAAGCCCACCGGGACAGCCGCGCGTATCCGCCCGCGGCGGCGCTCGTGCGGATCGTCGAGCGGCTCGGCCTCGCCGCCTCGATCTCCGCCACGGAGGGCGGACGCACGGCGACGGGCAACCTCCTGAAGGCGCTCGCGTGGGCGCGCCGCCTCTCGGCGGACGGGCACTCCTTCGCGGACGTCGCGCGCCGCCTCGTCGAGGAGGCACCCGAGCTCGAGGAGATGAGCGTCGACGCGGCGCGCGCGAACGCCGTCCGCCTCATGAACATCCACCGGGCCAAGGGGCTCGAAGCGCCCGTCGTGATCCTCGCCGAGCCCGTCGACAAGGACGAACGCGAACCCGATGCTCATGTCGAACGCCGGGGCGACACGCCGCAAGGCTGGTTCCCGATCTTCCAGGCCCGGGGGGACCGCGGCGTGCGCGTCCTCGCCCTGCCCCCGGACTGGGCGGAGAAGAGCCGCGCGGAGCTCGAGTTCCTCGCGGCCGAGCAGGACCGCCTCTTCTACGTCGGGGCGACCCGTGCGATGTACACCCTCGTCGCGAGCGTCCACACGAAGGTCACCCAGAAGGCCGGGCCGGAGCTCACGGGCCTCTGGGCGCGGCTCGATCCGCACCTTGCCCCGCTCCCGCAGCGCCCCGTGCCCGTCGCGGCCGCGACCGGGCGCGACCTCCCCCCTCTCGCCGCCCGGCTTCCCGGGGTGAGGGCGCGAATCGCGGCCGCACGCGAGCGCGCCGCGGCCCCCACCTACGGCGTCGTCTCCGTGACCGCCCTCGCGAAGAAGGAGGGCTCCCGCGCCCCCTCGCCCGCCGAAGAGGCGCGCGGAGCCGCGTGGGGGCGCGTCCTCCACCAGCTTCTCG
>JBBQDQ010000246.1:0-4485 GCA_038319835.1 Thermoanaerobaculia bacterium | reverse complement strand
AGAGCCCGCTCGTTTCGCACGAGGAGTTTCTCAACGTCGCCTGTCCCAAATGCAGCGAACCGGCCAAGCGCGAAACCGACACGATGGACACATTCGTCGATTCATCGTGGTACTGGTTCCGCTACACGTCACCGCACGATTTCGAGCGGCCGTTCGATCCCGCCAACGCCGAAAAATGGAGCCCGGTCGATCTCTATTGCGGCGGGATCGAGCACGCGATTCTCCACCTCCTGTACGCGCGGTTCTTCGCGCGCGTGATGAAGGACCTCGGCCTCGTGACGTTCGAGGAGCCGTTCTCGGCCCTCTTCAACCAGGGGATGATCACGCGGCAGTCGCCCACGGGCCGCGTCGAGAAGATGTCGAAGTCGCGCGGCAACGCCGTGTCCCTCGACCCTCTCATCGCGGAGAAGGGTGCGGACGCCGTTCGCGCGTTCGTCCTCTTCCTCGGGCCGCCCGAGAAGGACGCCGAGTGGAGCGACGAGGGGATCAGCGGCCCCGAGCGCTTCCTCGGAAGGGTCCGGACGGCGGTCGAGCGGTTCGCAGCGTCCGGCGCCGACCTGCGCGGCGAGCCTGCGGCCGCCGACACGCCAGCTGCCCGCGCGCGCCACATGGCCGTCAAGAAGGTCACGGAGGATTTCGACGCGTTCTCCTTCCACACGGCCGTCGCGCACCTCATGGAGTTCGGCACGCACGCGGCCGGCCTCGTGGGCGACGCGAACGCCGAGACGGGGGAGACCGCCGCGACGCTGCGCGCCCTCGTCGCGCTCTTGCACCCGATCGCGCCGCACCTGTCCGAGGAGCTGAACGAAAAACTCGGCGGGACGAAGAGCCTCCTCGTCTCGGGCTGGCCCTCGTTCGATCCGAAGCTCGCGGTGGAGGAGGTGGCCACGATCGCCGTCCAGGTTTCGGGGAAAGTGCGCGGCGAGCTCAGGGTCCGAAGAGGATCTTCCGAGAAGGACGTGGTTGCGGCCGCCGAAGCGAATCCGGCGGTGGCTCGCTGGCTGGAAGGCAAGCAGCGGATCAAGACCATCTGGGTGCAGGACCGCCTGCTGAACCTGGTCATGAAGTGAGAGTAGATTTCCACTTCCGTCCCCTCTTCCCCTTCAAAAAGATCTTCCTCTTTTCCCTTCTTCCTCTCCTCGCGGCCTGTGGGTACAGCCTCGTCGGCACCGGCGCGAGCGCGCTGCCCGCGAACGTCAGGACCGTCTGGGTGCCGACGTTCGTCAACGACACGACGACCGTGGGCGTGGAGCAGAAGCTCACGGACGCGGTCCTGAGGGAGCTGTCGGCCCGGGGTCGCCTGAAGCCGTCGACGGACCGCGCGGGCGCGGACTCGGAGCTGACCGGGCGCCTCACTTCGATGAGCGTCTCGCCGGTGCGGTTCGACGATCAGGGCCTCGCGGTCGAGTACCAGGTGACGGTGACCGCGGCTCTCTCCCTCGTCGAGAAGGCGACGGAGAAGGTGCTGTTCAAGGAGCCGTCGTTCGTGTTCCGCCAGCCCTACACGGTGCCGGGGAGCTCGCGTTCCTACTACGACCGCGAGCGGGAAGCGATCGAGGCCCTGGCGCGACCGTTCGCCCAGAGCCTCGTGACCACCATCCTGGAAGGGTTCTAGGAGCCCTTACTTCGCCTTCGCCTTCGCCTTTGCGGCGGGCTTGGCGGCGGGCTTGTCGACGGGCTTTGCGGCCTTGTTCGTCGTCTTCGCGATGCGCGACTTCAGGCGCGAGGCGGTCTTTCTGTGGAGGACGCCCTTGCGAACGGCGACGTCGAGCTCGGACACCGCGTTCGAGAGCATGCCGCCGACCTTGGCCGCTTCGGTCTCGGCGGTCTTGCGGAGGTTCTTGACGACGTTGCGGACGCGGGTGACGACGGAGCGGTTGCGGGCGCGGCGCTTTTCGCTCTGACCGGCGCGCTTCTTGGCCTGCTTGGTGTTAGCCATTCTGGGGAGATCCCTTTCTTTCCTGTCTTCTTACCGGGAGTCGCCGCCAAGGGCCTTGAGCCGCTGGCGCGCGCTCTTGGCCTCGTCGGATCCCGGGAACTGGTTGACGACGTAGTTGAGCTCGACCATGGCCTGGGCCTTCTCGCCGAGCTCGAGGTGGGCCAGGCCCTTCTTGAGGTGCGCGGCGGGGGCCTTGTCGCTCTGGGGGTACGTTCGGAAGAGCTTGTCGTAGGCCGTGATCGCCTCGCGGGACTTCTTCTGCGCCGACCAGCATTCTCCAGCCCAGTAAAGGGCGTCGTCGGAGAGGTCGGTGCGCGGGAACTTCTCGGCGTAGTCCTCGAAGCCCTGCCGCGCGAGGTCGTAGCGGCCGCGCTGGTAGTCGGCCGTGGCCTGCGCGAAGAGGTCGGAAGGGGAGATCCCGCCGCCCCTGGCCGGCGGAGGCGCTGCGGCGCCGGAGGCGGGCGCCGCGACGAGGGCGCCCGCGGCGGCCGGCATCGAGGGGGCTGCTCCGGGCGAGGTCAGCGGAGGCGCAACGGCGCCGGCCGCCACCGCCCGGGCCTGCACCTCGGCGATCTGCTGCGAGAGCTGGGCGAGGCGGCGGTTCGTGTCCTCGAGCTTGCCGGCGAGGGACTGCATCTCGCGGGTCAGGTCGTCGAACTTCGTCCCGAGGTCGGCGTTCGAGCGCAGGAGCGTGGCCGACTGCTTCGCGAGCGAGTCGTTCAGCTTCGCCATCTCGTCCTTGGAGGACGACTGCTTCTGGAGCGTGTCGACCTGCTTCTCCACCGCGCTGATGTGCTTGTGGAGCTGGTCGATGTCGCTCCCGCTCACGCAGCCCGAAGCCGCCGCGAGGAGGCCCGCGGCGGCGAGGGCGCGAACCGCCGTCACGTGCGTCACTTCGCGGTCACGACGAAATGCGCGCGGCGATTCTTCGCCCACGAGTCCTCGTCGTGTCCGGTCGCGAAGGGACGCTCCTTCCCGTACGACACCGTCTTGACGCGGCCCGCGTCGATGCCGAGGGAGACGAGATATTCCTTCGCGGCATTGGCGCGCCGGTCGCCCAGGGCGAGGTTGTACTGGGCGGTGCCCCGCTCGTCGCAGTGGCCCTCGATCGTGAAGGCGACCGTCGCGTGGCTCTTCAGCCACGCCGCGTTCGCCGCGAGCACGTCACGCGCGTCGGTGCGGAGGTCCGCCTTGTCGTAGTCGTAGAACACCGGCTTCAGGTAGCTCGAGATGCGGTCGAGGGACATCGCCTTGATGTCTTCTTCCGCCGAGCGCGGCATCGGCTTCGGGGTCGGTGCGGGCGTCGGCTCGAGCGTCACGACGGTCGGCGTGGCCGTTGGGGCCGGCGGAGGCTGCGGCTCGGGCTTGGGTTTCGGGGAGCAGGCGACGACGAGCGCCGCCGCTGCGAGGGCGAGGGTTCCGGTCTTCACGAAGTTCTTCATGGGGAGAGTCCTTCCGTTCTGAAAAGGAGGGGCGATGTCCGGGGGCACGGCAATCGCCCCCCGGGGAGAGATTTCTATTCTAGCGTCTTGATCCAGGCGGGCGAGAAATTGTTCCCGGCCGACGTGACGATCCGCATCGAAGATCCGTCCGCGTTCGCCACGGCGACCTGCGTCGAGCTGCCGCGCGTGACTTCCCAGGCGACCTTCGTCCCGTCGGGCGACCACGTGGGGTTCTCGTGGGCGCCGGGGCCCTCGGAGATCTGGAGCGTGCGCCCGGTCCCGAGCTCCATGACGCAGATCTGGAAGTCCCCCTCGTTCCGGCAGGCGAAGGCGATGCGGCCGCCGTCGGGAGAGAACGACGCCTCGTCGTTCCAGTTCCCGGCCAGAGAGACACGGCGGACGTTGGCCCCCTCGAGGTCCATCACGTAGATCTGCGGCGAGCCCTGGCGGTTGGAGGTGAAGGCCAGCTCCCGGCCGTTCGGCGACCAGCGCGGCGTCGAGTCGATCGAGACGTTCTCGGTGAGGCGCTTCAGGCCAGAGCCATCCGCCTGGACGGTAAAGATTTCGGGGTTTCCCTTCACGCTTCCGCAGAACGCAATTGTCCTGCCGTCGGGCGAGAAGGACGGGGACGCGTTGAGCTGCGTCGAGAGGGGCACCCGGAACTTCTCCGTGCCGTCCTTGTTGACGAGGAAAACGCCCGGATTGTCCTTCTCGTAAGACTGGTAGACGATCTTCCTGCCGTCGGGCGACCAGTCGGGCGCGAGTGAGAGCGTGTGCGAGAACGTGACCCGGCGCTGGCTCTCGCCGTCGAAGTCCATCGTGTAGATCTCCTTCACGCGCGCCTCGTCGCGGTCGGACGTGAAGGCGATCTTCGTGAGGAACGGTCCCGGCTTGCCCGTGAACTGCCGCGTCAGGTCGTTCGCGAGGGTGTGCGCGATCCGGCGGGCGGCAGCAGGCGGGCCCGTGTACGTCTTGCCGAGAATCGGCAGATTCGTGCCGAGATCGTAGAGCTGCGCCTCGAGCACGATCCCCGCGGGGGCGGGTTTGCCGTCCGGGGCGGTCCCGGGCGTGAGCCGCGTGTCGAGGAGGTACTGGGCCGACGAG
>JBBQDQ010000245.1:0-4486 GCA_038319835.1 Thermoanaerobaculia bacterium | reverse complement strand
ACGTACTCCTTGTTCGTTCCCGCCGTCGTCTCTCTGATGAGGTTCAGGCCGTCGTATAGAAACTTCGTCGTGACGCCGGAGACGGTCTTACTGGTTCGCCTGCCCTGGTAGTCGTACGTGTAGCTGTCGGCCTCTGCGCCGTTGATCGAGGCGAGGCGGTTGTCGGCGTCGTAGATGAAGCCGAAGTTCGTCCCGCCGCTGCGGCTCGTCTGGCTGCCGTTGAAGTCGTACGTGTAGCCGTTCGTGCCGTCGTTCAGGAGCTTCTGCGCGTTCTTCGGGTTCGCCCCGATCTTCTCGTACGTGTACGTCTGGATCGCTGCGTTGATCTGGTTCGTGAGGCGGTTGCCGATGGCGTCGTAGGTCCACTGGTCGACTTCCGCGTTGAAGGGAGCGACGTTCGGGTACTCGGCCTTCGTGAGCTGGTAGAGCGGGTCGTACGAGTACTTCGTCAGGGCGTTCGTGAAGCCCTGACTTGGGACGTTGGCCGTCATCGAGACCCTCTGGCCGAGCATGGTGTTCAATCCCGAGGCCCAGTCTACGTCGTATCCGTAGGCGTAAGTCGCGAGGTTGTTGGCGCCCAGGGCGTTAGCGAGGCTCGTCAGGCGTCCCTGGTCGTCGTAGGCGTAGCTCCTCGTCTGGGCGTTCGGGAAGGTTACGGTCTGGTACTGGCCTCTCGGGGTGTAGGCGTACTTGAACGGGCCGGCCTGCGGGCTCCACGAGAGGGTGTTCGAGGACGACCGTGGGCTGGTTTCCGGCAAACGTGCCGTCGCGTCGGGCACGGCGGCTCTTGCCGGGCTTTCCCTCGCATCGTCTTCCGTTACCTCGGGTACGGTTGCCACGGGAACGGTTACGCTGACGGGGCCGGCTCCCTCGGGCGGCACGCTCATCTCTTTGACCAGCGACAACACGAATGCGGCAACGGTGCCGTCGCTCGTCACGGTGCCCTCGGGCGCCACGTCGGCCACGTTCCTCATCGTGACCCTCGGGGTTGGTGGTTTCCAGGTCGCGAACATCGGTGCGACCGACGGTTCGAGCACGTTTGCAATTCCCATTACGGTGAATCAGGCCATCTTCAGCACGATGACGATCGCCCCCGGATCGGTAGTCGCTGCCACCTCGGCAACTGGGACCGTGACTCTCAACGGGCTAGCTCCGCCTTACGGGTACGTCGTGAGCCTCAGACAGCGGGAGGCGTCACGAAGACGCCCACGCTCACCATTAATCCGCCGGCGCTCACGAGCCTCGGCCTGAGCCCGACGAGTGGCGTCGGTGGGTTCTCGGCTACCGGCACTCTGACGATCTCGTCGTGCGGTTGACGTCCCAAATGCTGTCGAAGGCGCCAGCGTGACCGAGTCGGCGATCGGTACGGCCGATGTCGTGAGGGAGGCGGTCTTGCTCGCCCCCGCATTTGAAGCCGTAATGGTCGTCGCTCCGTTCGTCGTCGCCAGAAGCGTCGGGATCGCGAAGGTTCCGGACGTCGCGCCGGCCGGAATGGTGATGCTCGCGGGAACCGTCGCACGGGCGGGGACCGAGCTCGTAAGCGAGATGACTGCGCCGCCAGTCGGAGCCGAAGCGTTGAGAGTCACATTAGTCGTGCCCGACATTCCGCCCACGACGCTTGCCCTGCTGAGCACAACCGCTGAAAGGAGGGTGTTTACCGTCAGCGTCGCCGTCTTATTGACGGCGGCCGCTGTCGCCGTGATGGTCACCGTGGCTGCAGCCGTAACTGTGGAGGTCGTAGCCGTAAACGTTGCTGTCGTTACACCTTGCGCGACCGTGACGCTCGCCGGCACGCTAGCGGCCACGCTGTTGCTAGTCAGGGTGACCACGAACCCGCCCGCCGGGGCCGCCGCGTCGAGGGTGACGGTCCCAGCCGAGTTTGCAACGCCCCCGACTACGCTGGTCGGACTTACGGCTACGGAGCTGAGGTTCGCAGCGTCAAGTCCCGTCGCGACAAGGAGAACCGACGCAAGCAGCCACGCCTTCAGACTCATCTTTACTCCTCAAAGACCGAGATCGACTCGAACGAAGCACACGCAGGGCGGCACAAGAGATTTCCCTCTATAGCTAGAGACAGTCCTGGAAGGTAGTTTTCACCCGCCCGTTCAAGAAATGACTGAAGTGTCTCGTTCAGCGAGCAAACAACCGATGAGACTCGTTCACAACACAAATAATCGCCAACAGTCGCTGGAGGCCTCTCGGGCACGCCTTGACCGTCGTCTGGGCGAGGCCGGCCGAACGGAAGGCGGAGCCCTCGGCGATCGCTCAATGCGGGGCCTTCTAAACGACTAGCGAAGGGGAACGACTAACGAGTTTCCTAATTCCGATCCATATCACGGGCCGGGTCGCCCGCTGCGGTGCATTCGATCACCGGCGCCGGGTTTGGCACAACGTAGCCCACGGGCAACAACGCGACCGCCTTAAGGCTCCGGCGACCCGCTCTCCCCCGCGAACTCGCCCGACTCGGAGCGGTCCTCGAACCTCGACGAGCGCGCGTCCTGCGTGCGCCTCAGGCGCGTGCGGAACGTCAGGACCTCGAGCTGGCGCAGGCGCTCGGCCTCGCCCTTGCGGCGGCGCTGCTGGTGGCGCGCGGAGGCGAGGAGGAGCGCGCTCTTCACGTACTCGCGCCGCTCGTCCTTCCGCCCGAAGCGCTTCTCGAACCGGCGCGTCCACGGGAAGCGCAGCGCCTCGGCGTCCTCGAGCGGCAGGAGCCCGAGACGCACCTCCTCCGCGAGCTCGGCCTTCACGCGCGCGCTCTCCGCGAGAATCGCGGGCGCCCACACGAGGACGGCCGCCACGAGCCCGCCCGCGAGAACCCAGCCCGCCTGCGCGCGTCCGGCCGCCTCGACGCAGGCCGAGAGACCGGCCCCGAGAGCGGCCGGCAAGGCGACGCCCATCGTGCGCGCGAGCCCTTCACGCCAGCCGGCCTCGCCCCCAGCCCGGCAGGCCTCGGCCGCGCCGGCGGAGATCCCGAGGACCGCGAGGATCGCGAGCGCGAGCGGCCCGGCGCCCGGCAGCCTCCGTCCCGCGAGGAGTGCGACGACCGCCCCACCGCCCGCCGCGAGGGCCGCGGCGCGCGCCGCTTCCTCCGTGATCGAGGGAAAGGTGCGGCGCGGCCCGAGCGCGAGGAGGAGCGCGATCCCGCCCGCGACCGCGGCGGCCTCGGCGGGGTCCGGAAACGCCGCCCACGCCGGGCCGAGGAGGGCGAACGCCGCGAGCGCGCCCGCGAGAACCGCTCCCGCACGCCGGCCCGCGCGCCCCGCGAGAAGCAGCGCGAAAGCCGCGGACGCGGCGCGGAGCAGGATCCCGGCGATCACGAGACGGGGTGCGCCAGGAAATAGCGGCGCGTCGCTTCGACGTCGAGGCGGATCTGGGCGGTCAGCTCGAGCATCGACGGAAAGGTCATCTCGTCGCGGACGCGCTCGAAGAACGAGAGACGCACGCGCTCGCCGTAGACGTCGGAGGAGAAGTCGAGGATGAAGGATTCGATCGTGGTCGCGTAGTCCTCGTAGACGGTCGGCCGCCGGCCGATGTTCGTCACGCACGCGAACGTGCGCTCGAACGACTCGATCCTCACGCTCGTGAAGTACACGCCGTCCTTCGGGTAGAGCTCGTTGCCGGGCTGCAGGTTCATCGTCGGGAACCCGATCTTGCGCCCCATGCGGTCCCCCTTGGCGATGATTCCGTCCATCGCGTACGGCCGCCCGAGGAGGGCGTTCGCCTCGGTGACACCGCCCGCGGCGAGGGCGTTCCGGATCCGCGTCGACGAGATGGGCCCGGCGACGTCCGAGACGTCCGCGAGCCCGTGGACGGAAAAGCCGGCGCCGGCGCCGACCCGCCGGAGGAGGTCGAGGTCGCCCCCACGCTCACGCCCGAACACAAAGCGCGCCCCGACGCAGACCTCGCGCGCCCCGAGCCGTTTCCCGAGGAGCTCCTTGGCGAATTCCTCGGCGGGCAGAAGCGAGAAGTCGCGGGTGAAGGGCACGAGGACGAGCGCGTCGATCCCGCAGGCCTCGATCGCCTCCTCACGCTGGCGCAGCGTCTGGATCATCTTCGGAGCGCGCTCGGGGTGGAGGACCTTGAGCGGATGCGGATCGAAGGTCACGACGACGGAAGGCGCGCCGACCTCGCGCGCGCGGGCCGCCACGTCGCGGAGCATCGCCTGATGGCCGAGGTGCACGCCGTCGAAGTTGCCGACGGTGACGACGCCCCCGCGGGGCAGGTCGACGGAGCGGAGCGGATCGCGAAAAACCTGCAACGAGGCCGGATCTTAAGCGACTTAACCGACGATCCGGCCGACGAGGTCGTAGGCGTGGGCCTCCGTGACCTTCACGCGGACAATCTCTCCGACGCGCGGCGTCCAGCCGGGCGGGACGTCGTTGACGAGGACGCGGCCGTCGATCTCGGGGGCCTGACCCGCAATGCGGCCCTCGAGAAGAAGGTCCGTGTCCGCGGACGGACCTTCGAGCAGCATGTCGAACGTCTT
>JBBQDQ010000244.1:0-4564 GCA_038319835.1 Thermoanaerobaculia bacterium | reverse complement strand
ATGGGGCGGCGCCGCTACGGCGAGAACATCGTCGAGAAGATCGATCCCCGCGGGAAACCGTACTTCTGGATCGGCGGGACGTTCGTGGACACGAAGGCCGAAGGGACCGACCTTCTCGCGGTCGCCGAGGGCTGGGTCTCCGTGACGCCGTTGCACATGGACATGACGGACTACCGAGCCCTCGCGCTGCTCGACGGACTGCCCCGGACGATCGCGGGCGGCGGCTGACCGTGGCGGACGGGACCGATCCGGAAGCCCCGCTCGCCGTGCTCGTCGTGGACGACGACGCCGCCGTCGCGCGGTTCGTGGCGTCCGCGCTCTGGCGGATGGGCGTCGCGGACGTCCGGATCGCCTCCGACGGGAACGAGGCGCTGAAGGCGGACGTGGGCGCCACGAGCGGCATCGGCCTCATCGTGACCGACCTCCAGATGCCCGAGCTGGACGGGATCGCGTTCCTCCGCCACCTCGCGGCGCGCGGATACAAGGGCGCCGTCCTCCTCATGAGCGGAGCCGACGAGCGGCTGCTGAAGGCCGTGGAGGGCCTCGCGCGCTCCCTGGACCTGAAGGTCCTCGGGGTCCTCTCCAAGCCTCTCCACCCCGCCGACCTCGCGAAGGCGGTGCGGCGGGTCCGGGCGCCGGCGACCGGCCGCCCGCTGGCCGGGGTCGAGGTGACCGTCGGCGAGCTTCGCACGGCGCTCGCGGAGCATCGGATCGAGCCGTTTTTCCAGGCCCAGGCCGACGCGAAGACCGGCGCCGTCGTCGGAGCCGAGGCCCTCGCGCGCTGGCGCCATCCGGAAAAGGGCTTCGTGATGCCGGACGCCTTCGTCGGGCTGGCCGAAGAGCACGGCCTCGTGGACGCCCTGCTCGACCGCATCCTCGGCGAGTCGCTCCGTGCTTCAGGGGCGTGGCGGGAGGAGGGCCTGAACCTGCGCGTGGCCGTGAACCTCTCGTTCCGGAACCTCCACCGCCTCAGCCTGCCCGAGGAGCTCGAGCGGCTCGCGAAATCGTGCGGCGTCCCGCTCTCGGGCCTCACCGTCGAGGTCACGGAGAGCACGGTCGCGCAGGAGCTCGCGGCGAGCCTCGAGATCCTGACGCGCCTCCGCCTGCGCGACATCGGCCTGTCGATCGACGACTTCGGCACGGGCTTCGCGACGATGGACCTCCTCAAGCAGTTTCCGTTCACGGAGCTCAAGATCGACAGGGGCTTCGTCCAGGCGGCGGCCGACGACCGAACGGCGCGGACGATCGTGGAGTCGAGCGTGTTCCTCGCGCAGCGGCTCGGGATGACGACGGTGGCCGAGGGCGTCGAGACGTCGGACCAGTGGGGCCTCGTCACGCGCCTCGGCGTGGACGTCGTGCAGGGGTGGGCGCTCGCGCGCCCGATGCCCGAGGGCGAGTTCCACACGTGGCTCAAGGCCCGAGGGCGCGGTTAAGATCGCGGCGTGAAGCCGGAGGATCCCGACGTCCAGCGCGCCGCGCGGGCGGGCGCGCCGGAGCGCCGTGCGCTCGTGGAGCGTCTGCGGTCCGCGGGCCTCGTGACCGATCCGCGAGTGATCGAGGCCGTTGCCGCCGTTCCGCGGCACCTCTTCGTTCCGGCGGCGCTCGCGGGCGAGGCCTACGGCGACCACGCCCTCCCGATCGGCCACGGCCAGACGATCACCCAGTCCGCGAACGTCGCGCGGTCGGCCGAGCTCGCGGCGATCGCACCCGGCGCGCGCGTCCTCGAGATCGGGACGGGCTCGGGCTACCAGGCCGCGGTGCTCGCGCTCCTCGCGCGATGGGTCTTCACGCTCGAGCGGATCCCGGAGCTCGCGAAAGGAGCCCAGGCTCTCCTCAAGGCCCTCGGGATCGGAAACGTGTCCGTGAAGGTCTTCGACGGCTCGTACGGCTGGAGCGAGCACGCTCCGTATGACGCGATCATCGTCGCCGCGGCGGCGCCCGAGGTCCCGGAGCCGCTTGTCGCGCAGCTGACGCCGACGGGCCGCCTCGTCGTACCCGTCGGAGCGCCGGGCCGGCAGCGCCTGCTGGTCGTCAAGAAGCTCCCGAACGGCCGGGTCCGCACGGAGGACGCGGGCGACGTGGCCTACGTGCCGCTCGTCGGCCGGTTCGGGTTCGCGCCGAAGGAGCCAGCACGCTGATGGAAGACCGCGACGTCGACGAATCCGGCGGCTGGAACCTCTCGGTCCGCCGGTTCCTCGTGACGGGCCGCGTCCAGGGCGTCGGCTATCGGGCGTTCGCGGCCCGGGCGGCGCGCGCGCTGCGCCTCGCGGGCGGAGCCGCCAACCTCGACGACGGCCGGGTGGAGGTCGTCGCGAAGGGCCCCCAGCACGCCCTGGACCGCCTGGAAGCCGCGCTCTCCGAGGGGTCGCGCTTCGCGCGCGTCGACCGTGTGGAAGTCGAGGCGCTGCCTGCCGTACCTCCCGAGGCGTCCTGGGACGTCGAATTCTGAGGGGCGTTTAAGATCGGGGCTCCGTGAACGAACGCAAGGTTTTGATCGTCGACGATGACGAGGACATCCTCCTCATCGTCCAGACGCTGCTCGGGAACGCCGGGTACGCCACGGTCGTGGCCCGGAACGGCAAGGAAGGGATCGACCTGGCTTCGGCGGCCCAGCCGGACGTGATCCTCCTCGACGTCACGATGCCGGAGGTGTCGGGCTGGGAAGTGTGCGCGACGCTCAAGAACCTGCCCGAGACCTGCTCGATCCCCGTCGTCATGCTGACCGTGAAGTCCGAGATCAAGGACCTCATCACGGGCATGCAGGTGGGCGCCGACGACTACATCACGAAGCCGTTCACGAAACGGCACCTCCTGGAGACGGTCGAACGCCTCCTCGAGCCCCGCGAGGGGCCCCGTTCGGCGTTCCTTCCGAAAGAGTCGGGCGACGCGCGGACCCGCAATCTCCTCTTCGACACCGTCACGGGCCTTCCGACGATCCCCGTCATCGTGGACGCGCTCCGCGAGTGGCTCCTCGTCGACCAGGAGGTCGGCGTCCTCTTTGTGGATTTCGAGAACTACGCCCACATCGAGGACTTCTACGGCTGGGAAGTCTTCGACGACGTCCTGCGCGAGGCGTCGCGCGCGCTCAAGAGGCTCCTCGGCACGCTCTTCTCGGCCGAGGATCTCATCGCGGTGAACCGGCCGTCGGGCTCGGAGTTCTACGTGTTCCTCTCCGTTCCGCCCGGCCTGCGGGGAGAGGAGATCCTCGAGCGGCTTCAGCGCAAGGCCCGGCAGGTCGAGGAGTCGCTCCGCACGCAGCTGAACGAGAAGTTCCGGGACCGCATCCAGCGGAAGATCGCGCTCTTCGTCGGGTGGTCCAAGCTCCTCCACAGCCCGCAGGTGCGCCTCGAGCGCCTCGTCTACCGCGCCCTCCGTGAAGCGATCACGATGGCCTCGACGAAGGAAGGGGAGCGCGCGGCCCTCCTGCGCGAGCAGTTCAAGGACATCGTCGTCCACAAGCAGATCGGGACGGTCTACCAGCCGATCGTCGAGCTGGCGACCGGGCGCGTCTTCGCCCACGAGGCCCTCTCGCGCGGGCCCGCGGAGTCGCCGTTCGAGAACCCCGAGGTCCTCTTCGACTACGCGCTGAAGTCCGACCAGGTCTGGGCGCTCGAGAAGATCTGCATGAAGTTCTCGGCCGAGCGTTTCGCGGGGAAGCGCGAGGGTGCGCTCTTCGTGAACGTCGAGACGGAGCTGATCCACGACCTGAAGTCCCGCGGCCAGGAAGTGCTCCAGCCCCTCATCGGGCTCCGCAGCGGCGTCGTCCTCGAGATCACCGAGCGAGCGGCGATCCGCGACTACGAGCTCTTCCGGGAGAGCATCCAGGTCCTGCGCGGGCTCGGATTCAAGATCGCGATCGACGACGCGGGCTCCGGCTACGCTTCGCTCCAGTCGATCGCGGAGCTCAGGCCGCACTACCTCAAGATCTCGAACTACCTCGTGACGGGCCTCCACAAGGACTCGATCAAGACGGACGTCGTCGAGATGCTCGTCCGCCTCGCGGCGCGGATCGACGCGTCGACCGTCGCCGAGGGGATCGAGACCGAAGAGGAGCTCGACGCCGTCAAGCGCCTCGGCGTCACATACGGGCAGGGCTACCTGCTCGGGCGGCCCGGGCCGCTCTAGCCGGCCACGTTGCGAGCGCGATCCCCGCGAAGATCAGGACGGCGGCGGCCGCCGTGCGCGGTGAGGGCGACTCCCCGAGGACGAGGCCCGCGAGCGTAATCGCGACGAGCGGCTGGACGTAGACGAACGTCGCGGCCGTGGCCGGGCTCGTGCGCGCGAGGCCCCACGCGTTCAGCGAGTACGAGACGACCGTCGCGAGGACCACGGCCCCGGCGATGCCGACCCACGCACGCGACGAGAGGGAGGCCGGGCGAAAGCGCCAGAGGTCCGGCGCGGCAAGGAGCAGCACGGGCAGCGCGGCGTACCGGAAGATGGCCGCGGTCACGCGGATTGCCGAGTGGCGGCGCAGGATGTCGCGCGAGAGGACGAGGAAGACGGAGTAGGACAGCGAGTTGGCGAGGATGAGGGCGTTGCCGGCGAGCATTCGGTCGCCGAAGTC
>JBBQDQ010000243.1:0-4659 GCA_038319835.1 Thermoanaerobaculia bacterium | reverse complement strand
GCTGCTCGTGGCTCTCGCCGACGCCGAACATCATGGTCGCCGTCGTCGGCATCCCGAGGCGGTGCGCCGCGCGGTGGACCTCGGCCCACTTCTCCGTCGGCGCCTTCGTGAGCGCCCAGATGCGCTTGCGCACCTCGTCCTCGAGGATCTCGGCGCCGCCGCCCGGCACGGACTGGAGCCCGGCCTTCTGCAGCCGCTGCAGGACGTCCCCGACGTCCGTCTTCTCTTTCTTCGCGAGGAAGTAGATCTCGGGCGCGGAGAACGCGTGGCGGTGGACGCGCGGGTGCTTCTCGCGCAGGAACGAGAGGAGCTCCTCGTAGAACGAGAACGGCAGCTCGGCGTGGACGCCGCCCTGCAAAAGGATCCCCGTTCCGCCGAGCGCGATCGTCTCGTCGACCTTCTTTCCGATCTCCTCGAACGAGAGGACGTACCCCTCCGCATCTCCCGCCGGGCGGTAGAAGGCGCAGAACGCGCAGCGGTAGATGCAGACGTTCGTGTAATTGATGTTGCGGTCGACCTGGTACGTGACGCGCCCCGCCGGATGCAGGCGCCGGCGCACCGCGTCGGCCGCGCCGCCCGCCTCGAGGAGCGTGGCCTCCCGGAAGAGCGTGAGGGCGTCGTCCGCGGAGAGGCGCTCGCCGCCCCGGGAGCGCGCGAGGACCTCCCGCACACGCGGGGACCCGCCGAGCCCCGGCGTGGATGCGTTCGGGAGGATCGACGGCGCTTCGAGGACCGCCGGCACTCAGAGCTCCCTTCGGGGGACGAGCGGCACGCCCACGAAGGGCGGCGCGTCCGGCGAGGGGAGAAGGCCGTGCGCGTGCGCGCGGCGGTAGAACTCCGTCAGGCCCTTCTCGTCGTCGGGCCCGAGATCGTGGTGGAGGTTGCCGTCGAGGTACGCGCGCAGGATCCCGGTCGGGAGCCCGGTGCGCGACACGGCGGCCGTGGCGATCTCGTCAAGGTGCGTCTTGCCGTACTCGCGCGACCACAGGAACGGCTCCGGCGGGATCGCGGGCCTCACGGCCCAGACCGCGAAGACGAACGGCAGGCCCGTGAGGCGCCGCCAGCCCTCCGCGAGGTCGAGGACGTGGAGACCCGTCAGATCCGCCTTGAGCGCCGGGTCTCCGAGGAGGAGGGCCGCGTCGTGGTGCGCGAGCATCTCGCCGAGATCGGGCGCGGCCGTGTGGAACTCGGGCGAGGTCCCGAGGAGGTCCTTGAAGAGGACGCGCGCCATCGCCGCCGACGAACGCGACGAGATGTCGAGCGCGACCGTACGCGCCTCCTCGAGCGGGCGGCGGCTCGCGAGAATGACGCTGCGCACGCGCTCTTTCGACGCGATCCCGACGCCGCGGACGATCCTCACGCCCGGGATGCGGGCGGCCTCGATGGACGGGACGAGCCCGGCGTCCACTTCACCGCGGGCGAGGCGATCCGCGCAGGCCGACGGGACGTCCGTGATCCGGTCCGCGCCCTCGACCGCGCCCCGGAGAAATCCCCAGGTCAGCGGCCAGGCGTTGACGTAGTCGACGAGGGAGACGCGGAACGACGTGGTCATGGTCCCACCCGAAAATACACTACGCGGGCCCGCGGCGGCGCTGGACGTCGCTGGGCGGCCCGAACGCCGCCTCGACCGCCGCGAGCGCGGCGGCCGTCCGCGCGCCGCCGCTGCCGCCGACCTCCGCCACGCGCGCGCCCGATCGCTGAAGGCCCTCGGCGAAGAGCACGTGGATTTCCGCCCGTGCCGCGGGCCGGTCGCGCACCCCGTCCGACTCCCAGGGGAGGTCCGGAAGGCAGAAGAGGTAGAGGTCGCCGCGCCGTTCCGCGGAGAGCCGTTCGATCCAGTGCGGGCAGGCGCCGTAGTAGTGCCGCGAGTAGACGACGGTCGACAGGAGGTCCTGGTCGAGGAAGACGAGGGGGCGGCCGGCCTCCGCAGCCGCGCGCTCCGCCTCGTCCGCCAGGCGGACGTGCGTCCGCGCGATCACGGGGACGTCCTCGGGCTCCAGCGCGCCGGGCCGCGCGAGCGCGACCTCGCGCGCGGCCTCGGGAGCCCACGCCGTCTCCCATCGCGCCGCGAGCTGCCGGGCGAGCGTGGTCTTTCCCGTGCACTCGCCCCCGGTCAGGACGACACGGGCGACCGTCATCAGAAGCCCAGGTCCAGCGACACGTACGCGCTGCGCGTCGCGAGCGGGTAATAGTAGGCCGTCCCGGCCAGCGTCTCGGCCCCGGCCGCGTCGCGGTTCGCGTAGAGATACGAGTACCCGCGCGGCCAGAGCCGGCGGTTGTCGAGGACATTGTTGACCTGCAGCTTCAGCCGCGGCTTGCCGACGGGGATCCAGCGCGCGAGGTCCAGGGCGACGAAGGCGTCGAGCGCAAACGTCCTCGGAGCCTCGAGGCCTTCCGTGTTCGTGTTGTCCAGCCACGAGGCCGCGGCGTAGCGCCCCGTGGCGCCGAGCGTGAGGCCGCGGAGCGCCGTCGTCTCGGCGCCGAGCGTCGCGAGAAGCGGCGGTGTCGCGACCGGCTCGACGTCGTGGAACGTCCGGCTCGTCGAGCCCGCGTCATCGCCCGCGGCGTCGTAGACGTCGTAGAACTGCGTCCACGTCGAGATCCGGTTCCGGCTCGCGTTCACGGACGCCGAGAGGCGCAGCACGTCGAGCGCCTGCCACGACGCCTCGACCTCGATGCCCCGCCGGAAGCTCCGGTCCACGTTCCGCCGAAGCGGCTGGCCGATCGCCGAAAGCTCCCCCGTCGCCGCGATCTCGTCGCGGAACTCCATGTCGTAGAGATTCACCTTGAGGCCGAGCGTCTTCGTCTTCCACTCCGCCCCGAGCTCGACGTCCCACACACTCTCGGGCTTCACGGCGGAGAAGTCGGGCAGCACCGACGCATTGTCTTCACCGTAGAGGACGTCGCTTCGCCCGGGCTCGCGCTCCGTTCGCCCGACGGAGAGGTACGCGCTCCAGCGCGGCGAGAGGTCTACGCGGACGCCCGCCTTCGGGTTGAAGAACGTCCAGCCCTGCGAGGCCCCGCCGACGTCCCCCTCGTAGCCGAGGCGCGCGTGCCGCACCTGCGCGTCGAGGAAGGGGTGCCAGCGGCCGAAGTCGCCCAGCAACTTGAGGAACCCGCTGAGCTCGCTCTTCGTCCCGTGGTTCGTGTAGTTGCGCGCCCCGTCCTCGTCGTCCTGCGTGTGCGTCGACTTGTAGCCGTACGCGTGTGCGCCGAGCGTGAGGCGGACGTCGCCCAGCTTCCGCGTGTACGTCGCGATCCCGCCGCCGAAGAGCCACGAGAGGCCGTACTCCTGCAGGTTCGCGCGGGTGGCGTCGGAATAGAGCCGGTACCAGCCGCCGGCGCCGACGGCGTAAGGCTGGAGCGAGAAGCTCGCGTCGTCGCCGAGCGCGAGCGTCCACTGCACCGTCGCGAGGAACTCGTGGAAGTGGTCGCGCTCGTCGGGCGACATCGGGTTGGACGCGAGATTCCGTTCGAGGACGTCGGGTTCGACCGCGTAGAACGCCTGTTGGATACGCTCTTCTCCGACGAAACCCGAGATCCGGAGGCTCGACGCGTCGAAGTCGCGGACTGCTGTGAAATAGAGGCTGTCCTGTTTGACGCCCGAGTGCTCGCGGAAGCCGTCCGTCGTCTGCCAGGACGGACGGAGCGAGAGCCTCCAACCTCCGCCGAACGTCCCCGAATTCCAGTCCGCGCTCGCGCGCGCTGTCCCGAAGGAGCCCGCGCCGAGCGAGACGGCGAGGCCCGGCTCGCGGGTCGCGTCGAGGCTCTCGAAGTTGACGGAGCCGGCGAACGCCGCCGCGCCGAACGTCGACGTTCCGACGCCGCGCTGGACCTGGACGCTCGAGACGTTGAGCGCGAGGTTGCCGAAGTCGGCCGTGTAGACGGCGGAGTCCTCCGGCTCGTTCAGCGGGACGCCGTCGAACGTCATGTTCAGGCGGGTCTGCGGGAGGCCGCGCAGCGTGAAGTACGCGTAGCCCTGCCCGGAGCCCGTCTCGGAGTACTGCGTGACCGAGGGCGTGTCCTGCAGGAGGAGGGGCAGCTCCTGCCCCCACGCCTTCTCCACGAGGGCTGGCCGGTCGAGATCCGTCTTCGTGACGGGCGCCTCGTCGTCGCCGCGGATCGCCCGGACGACGACGCTCTCCGCGCGCGCCGGCGTCGGAACGGGCGTCGGAGTCGGGGCGGGAGGCGTGTCGGCCCCGCGCAGAAGCGCGGGGCAAACGAGGAGTGCGAGAAGAGGGGAGCGAATCGTTCCGGAAGCCATGGCCTGCCGCCTTTCCCTACGCCGGTGCGAGCCGGATCAGGTTCCGGGGTGTGATCTCAGGCCCTCGCGGGCCACCCCCAGGCTGGCGACAATCTGCGCCCCTTCGGGCGCGGAGTCAACCCGGCGTCACGGCGGGCGCGGCGGAGGACTCGGAGGCCGGCGCTTCGAGACGCGGCAGGACGCGCGCGAGGTCCTCGTGTGCCCCGACGAGGACGAGCGTGTCGCCCGCGGCGAGGCGGAGGTCTTCGGGAGGCGGCGCGAGGGGGACGCCGTCGCGCAGGACCGCGGGCACCGCGACGTGCGCGGCGGCGAGGTCCAGCTCGGCGAGCAGGCGCCCGTCGGCCGCCGTATCGGGCAGGACGAGGAAGAGCTCGCTCGTCCCGGCCGCGACGAGC
>JBBQDQ010000242.1:0-4667 GCA_038319835.1 Thermoanaerobaculia bacterium | reverse complement strand
AATCACGAACCCCAGAGCCGTGTAGTAGAAGAACTCGCCGTCGCTCCGAAGCGGGAGGTCGATGCCCGTGGACCCTTCGGTGACGCTGTCCCAGTTGTCGGCGACCTGGGCGAGAGCCTCCGCGACCCCGAGCGTCGCGATCGCGAAGTAGTGGCCCTTCAGCCTGAGGATCGGGAGCCCGAGGAGGATCGCGACGCCCGCCGCGAGGAGCGCGCCCGCCCCGAGCGCGGGGAAGAAGGGCACTTGCCACGTCCCGAGCATGAGGAGGCCCGTCGTGTAGGCCCCGATCCCGAAGTAGGCGACGTTGCCGAACGCGGCGTAGCCGGTGTACCCGCCGATGAAGTTCCAGCCCTGCGCGGTGAGCGCGAGGAGCAGGAACCGCGTGTACGTCAGGAGCTTGTAGCTCGAGACGAGCCGCGGGAGAAGCACGAGGAGCACGAGGGCCGCGAGCGTCCCCGCAACCGCCAAGCCCCTCCTCACGCCGACTTTCCGGCGATGCCCTGCGGGCGGAGGACGAGGAGGAGGACGAGGAGCGCGAACGTGACCGCCCGGGAGAGCGACGGCAGCCGGGCGCCCACGAAGACGTCCACGAACGCGTAGATCGAGGCGCCGATCACGACGTTCGCGACGTTGCCGAGGCCTCCGAGGACGCAGATCGCGAAGGCGCGCTGCGTGTACGTTCCGCCGAGGTTCGGGTCGAAGGGGACGATCATCGAGAGGAGCGAGCCCGCGGCGCCGGCCATGCCGGCCCCGATCGCGAACGTCGAGGCGTAGACGGCGGCGACCTTGACGCCTGTGAGGCGCGCCGCGTCGAGGTCCATGCCTGTCGCCCGGATGGCCCGGCCCGTGCGCGTGCTCTTCAGGTACCAGGCGAGCGCCGCGACGAGGAAGAGGGAGACGCCGAGCGCCCCGAGCCGGATGTACGGGATCCGGACGCTCCCGAGCGTGAATCCGGTGCCGCTGTAGGGCGTCGTCACGGAGCGCAGGTCGGCCTTGAAGAAGAAATTGATGAGGTTGACGATGAGGAGTTCGAGCCCGAACGTCAGGAGGAACGTCGCGAGGAGCGGCGCCTTGATGATCTGGTTGATCAGCCCGCGCTGAATGCCCCAGCCGAGCGTGAACAGGACCAGCATCGAGGCCGGGATCGAGAGGAACGGGTCGACGTGGAGGAGCTCGTGCAGGAAGAACGTGACGTATGCGCCGAGGACGATGAACGCCCCGTGCGCGAGGTTCACGATGTTCATGATCCCCCACACGAGCGAGAACCCGAGCGCGACGAGCGCGAGGATTCCGCTCAGGAGGACCGCGTTGACGAAGATCTGCCCGAGCTCACCGAGGCTCACTTACGCCTGTCCCAGGGGACCATCGGGTAGAGCGCGTCCCTCTCGGCGACGCTCGCGGGGAACACCGTGTACTTCTTTCCGTCCGGATGGAGCTGCTCGACGGCCATCGGCTTGTAGATGTTGATCCCGCGGGAGTCGAACTTGATCGGACCGTAGAACGTCATGATGTCGAGCGCCGCGATCGCGTCACGGACCCTCGTCGGATCGAGCGAGTTCGCCTTCTCGATCGCGCGCCAGAACGCGATGACCGCGGCTGACGACTCGGCCACCTGGTACGGGATGACCGAGTACTTCGGGTACTTCGCGCGGAACGCGTCACCGTAGGCCTTCGGCGTCTTCCAGGGGTCGTCGCCGTTGTATTTGAGGGCCTCCGTCCACTGGGTGGCGCCGAAGACGTAGTCCGCGTTGCCCTTGAGGTTCTCGCGGAACTCCGGCGAGGACGGCCCGACCGAGAAGCCCATCGCCTTCGGCGTGACGCCGAGGTCCTTGGCCTGCTTCACGATGAGGAGCGAGTCCTGCAAGTGCCCGGCCCCGAGGACGACGTCGGCGTTCTTCGCTTTGATGTTCGTCAGGAGCGCGCTGACGTCCTGCGTCCCGGTCGGGTAGAGCTCCTGGTAGACGACCGTGAGCCCCTTCTCCTTCGCATAGTCGGCCGCGCCGCTCGCGACCTCCTTGGAGAACGGCTCGTTCTCGCCGAGGACGGCGACGGTCTTGACGTTCTTGTCCTTCGTGAGGACGAGGTCGATGACGCCCTTCAGATAGAGCTTCGCGGGGGAGAGAACCGCGAACGTGTACTTGTAGCCCTTGTTGAAGATCGACTCGGCCGAGCCGTTCGCCTCGATCATCGGGATCTTGTATTTCTCGCAGATCGGGGCGGCCGTGCCCGAGGGCGCCGAGCCGTAGGGACCGAGGATGAACGTGACCTTGTCCTCGTTGATGAGCTTCTCGATGAGCTGGGCCGTCCGCTCGGACTTCGACTCGTCGTCGTAGTACTTGACCTCGACCTTGTACTTCTTCCCGCCGACGGTGATCCCGCCCATCTCGTTGATCTTGTCGACGAAGAAGTTGTAGCCGTCGCGCGTGTACTCGCCTTCCTTGGCCGTCTTGCCCGTGAGCGACACGGCGGCGCCGAAGACGATCTTGTCGGCGGCCGGGGCCGGCGCGGCGGAGACGAACGCCGGGGCGAGGGCGAGGAGCGAGACCAACGCGGTACGCTTCATCGGATGCCTCCTGAGACTCAGATGCTTGTGTTGTGCGCGAACTATACCCGAGGGGGTTTGGGGCAAGGAAGAACAGGATGAGCGTTATCCAGCGGTTCGTCGGGGTTTGGGAGCTGAAGAGAATAGAAGACGAAGAGCTCTTGGAAGGTAGGAGGGGGAGGGGGCCGGCGGCGGGAGCCGCGTACGGAGGGTATGCCGGGCGGTGGGAGCTGGATGAGGTGTGCCACGAGGTGCTGCATCACGTCGAGACGGCCTTCGTCCCGAATCGCGTCGGCCGGACGATCCGCCGCTCCTACTCATTCGCAGAAGATTCTTCTCTTCTCTCTCTTCGTCCGATCGCGATCTCGTCTCAGGAGAAGGCGCCCGACCGCACCCTGACGTGGCGTCGGCGCGCGACGCCGTAAACTGGCGGCGTCGCCGAAGGAGTCCGAACATGCTCGCGCAGAAGAAGATCGCCGTCATCGGGTCCGGAACCATGGGCCGGAGCATCGCCTCGGGTCTCCTCCGGTCCGGGAAGGTCAAGGCCCAGGCCCTGCGTGCGACCGCGCGCACGAAGGCGAGCGCCGAGAAGTTCGCCAAAGAGCTCGGATTCCCCTGCACGACCGCCAACGCGGACGCCGCCGCGGACGCCGACATCGTCCTTCTGTGCGTGAAGCCGAAGGATGTCGCGAAGGCGGTCGAGTCCATCAAGGGGAAGAGGAAGAAGCCGCCGCTCGTGATCTCGATCGCCGCCGGCATCAGCACCGGCTTCATCGAGGGGCACTTCGGCGACTCGACGCCGGTTCTCCGGGCGATGCCGAACACGCCGTGCCTGATCGGGAAGGGCATGACCGTGCTCTCGAAGGGCAGCCATGCAACGGACGGCGACGTCGCGCTCGCGACGGAGATCTTCGAGCCCCTCGGGAAGGTCCTCGAGCTCGAGGAGAAGCACATGGACACGGTGACGGGCCTCTCGGCGAGCGGCCCGGCCTTCATCTACATCATCATCGAGGCGCTCGCGGACGGAGGCGTCATGCGCGGCCTGCCGCGCAGCGTCGCGACCACGCTCGTGGCCCAGATGACGATGGGCGCCGCGGAGATGGTCCTCACGACGGGCCGCCACCCCGCGGCCCTCAAGGACGACGTGACGACGCCCGCCGGCTGCACGATCGCCGGCATCCTGGCGCTCGAGGACGGCCGCATCCGCTCGGTCCTCGCGCGGGGCGTCGAGACGGCCGCAAGGGTCGCCGGGGAGCTCGGGAAGTAGCCGTCAGTTTCGGGCTATGCCGTCGAGGATCGCGCGCGCGACCTCTTCCACGGCCCGGGCCACGGCGGGCGTCACGTCCTCGCCGGGATCGACACAGCCGGCCTCGATGCCGAAGACCGTGAGGGACGAGGGGAGGCGTCCGAGCGCCCGCGCAGTCTCGATCCCTTCGGCGACACCGGCCGAATGCGAGGAGAGCCACCCGATGTCGCCCGGCACGGGCCCCTCGGTTGCCTCGAAGCGAATGATGGTCCCCGGAGCGTGCCCCGAGCGCAGCGCGTCGACAACGACGACGTGATCGATCGGCTCCCAGTGGTCCATGAGCGAGAGCCCGTCCCTCGTGTGCTCGACCGCGCGCACGCCGGGGTGAGGCCGAAGGCGGCGCGCGGCAAGGAGGCCCGCCGCGTCGTCGCCGCGGAAGAGATTCCCGACGCCGATGACGACGAGCGGATCCACGTCAGTCCCTTTCGATCCGGAGCTTCAGGAAATGCGTCGCGCACGAGATGCACGGGTCGTGGTTGCGGACGACCTGCTCGCAGAGGAGGGTCAGGCGCTCCTCGGCGATGTCGAGGTGGTCCTGGACGAACCCGCGGAGGTCGGCTTCCATGGCCCGGAGGTTCTGCGCGGTGGGCGGAACGATGCGCGCCTCCTGGATGAGTCCGTCGGCGTCGATCCGGTAGCGATGGAAGAGGAGGCCGCGCGGAGCTTCCGTCGCGGCCGCGCCCGACGCGGCCCGCGGGACGACGTCGACGTAGGGCGGGTCCGGCGGCTCGTAGGAGCGCAGGATCCGGAGCGCCTCGTCGATCGCCCAGAGGGTCTCGACGCCGCGCACGAGGATGCTCTTGAAGGGGTTGCGGCATT
>JBBQDQ010000241.1:0-4780 GCA_038319835.1 Thermoanaerobaculia bacterium | reverse complement strand
CCGAAGAACACGCCGGACACGACCGCGACGATGTTCCCGTTGAACGCGCCCGGGTCCAGCCGTCCCACGAAGAAGAGCGACATCCCCGAGAGCGCGACGGCGAGGGCGGCCGCGTCGAGCTTCCGGAACGGCTCTTTCAGGAGGAACGGTGCGAGCGCGAGGACGTAGAGCGGACCCGTGTACTGCAGGAAGATTGCGTTCGCGGCCGTCGTCATCTTCGTCGCGGACACGAACGTCAGGATCATGAGCGCGTAGACGACGACCGTGGACGGGGCCGCGTGCCGCCACCTCTCGCGCGACGGGCGGAACACGGCGAGCAGGAAGATCCCCGCCACGAGCGACCGCCAGAAGACGACGCCGAACGCGGAGAGCGGGACGAGCTTGATCGCGAGGCCGCCCGTCGACCAGAGGAGCGCGGCGGCGCCGATGAGGAGCGCGCCCCGGCGCGCCCCGCGGCCGTCCGTCACACGACCTTGCGGCGCACCGCCGCGATCGAGACGTCGTCGTCGATCGGGACGCGCCCGAGGAACCGGTCGAGGTCGGCCGTGAGCGCCGCGACGAGCTCGCCGGGGCGCGCGCCGACCTTCCGGGCCGCGACGGCTTCCACGCGCGCGTCGCCGAACTCGCCGCCGTTCTCCCCGCGTGCCTCGGGCAGCCCGTCCGAGTGGAAGAGCAGCGTCTCGCCCGGGGCGAGGGACGTCGTCTGCAGGGGCCACACGGCGCTCTTCTTGATGCCGAGAGGATACGACCCCGTCCCGACGCGCTCGAGGACCCGGCCCTCCGCGTCGAGGCGGAGGACGGGCGGATGGCCCGCGACGATCGCCGTGAACGCGCCATCGGCCTCGAGGAGGCCGCAGATCCCCGCGAAGAACGACCGGGAGCTCCCCGTCTCGCAGAGCACGCGGTTCAGCGACGTCGCCATGGCCAGCGGGGAGGCGTCGACGCCGAGCTGCGTCCGGAAGGCCGCATGCGTAACGGCCATGACGAGGCCCGCCGCCATCCCGTGACCCGACGCGTCGCCGAAGAGGACCGCGACGCGCCCGCCGGAGAGGGGCTCGAACGCGAAGAGGTCGCCGCCGACCGTGTTCGCGACCCGGCTCTCGCCCGCGAGCTCGAAGGCCCCGATCTCCGGCAGCGGGCGGGGGACGAGCTGGGCCTGCAGCGCGCGCGCCATCACGAGCTCGTCCTTGAAGTGGAGCTTGTCGATGAGCTCCATCGCGAGGAGGAACATGAGGGCGAGTACGGAGACAAAGAGAGCGGCGTGCGACCAGCCCGATCGCCCGTCCGTCACCGCATGCTCGAGGACCGCGAGGACGACGAGGACGAGGACGAACGCGAAGACGATCCGGCGGGGAGGCGCGAGGCGGCTGGTGAGGCCGTAGACGACCGCATTCGCCTTCCGGAGCCCCCGGCGGAACCGGCGCGGCTCGGCCTCGATCTCGAGGCGGTAGTCCTCGAAGAACGCCTCTCGCGCCCTCCGCCAGTCGACCGACCACATCCCGTGCACCTCGTCCGGGTCGAAGGAGTGGGCGGTTTCCTCGGCGAGCTTCTTCCAGTCGGCGGGCATGGCGTCCTTCTTCTACGGGGCTGGGAGCCTTTGGGTTCTGGCGGGCACGGCGAGAGGGAGCAGCGACTCGAGGGACTCGACCCGATCCGCCGAGCCGTACCGGTAACCCAGGAAGCGCACCGGCGCCCGCCGGGCGGCCTCTTCGTCGAACCGCGAGTCGCCGACGAAGACGCAGGCGTCGAGGGGAGCGCCGGCCCTCTCGGCTGCGAGGCGGACGACGGCCGGGTCCGGCTTTCCCGCCCCCGCCTCGTCGGCGCCCGTGACGGCGTCCACGAGGCCGAGGAGGCCCTGCGCCTCGAGGATGCGGCCCGCGAGCGGGCGGTTCGTGTTCGTCGCGACGGAGGTCGCGACACCCATTCGCCGCAGCTCCCGGAGCACGTTCGCGGCCTCCGGGTTCGGACGGATCCGATCCAGCCGGGCCGCGAAGAGGCGCTCGTAGGCCGCGTCCACCTCGGCAACGGCCCGCTCGGGCATGTAGGCGTCGCGGTCCGCCGCGGTACCGTTGCCGTAAATGGCGTCGAACGCCGGCCGCGGAATCGCGGCGTGCCCGAAGTGCTCGAGCGTCTCGTTGTAGACGGCGAACCAGGCGTCCTCGCTGAACACGAGGACGCCGTCCATGTCGAACAGGACGGCCCGGACGGGGCCCTCGCCGGCGGCGCGCACTACCCGGGATCTTCACATGGGCGGCTAGAATCCCCCGCTCATGGAAACGTTCGATCTCGTCGTCCTCGGGACGGGTCCCGCCGGACAGCGGGCGGCCGTGCAGGCCGCCAAGCTCGGCAAGAAGGTCGGGATCTGCGAGAAGCGCGAGATGGTGGGCGGCGTCTGCGTGAACACGGGGACGATCCCGTCCAAGACGTTCCGCGAGGCCGTCCTCTACCTGAGCGGGATCGCCCAGCGCGCGAACTACGGCGCGTCCTACACCGTGAAGGACGACGTCACGATGGGGGACCTGCTCTTCCGCTGCAACCTGGTCATCACACGCGAGATCGAGGTCATCCGCGCCCAGATGAAGCGCAACGGGATCGCGCTCCTCGGCGGAAGCGCGGCGTTCACGGGGCCGCACACCCTGACCGTGGCCGGCTCGGCGGGAACGGTAGACATCGAGGCGGAGAAGATCGTCATCGCGGTCGGGACGAAGCCCTCTCCGCCTCCGGTTCCCGTCGACGGCGAGACCGTGATCGACTCCGACGGGATCCTCACGCTCCGGAAGCTGCCCCGGTCTCTCATCGTCGTGGGCGCGGGCGTCATCGGGGTCGAATACGCCTCGATGTTCGCGGCGCTCGGGATCGAGGTCACGCTCGTCGACAAGCGGCCCGTCCTCCTCGATTTCGCCGACGCGGAGATCAGCGAGGCGCTTTCGTTCTTCCTCAGGAACCTCGACTGCGCGCTGCGCCTCGGTGAGGAGGTGGCCCAGGCGGCCGTCGAGAGACCCGGGCACGTCGGCGTGACGCTCAAGTCCGGCAAGAAGATCGGTGCCGACCTCCTCCTCTACTCGATCGGCCGTGTCGGCGCGACGGCGGGCCTCGGACTCGAGTCCGCCGGTCTCACCCCGGACGACCGCGGCCGTCTGGTCGTCGACGAGCACTACCGGACGGCGCAGCCGCACATCTACGCCGTCGGCGACGTCATCGGCTTCCCCGCGCTCGCGTCGACGTCCTCGGAGCAGGGGCGCCTCGCCTCCTGCCACGCGTTCGGGGTGCCGTGCACGTCGCTGCCCCACCTCTACCCGATCGGGATCTACTCGGTGCCGGAGATCTCGATGGTCGGGAAGACAGAAGGCCAGCTCACGGCGGAATCCATCCCCTACGAAACGGGCGTCGCGCACTACCGCGAGATCGCGAGGGGCGCGATCGTCGGAGACCAGATCGGCCTCCTCAAGCTCCTCGTCCACCGCGAGACACGCCTCATCCTCGGCGTCCACATCCTCGGAACGTCCGCGACGGAGCTCATCCATATCGGGCAGAGCTTCCTCGCCCTCGGCGGAACGCTCGATGTCCTCGTCGACACCGTCTTCAACTACCCGACGTTCGCCGAGTGCTACAAGGTCGCCGCCCTGGACGCGTACAACAAGCTCCGGGCGGACGCCGCCGGCTGACGGGTCAGCGTCGGAGGGAGCGCGCGCCCGCGAGCGCCAGCGCGAGGCCGAGGAGCATCAGGCCCCACTCGGAAAGCGTCGGGATGGCGGGCACGGCGGACAGGTCCGCGGACGAGCTGTTGTTCGTGGCGTCCGGGTCGAACTGGTCCGCCGCGACGGTCGCCGTGTTCCGGATCGGCGGGACCGGAGCGGGGGGCAGCTGCACGGTGATCTGGATCGTGGCCGTCGCGCCCATCGCCATCGTCCCGAGGGCGCAGCTCACGTTCGGGCCCGGCGTGCAGCTCCCCTGCGTCGTCGTCACGCCGAGGAACGTCACGGCGGCCGGCAGCGGATCGGTCACGACGACGTTCGTCGCGGTCGACGGGCCGTTGTTCGTCACCAGGAGCGTGTAGACGGCCTGCGCGCTCGCGGGGAACTGCTGGACGGTCTTCACGAGTGTGAGATCCGCGGCGACGGACGTCTGGGCCGTCGACGTGTCGTTCGCCGGATTCGGGTCCGGCGTGGACGACGAGACGGTCGCGGTGTTCACGATCGGGCTCGGCGCCGTGTAGCCGGCCGGGACCGCGAACGTCGTCGTGATCGTGCGCGTCGCTCCCACGGGCACCGCGCCGAGCGCACACGGGAACGGCGTCGCGCATGCGCCCGTGTTCGACACGAACGCGAGGTTCACCGGGGTCGGATCCGCCACGACCACGGCCGCCGCGTCCGACGGGCCGTTGTTCGTCACGACGAGCGTGTAGACGACGTTGTTCCCCGGGATCGCGTTCGCGGGGCCGGTCTTGACGATCGCGAGGTCCGCCGAGGAGACGACCGGGACGACGTCCGTCGCCCCGTTGTTGCCCGGCGTCACGTCGCCGCCCCCACCCACGGTGGCGGTATTCGTGATGCTCGCCGCGGCGGACTGAAGGACGCTCACCGTGACCGAGATCGGCGGCCACGCGGCGCTCGCCCCGAGGACGTCGGCGCGCGAGCAGGAGATGGCCGGCGGTGTGACCGTGCAGGCCCAGCCCGTGCCGCTCGCGGCCGTCGGCGTGAAGCCGGCGGGCAGAGTGTCGGACACGGTGACGGGCGCGTTCGTCGGCCCAGTGCCGACGTTCGACACGGTGAGCGAGAAC
>JBBQDQ010000240.1:0-4857 GCA_038319835.1 Thermoanaerobaculia bacterium | reverse complement strand
GGACCTGCGGCATCAAGGCCGCCGACGGCACGTGCGATTGGGGAGCCCGGCCCGCCGCGGGATTCGGCTTCTCGCTCATCAACCGTCAGAAGGAGGGCTGGTTCAACTCCTTCCAGTTCAGCCTCGACAAGCCGTTCTCGGTGGCGTCCCGCTGGGGTGCGTACCTCTCGTACGTCTATGCCGACGCCCTGCAGACCGGGACCGACCTTTTCAGCTTCCAGCTGGTCGATCCCGCCCTCGGCACTCAGCAGAGAAGTCCGCTCGCCCAGAAGCACACGATCCTGTTGACGGCCACCGTGGGACTCCCCCTGGACTTCCGGTTCAGCACGGTCGCGAGCCTCGGCTCCGGCTATCCCTTCAGCAACACAGACTGCTCGAAGGGCTACGACAAGTGCGTCGACAGTCCCGGCGGCGGCGATCCGCCAAAATGGACCGAGAGCATCGACCTGCGGCTGGAGAAGAATTTCTCGTTCGGCGGGTCGATGAGCGTGGGTGTGTTCTTCGAGGCCATCAACGTCTTCAACTACACGAACGAGCAGTACTACGACGGATGGCAGCCCGCTCTCCCGGAGGTGAACGCGCACTACGGCCGGACCGACCAGGCGTACAACCCGCGCCGCCTGCAAGTCGGCGCGAAGTTCGGCTTCTGATCGCTTGATCCCGGTCCTCCCGGCCTCCTCCAGCCCCGGGCGGGTCCGCAGCGTGCGGGCCCGCCTGGGCCTTTTTCTCGTCCTTCTGGCCCCGCAGCTCGCCGCGTGCGGGAGAGGCGGCGGGCCCGCGGCGGTCGCCCCGCCTTTCACCGCGCGCCCGGCCACGCCCGCGCCGGTCCTGGTCCCGGTCCGGGCGCGTACCGAGCCGTTCCTGGACGAGATGGAGAATCGCTCGTTCCTCTATTTCTGGGAGCTCGCGCATCCGCGCACGTTCCTCGTCCCCGACCGGTGGCCGACGCCGTCCTTCTCGAGCGTCGCGGCCGTCGGCTTCGGCCTCACGGCCATCCCGGGCGCGGTCGAGCGCGGCCGGGTGACGCGCGAGGCGGGCGCCGCACGCGTCCTCGCGACCCTGCGGTTCTTCGCGGACGCGCCCCAGGGCCCGGATCCGTCCGGCGCGACCGGCTATCGCGGTTTCTTCTACCACTTCCTCGACATGGAGACGGGCGTCCGTTTCGAGAAGGTCGAGCTGTCGTCGATCGACACGGCGCTCTTCATCGCGGGGGCGCTCACGGCTCGCGAGTACTTCGACGGCGCGGACGCCGCCGAGACCGAGATCCGCGCCCTCGCCGAGACGCTCTACCGGCGCGTCGAATGGGACTGGATGCTCGTGCGCCCGCCCCGCCTTGCGATGGCGTGGACGCCGGAAGAGGGCTTCGCCGAGGCCGACTGGCACGGCTACGACGAGGCGATGATCCTTCTCGTCCTCGCGCTCGGCTCGCCCACGCATGCCGTCGGGCCGGAGGTGTGGACGGCGTTCACGGGCTCGTACGTCTGGGCGGCGAACCACGGGCAGACGTACGTTCAGTTCGCTCCGCTCTTCGGCTTCCAGTTCGCACACGTCTGGCTGGACTTTCGCGGGATCCAGGACGCGTACATGCGCAGTAAGGGCATCGACTATTTCGAGAACTCGCGCCGTGCGACGTACGCGCACCGCGCCTACGCGGACGCCAACCCCGGCGGGTTCGCGGGCTACGGCGGCGACGTCTGGGGGCTCTCCGCGTGCGACGGCCCGGCCGACGTGACGCTCCTTGTGAACGGACGTCCCGTGCGGTTTCTGACGTACGGCGCCCGCGGGACGTCCACGACGTGGACGAACGACGACGGGACGATCGCCCCGACCGCGGCGGCGAGCTCGATCGCCTTCGCGCCGGAGATCGTGATTCCCGCGCTCGAGGCGATGCGCGACCGCCACGGAACGAACCTGTGGGGGCGATTCGGGTTCCTCGACGCCTTCAATCCGACGTTCACGTTCACGAGCGTGCCGGTGCATCACGGGCGCGTCGTCCCCGGCGCCGGGTGGTACGACACGGACTGGATCGGCATCGACGTGGGCCCCGTCGCCGCCATGATCGAGAATCACCGTAGCGGGCTCGTGTGGCGGTTGATGCGTAAGAACCCCTGGATCGTGGCCGGCCTCCGGAAGGCGGGCTTCGTCGGCGGATGGCTCGACGCCGCGCCGCGCTGAACGCCCGCGCGGGCGCCCTGCTCGCCGCCGTGTCCGTCGCCTCAGCGGGCGGGGCGTGTGCGCGCGGCCGCGACGCGGACCTGCGTTTCTGGGCGTTCGGGCGCGAGGGCGAGGTCGTGCGCGAGATGATCCCGGACTTCGAGAAGCGGCATCCGGGCCTGCACGTGAGGGTGCAGCAGGTTCCGTGGACGGCCGCGCACGAAAAACTCCTCACCGCGTTCGTGGGGCGGCAGCTGCCGGACGTGGCCCAGCTCGGAAACACGTGGATTCCGGAGCTCTCCGCGCTCGGCGCGCTCGTACCCCTGGACGGGCGTCTCTCGCACTCGACGCCGCGGGCGGACTATTTTCCCGGCATCTGGGACACGAACGTGATCGACGGCGTGCTCTGGGGCGTGCCGTGGTACGTGGACACGCGCGTCCTCTTCTACCGGGCGGATCTCCTGCGCGAGGCGGGCGTCGCGCGGCCGCCCCGCACTTGGGCCGAACTGGACGCGGCTCTGGAGGCGCTCCGCCAGCGCGCGGGCCCGTCCCAGTTCCCCATCCTCCTGCCCACGGACGAGTGGGCGCAGCCGTTCGTCCTCGGCTTCCAGGCCGGCTCGCCGCTGCTCCGCGACGGCGGGCGGTACGGGGCGTTCCGGGGGGCGGAGTTCCGGAAGGCCGCCGCGTTCTACGTGTCGCTCTTCACGAGGGGCTTCGCGCCCACGCTCTCGAACGCCCAGGTGTCGAACGTCTACCAGCAGTTCGACTCGGGGGATTTCATGTCGTGGATCACCGGTCCGTGGAACCTCGGCGAGTTCCGGCGGAGGCTGCCGGCCGGCCGGGATGGCGCCTGGTCCACGGCCCCTCTGCCCGCGGCGGAAGGCGGGGAGGTCCCGGGCGTGTCGCTCGCAGGAGGCTCGAGCCTCGCCCTGTTCCGGGGCTCGCCGCGCGAGGACGCCGCGTGGGCGCTCGTCGAGTTCCTTTCCGAGCCGGCGCAGCAGGCGCGGTTCTACGCGCTCGTCGGCGACCTGCCCGCCCGGCGGAGCGTGTGGAAGGTCCCGCCCCTCGCGACGGACGCGAAGGCGGCGGCGTTCGCGGCGCAGCTCGAGCACGTGCAGCCGGCGCCGAAGGTGCCGGAGTGGGAGTCGATCGCGCAGCGTATGGCCGAGCGGCTGCAGGAGGTCGTCCACGGGGGCCGCAGCCTCGACTCGGCGCTGGAGGTCCTCGACGGGGATGCCGACCGCATCCTCGGGAAGCGCCGCGAGCTGCTGGACCGAAGGACGCCCCGTGCGCGCTGACGTGTCCCGCCGGGAGCGGACCGGTTGGCTGTTCATGGCGCCGGCGCTCACGGTGCTGCTCGTCTTCTTCGCGGGGCCCGTGGTGGCGGGCTTCCTCGTCAGCCTGACGGACGTCGACCTCTACACGCTCGGCAAGGACCACGCGTGGCGCTTCGTGGGCCTCAGGCACTACGCGCGCCTGCTTTCCGACCCGCTGTTCTTCCGTGCGCTCCGCAACACGGCGTTCTTCGTCGCCGTGGGCGGACCGCTCACGATCGCGACCGGCCTCGGCGCCGCGCTGCTCCTGAACGCACGCGCGGCGCGCGCGCGCGGCTTCTTCCGGACGGTGTACTTCGCGCCGGTCGTCACGACGCTCGTCGCTGTGGCCACGGTCTGGCGGTACCTCTACCACCCGCGCGCCGGCCCGTTGAACCTTCTCCTCGGGCACCTTGGGGTCCCGGCCGTGGACTGGCTCGGCGATCCTCGCGCCGCCATGCCCGCGCTCGTCCTCATGGCCGTCTGGAAGAACTTCGGCTACGGGATGATCCTCTTCATCGCGGGCCTGCAGGCGATTCCGGACGTGCTCTACGAGGCCGCACGTCTCGACGGCGCGGGCCCGTGGACGCAGTTCCGGAGGATCACGCTTCCCATGCTCCGTCCGACGATGCTGTTCGTCGCAATCGTCACGACGATCGGCTACTTCCAGCTCTTCGCCGAGCCGTACGTCATGACGGGGGGGACAGGCGGGCCGAACAACGCGACGCTGAGCGTCGCGCTCCTCATGTACAAGGAGGGCTTCCGCTTCTGGAACATCGGCGTCGGAGCCGCGATCGCCTTCGTCCTCTTCGTGATCATCCTCGCGGTCTCGATGCTGCAGGTCCGTCTGCAGAGGAGCGCGCCGTGAGGCGCCGCCTCGGCGCGTGGGCCGTCCTCGCCCTCCTCGCCGCCGGCGCGCTCGCCGCCGCCTTCCCGCTCGTCTGGATGATCTCGGCGTCGCTCATGGCGACCGGCGAAGCGAGTGCGATCCCGCCGGCGCTCGTCCCGGCGCGCCCCACGCTCGAGCACTATCGCGCTCTGTTCGAAAGGCTCTCGATCGGGCGGGCCTTCGCGAACAGCGTGTCGATCGCGGGCGCCGTCACGCTCCTGTCGCTCGCGATCAACGCTCTGGCCGGATACGCGCTCGCGAAGCTGCGGTTCCGGGGCCGGGGGGTGCTCTTCTCGGTCCTCGTCGCGGGGATGGTCGTGCCGGGGCAGGTCGCGATGCTGCCGCTGTTCCTCCTCCTGCGGTCGCTCGGCCTCGTGAACACGATGGCGGGGGTCGTGCTGCCGGCTGCGGCGAGCCTCTGGGGGATCTTCCTGATCCGGCAGTACGCGATGTCGCTCCCGGACGAGATCCTCGAAGCCGCGCGCGTGGACGGTGCCTCCG
>JBBQDQ010000239.1:0-4901 GCA_038319835.1 Thermoanaerobaculia bacterium | reverse complement strand
CGAGACTCGGGCATCTGTCCTTAAGTGAAATCGTCTCACGCGTAACATTGCTGCGACGAAGTCTCGCGAGGAGAGTCCCATGGCCACTCGGATCGAGAAAGACACGATGGGCGAGGTCGCCGTCCCGGCGGACCGCTACTGGGGAGCCCAGACGCAGCGCTCGCTCGAGAACTTCGAGATCGGCGAGATCCGCTTCGGGCGGCCGCTCCTGCGCGCGTTCGGCCTCCTGAAGCGGGCCGCGGCCGAGGCGAACCGCGACCTCGGCCTTCTCCCGCCCGAGAAGGCCGCCCTCATCGCGGCCGCCGCGCAGGAAGTTGCCGACGGGAAGCTCGACGCCCACTTCCCTCTCGTCGTCTTCCAGACGGGCAGCGGGACCCAGACGAACATGAACGTGAACGAGGTGATCGCGAATCGCGCGATCGAGCTCGCGGGCGGCGTCGTCGGCTCGAAGTCTCCGATCCACCCGAACGACGACGTGAACATGTCCCAGTCCTCGAACGACACGTTCCCGACGGCGATGTCGATGGCGGCCGTCTGCGAGATCGAGGAGCGCCTCCTCCCCGAGGTCCGGGAGCTGCGCGACGTCCTCGACGCCAAGGCGAAGGCCTTCTCGGGCGTCGTGAAGATCGGCCGCACGCACCTGCAGGACGCCGTCCCCCTCACGCTCGGGCAGGAGATCTCGGGCTGGGTCGCGCAGCTCGACCACGGGATGGCACACGTCGCGCAGGCTCTGCCCCACCTCCTCGAGCTCGCGATCGGCGGGACCGCGGTCGGAACGGGCCTGAACACGCACCCGGAGTACGCCGTCCGCGTCGCGGCGCGGGTTGCGGCGCTCGCCGGCCACCCGTTCGTGTCCGCCCCGAACAAGTTCGAGGCGCTCGCGGCGCACGACGCGCTCGCCTTCGCCTCGGGCGCGCTCCGGACGCTCGCGGGCTCCCTCATGAAGATCGCGAACGACGTGCGCTGGCTCGCCTCCGGGCCGCGCAGCGGGATCGGGGAGATCCGAATCCCGGAGAACGAGCCCGGCTCCTCGATCATGCCGGGCAAGGTGAACCCGACGCAGGTCGAAGCCCTCACGATGGTCGTCGTGCAGGTTTACGGGAACGACACGGCGGTCGCATTTGCGGCCAGCCAGGGGAACTTCGAGCTCCACGTCTTCAAGCCCGTCATGATCCACAACGTTCTCGAGTCGGTCCGCCTCCTCGCGGACGGCTGCCGGAGCTTCCGGATCCATTGCGCCGCGGGGATCGAGCCGGACCGCGCGCGGATCGCCGAGCTCGTCGGCAGGTCGTTGATGCTCGTGACCGCTCTCAACCCGCACATCGGATACGACAAGGCCGCCGCGATCGCGAAAAAGGCTCACGCAGAGGGCACGACGCTGCGGGAGGCCGCGCTCGCGCTCGGCTTCGTGACGGCGGAAGAGTTCGACGCATGGATCGACCCCTCGAGAATGGTCGGCCCCGCCTGACCCGGGCCGCCGGACGCGCGGGCGGCGCGCTCGACGCTCCCTCGACGGCGGCGGGCTTCTTCTACTAGCCCACGGCGAAGCAGCCTCTAGAATCCGCCGATGTCCGAGACAACCGACGGGGCTCCGCACGGCGGCCGCTACCCCCGCTACGTCCTTTTCGTCCTCGTCCTCGTCTACGTCTTCAACTTCCTCGACCGGCAGATCGTCTCGATCCTCGCCGAGCGCATCAAGGCCGACCTGAAGGTCACGGACGCGCAGCTCGGCTTCCTCTACGGGACCGTCTTCGCCGTCTTTTTCGCCGTCTTCGGGATCCCGCTCGGCCGCCTCGCCGATGCCTGGGACCGCCGGCGCCTCATCGCGTGGGGCGCGTTCTTCTGGAGCCTCATGACGGCGCTCTCGGGCTTCTCGAAGAGCTTCGGCCAGCTCGCGCTCGCGCGGATGGGGGTCGGCGTCGGCGAGGCGAGCGCGGCGCCCGCGGCGTATTCGCTCCTCTCGGACTGGTTCCCGAAAGAGAAGAGGGCGACCGTCCTCGGCCTCTACTCGAGCGGGATCTACCTCGGCGCGGGCCTCGGGCTCGGGATCGGCGGCCTCGTCGTGGACCGCTGGGACACGGCGTTCCCCTCCGGCGCCGGTCCGCTCGGCCTGCGCGGCTGGCAGGCCGCGTTCCTTGCCGTCGGCCTGCCCGGGCTCTTCCTCGCGGCGTGGGTGCGAAGCCTGCGCGAGCCCGCGCGCGCCTCGTCCCATCCGCCGCTCACGACGACGCCCATGCGCACCGTCCTGCGCGAGTCCGCGTCCGTGATCCCGCCCTTCACGTTCTTCGCGCTCGCCGCCGCGGGCGCCGGAACGGCGGGCCTCCTCGTGAACGCCGGCGCGTTCGCGGCGCTCGGCGGCGTCGCGTGGCTCCTGACGCTCTCCCTCGGGAATTCCGCGCAGTGGATCGCGCTCGGCGCCGGGCTCTACGCCGTGTTCTCGTGGGCGCAGGCGCTGCGCCTGCGCAACCGCGAAGACTTCGACTTCGTCTTCCGCAACCGGCCGCTCGTCCTCGCGAACCTCGGTTTCGGCCTCGTCGCGTTCGGGACGTACGGGACGAGCTTCTGGATCGCGCCGTACTTCATCCGCGCGCATCACCTGAACCTCGCGAAGACGGGCCTCCTCCTCGGCGGCATCTCGGCCGCCGGCGGCTGGCTCGGGGCGACGTTCGGCGGCGTCCTCGCGGACGCGTGGGGGAAGAAGCGCGCGGACGGCCGGCTCCTCGTGGGCGCCGCGTCCGTTCTCCTCCCGATCCCGTTCGCGCTCGGAATGCTCGCGGCCCCGTCCCTCGGTCTCGCCGCCGCGCTCGCCCTCCCGATCACGGTCCTGACCGCCCTCTGGGTCGCGCCGGCGACGACGACGGCGCAGGAGCTCGTGCCGCCGCGCCTGCGCGGCACGGCGAGCGCCGTTCTTCTCCTCCACACGACGTTTCTCGGCCTCGCGCTCGGCCCCTACACGATCGGCCGGCTGAGCGTCTACGCCGGGAGCCTGAAGGCGGCACTCGCCCTCGCCCTGCCGGTCAACGTCGCGGCCGGGCTGCTCCTGGTCCTCGCCGCCCGTGCCCTGCCCGGCCGCCCTCCGGCGTCGTAAGATCCGGGCCATGACGCGACTCACAAAAACCCTGATCCTCGCCCTGATCCTCACCACCGCTTCTCTGAAGGGAGTGACCCCCGTGAAGAACCCGACGGTCGTCATGAAGACCTCGATGGGCTCGATGACGATCGAGCTCGACGCCGCCAAGGCGCCGGAGACCGTGAAGAACTTCCTCGCCTACGTGAACGCAAAGCACTACGACGGCACGGTGTTCCACCGCGTCATCGACGGCTTCATGATCCAGGGCGGCGGCTTCACGGCGGACAAGTCGCAGAAGAAGACGAACGCTTCCATCAAGAACGAGTCCTCGAACGGCCTCCAGAACAAGGTCGGAACGCTCGCGATGGCGCGCACGAACGACCCGAACAGCGCGACGGCCCAGTTCTTCATCAACGTGAAGGACAACGGGTTCCTCGACAAGGCCCAGTCGGCGGATGGAGTGGGCTACTGCGTCTTCGGCAAGGTCGTCGACGGCATGGACGTCGTGAACAAGGTCAAGGCGACGCCCACGTCGAACCAGGGCGGCGCGTTCGTGAACGCTCCCGTCACCCCGGTCGTCATCGAGTCGGTCCGCGTCCAGCCCTGAAGCGCGGGGACACGGCGCGGTGTCGAGCCTCCCACCTCCCGCCTACGGATACGCTCCGCCGCCGCCCCGGCGGCGGGGCCCTTCGGTCTTCGTCCCCGTCCTGATCGGCCTCGCGGCGGGGTGGCTCGTCTTCACGCTCATGCAGCGTGCGCCCTCCGGCGCGCGCGTCGCACCCGCGCCGGCTGCGCTCAAGGGCGCGGCGTCCGAGCCGCGGCCCGTGACAGCGCGCGGCGACCTCGCCTCCGACGAGAAGTCCACGATCGAGCTCTTCGAGCGCTGCAGCCCCTCCGTCGTTTACATCACGAGCCTCGCGCGGCGGCCGGTGAGCTTCTTCGAGATGACCGAGGTCCCGCAGGGGACGGGCTCGGGGTTCGTGTGGGACCGCCAAGGCCACATCGTCACGAACTTCCACGTGATCGTGAACGCCTCGTCCCTCGTCGTCACGCTCGCGGACCAGTCCGACTGGAAGGCGACCGTCGTCGGCGCCGAGCCGGACAAGGACCTCGCGGTCCTCAGGATCGGAGCGCCGGAGGCGAAGCTCCCGCCGATCCTCGTCGGGTCGAGCCGCGACCTCCGGGTCGGACAGAAGGTCTTCGCGATCGGCAATCCCTTCGGCCTCGACGAGACGCTCACGACCGGGATCGTGAGCGCGCTCGGCCGGACGATCGAGTCCGTCACGGGCCGCAAGATCCAGAACGTCGTACAGACGGACGCCGCGATCAACCCCGGCAACTCCGGCGGCCCTCTTCTCGACAGCGCGGGCCGGCTCATCGGCGTCAACACGCAGATCGCGAGCCCGTCGGGCGCGAGCGCGGGGATCGGGTTCGCGGTCCCGGCGGACACCGTGAACGAGGTCGTTCCCCAGCTCATCGCGCACGGCCGCGTCATCCGCCCGCGCCTCGGGATCGGGCCCGCGCAGGAGGCCTTCACCCGCCAGCTCGGGATCTCGGGCGTCCTCGTCGCGACCGTGCAGGAGGGGACGGGCGCCGCGAAGGCCGGCCTCCGGCCGACCCGGCGGGGCGCGGACGGCTCGTTCGCCCTCGGCGACGTCATCGTCGGCGTTGCGGGCGCGAAGGTCGCGAACTACGACGACCTCGTGTCGGCCCTCGAGAAGCAGCAGATCGGCGACACCGTGGAGGTTCGCGTCGTCCGGGACGGAGCGGAGCTGGCCGTCCCCGTCACCCTCTCGGCGTCGCGCTGATCCGGAACGCCTCGCGCGCGTCG
>JBBQDQ010000238.1:0-4950 GCA_038319835.1 Thermoanaerobaculia bacterium | reverse complement strand
GCAACATCACGCTGACCACCGGCCTGGTCAATACGAATACGACCCCCATGCTGCTCAAGACCGTCACCTCCGGCAGGCTCGACCCGAGCAAGCTGGTGACCCACCACTTCAAGCTGGCAGACATCCTCCACGCCTATGACGTGTTCGGCAACGCGGCGAAGGAGAATGCCATGAAGGTCATCGTCGAGGTGTGAGCGTGGGTTCATCCCGGTGGCCGCCCTTGCCAAGGGGCGCGGGCGCGGGGCGAAAGATGCGCTCCTCCCCGTGAGGGCGGCAGCGATTCCACGATGCTCTGATCGGGCTCCGTGACGGAGCCCGATCCTCATCGCACGATCGAAGCCGTCTGGCGGATCGAGTCGCCGAGGCTCGTCGCCGGCCTTGCGCGCATGCTTCGAGACGTCGGGCTCGCCGAGGATTTCGCGCAGGACGCGCTCGTCGCCGCCCTCGAGAGGTGGCCCGAGACGGGCGTTCCCGACAACCCGGGCGCCTGGCTCATGGCCACGGCGAAGAATCGCGCTCTCGATCACCTCCGCCGCGGCAAGCTCCTCGAGAAGAAGCACGAGGAGCTGGGCCGGACCCTCGAATCCGATCGGGAGAGCGCCGCCGCGAATTTCGAAGCGGCGCTCGACGACGACGTCGGAGACGACCTCCTGCGGCTCGTCTTCACGGCCTGCCATCCCGTTCTCTCCCCCGAGGCCGCGATGGGATCGCCTCCTCATCCGGCGCGGCCTCGAAGCGCTCGCGAACGCCGAGCGGCTTTCGAGAGCGCGGGGCCCTTACACCCTCCAGGCGGCGCTCGCGGCGTGTCACGCACGCGCCGCGACGTTCGAGGAAACGGACTGGACCGGGATCGCCCGGCTCTACGACGAGCTCGCGATTCTCTCGCCCTCTCCCGTCGTCGAGCTGAATCGCGGGATCGCCCACGGAATGGCGTTCGGTCCGGCGGCGGGCTTGGCGATCGTCGAAAGGCTGGCCGCCGAGCCGGCACTCGCGCGATACCACCTCTTGCCGAGCGTGCGGGGTGACCTTCTTCTGAAGCTCGGCCGGCTCGACGAGGCCCGGGCCGACTTCGAGCGGGCCGCGGCGCTCACCGCAAACGAGAGAGAGCGGGCGCTCCTTCGCGCGCGCGCGAGCAGAATCGGGGGCTCGTGACTTTGATCGGCCTCGGGATCGACGCGCCCGCCCTGACGGACGCGGGCATCGAGGACACGTCGTACGCCGCCCCTCAGTGGAAGTTCGCGGCAGAGCGGCCGACGTTCGCGAGGCCGTAGTTCCAGAGGGGGCTCGCGGGGTGGTCCACGCGCACGACGCTGTTGTACGGGTCGTCGCCGTGGTCGAGGTACTGCTTCTCCGACGTGAAGTACGCGAGCTCGTGGCCGGCCACCCACACGGGCTGGACGGGCACGTTCAGGACGCGGAGCATTTCGTGCAGGAAGCCGACGCTCCCGTGGCAGCCCGCGGTCCAGTGCATCGTTCCGTAGCCGGGGTTGTTCGCGTCGACGGAGCCGTTCACGATCCTCGAGAGCGGCACCCAGCCCCGGTACTGCCAGACGGCGTCGAAGTTGCCCATCGTCGCCGGCCCGAAGAAGTGCGTCATGTTCACGCGCATCCACTGGAGGACGTTGCCGATCGTCTCGAGCCGCGTGGACCCCATGAGCCCGGCCTGCCTCAGGAACGGGTACGTCCACTTCGGGGGCGCAAACGCGGTCTGCGGGCGGTTGTTCGCGCGGAGCGGCGGGAAGTAGAGCGCCGGACCCGCGTAGGTTCCCATGCCGAAGTTCCCGTTCGCCAGGTACCAGCCCATCACGGAGGTGTCGAAGAGGTACCGAAGGGTCTCGTCCGTGTCGTCCGCGAGCGACCACGGCACCGTCCGCGTGGTCTCGAGGGCGAGCGCGAAGCCCACGTGTGCGACGTAGAGCTTCCACATGTATGCCGGAGTGACCCATTCCAGCACGGCGCCCGTCGGATCGGAGACGCCGGGGTGCTGGTTGGCGGGCGCGTCGCTCAGGCCGCCCGAAGGCATCGTGACCTGGATCGCCCCCTGCGCGAGCCAGTCCTTCGCGTCGAGATATGCCGCGTCGAGGTCGGCCTTCTGGGACAGGGACCAGTTCACCCACGCGATCTTGTCGGTCTCGGCGGGCGGCGCGTACGAGCCCATCGACGGATCGTTCGCCGGCTGGAACTGCCACTTGATCGCGGCCGCGACGTTCGGGTTGAGGGTCAGCCACGTCGCGAGATCCGGGGCCGGTGTAGGAGTGGGCGTTGGCGTAGGAGTCGGTGTCTGTGTCGGCGTCGGCGTCGGCGTCTGTGTCGGCGTCGGGGTTGGCGTTTGCGTCGGCGACGGGGTCGGAGTCGGCGTGGGCGGGGGCGGCAGCGAGGGCGCGAAGTATCCGTTCACGTCGAGCACGATGTGGACGCTCCCAGACGGCTGAAAGCTCACGACCGAAAGAGAGCCTGCCGACAGGCCGACGATCACGCTGCTCGCGCGGGCGGCTCCCGGCCCGAAACTCACCGTGTTCGTTCCCGGCGCCGCCCCCGATCCCGGGTACACCGTGAGGGAGCCCGGCAGCGACGCGCCGACGGCCGTCGCATTCAGCGAGACGGCGACCGCCTCGAGCGGCACCCCGCAGGCCGACGCCGTGAGATCGAACGTTCGCGAAACTCCGGCCGCGAGCGCGGGCCCCGCGAGAGGTCCGTCCGGACCGCGGGTGTCGACGACGCGGCAGGGCGTGAGCGTGTAGAAGTCCGTCGCCGCAGGCAACGGCGCGCCGGCCGCGCCGATCGTCAGGCACACGAGCAACAGGAACGCGGTCGCGGCCGGTCTCGAGCCGACTCGTTGCGTGCGCACGGCGTCCGGATTCTTGCAACGGCCCTGCCACTCGCGGCGGGCCCCGCTTTGCGCCGCCCCGGCGGCGCAGTCTGCCTCTCCGGCCCCGGCCCGCGTGTGCCGCACGTGCCTGCGACTGTGTCAGGCACTTCCTGCCACGGGCCGGTGGCAGTCTTCGAGATCCGGTGAGCGGGATTAGGTGGTGCGCCCAGGAGGACTCGAACCCCCAACCTTTTGATCCGTAGTCAAATGGTGGCGCTGCCGGCACTCACTGGCTGCCGTTGACGACCCCCACCATAATCAATGTTTACGGGCCTATTCCCTTGACTAAGGCGTATTGAGGCGTAGATTCTTCCGTGGGCCGAGCGTGGGCCGGAAGGCCACCGTGGGCCGAGGGTGGGCCGGACAGCCGGGCCAACCCGAACGGGAGGCGCCGTGAAGCTCATCAAGAAGACCCTGGACGCCCTCAAGACGACGAACCCGAGGGGCCAGCGTTACTACGACTCAGACCTTCGTGGCTTCGGCGTCCGTGTCATGCCGGACGGCTCGAAGCACTTCGAGATCCGGTACGGTGGCCGCAGGAGCCGGCGGAGGCTGAGCATCGGCCGGTACGGCACCCTAACGATTGACGAGGCCAAGGAGCACGCTCGCCAGCTCCTAGCCTCCGCCATCAAGGGCCAGGACCCCGCCGCCGCTCGGAAACGGGCAAAGGAAATGCCGACGTTCGAGGAGTGGCGCAAGACCTACTCCGGGCGAATCGCCGGCCGGCTCAAGAGCGCGAAGTGGATTGACCGCTTTCTACAGATCGCCGAAGACCGCTGGACGAGCAAGCCTATCGACGCCATCCGGCCGGAGGACGTAGAGGCGCTCTTTCAGAAGATTGGCGAGGACAGCCGGACGAGCGCTAACCGCTGGCTGCAAACGGTCCGAGCATCGTTCAGCCAGGCAGTGAGGGACGCCCACCTGACAGTTAACCCGGCTTCGAGGATCGCGCTCTACCAGGAAAACCCGCCTCGGAACCGGACGCTGACAGACGACGAAATGGCGAGCCTCATAGGGGCCATCGCGAAAGAGCCCGACCCGCACGCCAAGGCTGCCCTCCGCCTCCTCATCGAGTCCGGAGCACGCCTTAGCGAAGTGCTTTCCGCGAAGTGGGAAGACATGGACCTGGACGGCGGCCTGTGGCGCATCCCAAGCCCGAAGGCTGGGCGGCCGCAAGTGGCCCCCCTCGGCAAGATGACAGTAGCGATGCTGCGCCATCTTCCCCGCGTCAAGGACTGCCCATACGTGATCGCCGGCCGGAAACTCGACCAGCCACGGTATGACCTTAAGGGTCCGTGGCTCCGAGCACTGGACGACGCCAAGCTAGCGGATGCCGGAATTACGATTCACGACCTCCGCCGCACGTTCGGCCTGACGGTGGCTCGGCAGAGCCGTGGAAACCTCCAGCTAACATCGAAGCTCCTCCGCCATTCGTCAATCAAGATCACAGAGCAGGTCTATGCTCCCCTTGGAATTGAGGAGCTTAAGAAGGCCGTCGAGAGGCGGGCCAGCGTGCTCACGTTCAGGAAGAAGGGCGCGAAGAAGACTTAGGGCGCCGCCCACGCCGGCCGGCACGAGCCGCTCCCGCCGGCTCGCTACCGCCGCCGAAACTGCACTACGTTCGTCGGTACCTCCGCCAGCATCGGCAGCTCGGACGAGTTGCCCTCGAAGTGGTCCCAGGCTTCATCCGACGTACCGATGTGAAGCAGATCCTCCGCGGAGAGCTGGCTCAAGACGTAGCCGGCCGCCACGTCGGCAATCAAGAGGCGGAGGCTCTCCGGCACGCCACGGAAGCGGGGGTCATCTTCCGCTAGGCGCAGCTCCACGTCGCTAACCCGATAGGTGAGAGCGCAGCCGGCCAGCCGCTGATGCCCATCCCCTCTCGATTCCTTGACGTAATCGCGGTTCATCAGGCGCGAAAGCGACTCGGGACGCGGTGCGAATCTGTCCATTGGTTCCTCCTTGGCCATGCGGCCGCAGAGAACGTAGGGCGGCCCTTATCCCACAGCCGCACGGTGGCGCCCTCAGGCCGCCGTTCAAGCCCGGCGAAGTAGGGAACCCATCGGGCCGCCCGAAGGGCT
>JBBQDQ010000237.1:0-4950 GCA_038319835.1 Thermoanaerobaculia bacterium | reverse complement strand
GGCGATCGCATCTCTTGGCGGAGCCGACGACGTCACACCTCTCACCGGCGCGCTCAGCAACCGGGGCAGCGTCCTCACCAAGCTCGGCCGCTTCGACGAGGCGCGCGCCACGTACGCGAAGGCCCTGAACCTCGCGCTTCGTCACAGCCTCGATTCGCTGCTTCGTTTCGTGCGCTCGGGCCTTGCAGAACTCGACTTCCACCGCGGACTCTTCCCGCGGGCGCTCCGGGCATTCCGCGAGATCGCTCGCGAGGCCGCCGAGAACGGCTCCCCCATGGACGTCCTCTTCGCCCGTTTGTACGTCGCCGAATGCCTCGGCCGCACGAGCCAGTTCGACGCCATGGCCGCCGAGGTCGACGCGCTCCGCTACGACCGCAAGCAGACGGTCTTCAGTCCCTCTCCCGCGCTCGGCGAGCTTTTCGTCTGCCTCGATCAGGGCACGATCGACGCAGACCTCGTCGCCCACGTCCGCGAGTACATGCAGGACGAGGAGAACGGCGTCGAGCGGACTTACCAGCCCCTCCGGCTCGTGGGCTGATCCCGCACAGACCCGCATTCGTCCCCTTTTTCTGAGCATCTTTCCGGCCGCCTTCGGGCGGCCGACGTCTTTTTGACCGCCGGGGGGGTCAAACGACTGCTTCCTCTCTGTCTTAGTGAGTGAAGGCAGGAGACGTGTCCTGCCGCGGGGACTTGAGGAAAGAGGAGGACATATGGACTTTCTTTTCGCGCTCATCGAATTCTTCAGAACCACACCGATCGTCGGCTAAAGGGGGCGCTCGACGCCTCGGATCAGCGGAGTCACGGCATGCTGACCAGCCATCTGCCGAAGGAAGAACCGGCCGGCGATGTCACGCTGTCGTTGACGCTCCACGCGCCGCACCCGATCCTCGTCTCCAGCGTGAACGAGCCGGGCAAGGTTCTGTTGCACCTCGAATTCCGGAACACCTCGAAGCAGCCCTGGGAGGGGAGCACCCAGACGGGTCCTCTCCTCGAGCTGGTCCTCCTCGACGCCGAGGGCCGCGAGCGGGCCCGGCAGACGCGACAGTGCCGGATGCTCGCCTATCCCACCCGCCTGGAGCCCGGACGGGGGTTCAACCTCCCCCTCTACCTACCCCTGCCCGGGCTCTCCTCCTCCGGAGAGGATTTCCGCGTCGAGATCCGCATGGTCCCCGGCCGCGAGCTCCTGACCGGCCACCTGCGCATCCAGCCGCGCTGACGCGGCAGGTGGCGGCGTCTCTATGCCGGCCAGTGTCGGAGTGCGTCTCTCAAGGGAGGAGGGAAAAACCCTTGACGACGCCCATCGCCCGCCGCTGCACCGGAGCTCTCACGCGCCTGCCGCTCGCGCTCGGTCTCGCCCTCGCGGCCGCGTCCTGCGCGACCGCGCCGCGCGACTACAGGGTCTTCTACTGCGTCCACCAGAAGAAGGAGTGCGTCTCCCCCGACCATTCCGCGGCGATGTCGCGCGATGCCGCCGTGAACCTCATGAAGACAGCCGCGACGGAGAAGGGCGCCTTCCTCGGTTTCGTGGACTCGAAAGACGTGACCCTGCAGTTCTATACGCGGCAGCCCCACAAGATCTGGGTCGAGATCCCCGCGCCGGAGAAGAAGGGTTCGTACGGCGCGCTCCTCACCGAAGAGAAGGCCCTCGCCGTCATCCGGGACCTTTCGGGAGATCTCGAGTCGCAGAAGGCGACTCTCGGCCTCAAATTCGAAGCCTGGTGAGCCGGGCCACGCGTCCCTGTCGCCCCGTGTAACGAGACGCGTTCTTAGTAGGCCATTTGCACCATGGCCGTGCGGGGACCACCTCCACTAGCCTCCGGTTCCATGTACAGGATCGTCCGCCGGCAGCAGTTTTCGGACACGACCTTCCTCTGGGACGTCCATGCCCCCGATGTCGCGAAGGCGGCCCAACCCGGGCACTTCGTGATGGTCCGCCTGCGCGAGGGCGGCGAGCGCATCCCGTTGACCGTGGCGGACTTCGACCGCGACTGGGGGACGATCACGATGGTCGTCCAGGCCGTCGGCAAGACGACGAAGGAGATGCTCCAGGACTACGCCGAGGGCGATTCGTTCCTGGACTTCGTCGGGCCGCTCGGGCTCCCCTCCCACGTCCATAAGGCGGGCCACGTCGTTCTCGTGGGCGGCGGCCTCGGCGTCGCCCCCGTTTTCCCGCAGCTGCGCGCCTTCAAGGAGGCCGGGAACCGGATCACGGGGATCATCGGCTTCCGTTCCAAGGACCTCGTCTTCTGGGAGGCGAAGTTCCGGGAGTTCTGCGACGAGCTGATCGTCTGCACGGACGACGGGTCGTACGGACGGCCGGGGTTCGTGACGGCCGCGCTCAAGGACGTCCTCGAAAAGGACAAGGTCGACGAGATCGTCGCGATCGGGCCGCTCCCGATGATGCGCGCCTGCGCAGAGACGAGCCGCCCGTTCGGCGTCAAGACGATGGTGAGCCTGAACGCAATCATGGTCGACGGGACGGGCATGTGCGGCTCGTGCCGCGTCACGGTGGACGGCAAGGTCAAGTTCGCCTGCGTCGAGGGCCCGGACTTCGACGGCCACCTCGTCGACTTCAAGGAGCTCGCCTTCCGGCAGAGCCGGTTCAAGACGCAGGAGGTCGAGGCCCAGAAGGACTTCGACAAGGTCTGCTCGTACGACGAGCAGCTCTTCGAGCTCGAGAAGCGCAACTGGAAGAAGCTCAAGGAGCTCCCGCCCCATGCGACGAAGATGCCCGAACGCGACCACGTCGAGCGCTCCGGGAACTTCCTCGAGGTGAACCTCGGCTACCGGATGGTGGACGCCCTGCAGGAAGCCGAGCGGTGCATCCAGTGCGTGCGGCCCACGTGCATCGAGGGCTGCCCCGTCAACATCGACATCCCCCGCTTCATCCGCCACATCCTCATCCGCGACCTTCCGGGAGCGCTCGGCGCGATCCAGGAGAGCAACCTCTTCGCCTCGATCTGCGGGCGCGTCTGCCCGCAGGAGAGCCAGTGCGAGGCGCAGTGCATCCTCGTGAAGGGCAAGATGGAGTCCGTCGCGATCGGGCGCCTCGAGCGCTTCGTCGGAGACAACGCTCCGGCCTTCGTCATGGAGAAGCCGGCGAACGCCGGCAAGCTCGGCAAGGTCGCGATCGTGGGCTCGGGCCCCGCGGGCCTCGCGGCCGCCGGCGACCTCGCAAAGGCGGGCGCCGACGTCACGATCTACGAGGCGCTGCACGTAATCGGGGGCGTCCTGAAGTACGGCATCCCGTCCTTCCGCCTGCCGCGCACCACGATCGACCGCGAAGTGAAGAACCTCGAGTCGCTGGGCGTGAAGTTCGAGACGAACAAGGTCATCGGCAAGACGTTCACGATCCCCCAGCTCCAGACGGAGATGGGCTATGACGCCGTCTTCATCGGGACGGGCGCGGGCGCACCGAGCTTCCTCGGGATCCCCGGCGAGTTCGCGGGCGCCGTCTACAGCGCGAACGAGTTCTTGACGCGCGTGAACCTCATGGGCGGCGACCGCTTCCCGTACGAGGACACGCCCGTCACGCCTGGCCGCCGCGTCGTTGTCCTCGGTGCGGGCAACACCGCGATGGACTGCCTGCGCGTCTCGCGCCGCCTCGGCGCGACGGACGTCAAGTGCGTCTACCGCCGCACGGAGGCCGAGGCTCCCGCACGCATCGAGGAGATCCGCCACGCCAAGGAGGAGGGGATCACCTTTCACTGGCTGCGCGGCCCCGTCTCGATCGAGACGAACGAGGCCGGCGACGTGAAGTCGATCACGTGCCAGGTCATGGAGCTCGGCCCGCCGGACAAGTCCGGCCGCCGCCGCCCGGTTCCCGTCGAAGGCGAGACCGAGACGTTCCTCTGCGACACCGTCATCTACGCGCTCGGCACGCGAGCAAACCCCGTCATCGCGCGCTCGACGCCCGGCCTCGACACGCGGGACGAGGGCTACATCAACGCCGATCCGAAGACGCAGGCTGCGAACCTCCCCGGCGTCTTCGCGGGAGGCGACATCGTCACGGGCGGCGCGACCGTCATCCTCGCGCTCGGCGCGGGCCGCCGCGCGGCGAAGGCGATCGTGAAGTACCTCGAGACGAAGGAGTGGCCCGTCGTCCTCGGCGAGGAGCCCGCCCCGGCGCCGAAGAAGGCGAAGACCTCAGAGGAGACGGAAGCCGTGAAGGTGTGCGTGAAGTGCCGCCAGCCCCTCGAGGGCGACGAGGATTACATCTGCTGCGCGGGCCTCACGCTGACGTGGACGTGCGACTCGTGCCAGAAGGTTTACGAGGGCTTCGCGTTTCCGTACGGCCTCTGCCCCGCCTGCGGCGGGACCCTCTCGCACGGGCACGACGTGACGCTCGACAACGAGCGGGCCGTCGAGGCCCTCCGGCAGGCGTTCGAGATCGAGCTCGGCGGCCTCGCGTTCTACGCGCGCGGCGCCGAGGAGACGACGGACCCGGCCCTCAAGAAGCTGTTCGGCGACCTCTCCGTCATGGAGCGCGGTCACATGGAGACGCTCTCGCGCCGGTACCACGTGCCCCAGCCGGACACGGCCGCGCCGGGCCTCTCGGCCGCGCGCGTCGCGGTCTACGCGGACGCGGGCCGCAAGACGGAGACCGGCGAGGACCTCCTGAAGCTCGCCGTCCACCTGGAGAGACGGGCCCGCAACTTCTTCCTCGAGCGCGGCCGCGAGCTCGAGCCCGGCTCGTCCGAGTGGAAGCTCTACCGCGAGATGGAAGCCGAGGAGCGCGAGCACACGGACCTGCTCACGACGGCCCTCGTGCGCTACACGGCGGGCAAGCCCGTCCTCGTCTGAATCTTCCGCTGATCCTCCTGCGGGCGCGCCTAACGGCGCGTCCGCAGCGGTGCGAGGGCTTCGCCTTTCTTCAGACGGTACGCACCCTTCGCGACGTCGCCGAGGTCCTGCGTCGTCCCGTCGGGCCACCTCACCGTCACGTGGGCG
>JBBQDQ010000236.1:0-4984 GCA_038319835.1 Thermoanaerobaculia bacterium | reverse complement strand
GTGAAGAAGGGCTCGAAGGCGCGCGAGAGGGCCTCTCCCTGGAAGCCGTGGCCGTCGTCGTCGACGGAGAAGGACCACCAGTCGTGGCCCGCGGCGCGCGTGCGCCGGCCGGTGACGGCGACGGCGGATCCGGCCGGCGCGTGCTGGAGGGCGTTTTCGAGCAGGTTGCGGAAGACCTGGTGCATGCGCCGCGCGTTCAGGGGGAGGACGAGCCCAGGATCCTCGAGGTCCAGCCGAACCGTGCACCCGGTCGTCGCGGCAGTCGCTTCGCAGGAGCGCCACGCTCCGTCGAGGAGGGCGCGCACGTTGCACGGCTCGGGATTCAGGGTCCGCGGCTCGCCGTAGTCGCGGAGGTCGTTCATGAGGTTCGAGATCTTCTCGGCGCTTTCGCGCAGCGCCGAGACGAAGGAGGCGTATCGCGGATCTTCGCCGAACGTCGCCTCGAGGGCGTCGATGTTGTTCGAGATCCGGTAGACGGGGTTCCGGATCTCATGGACGACGCCGCCGACGAGAGCGCGAAGCGACTCTTCGGCGCGGCGGCGGTCCGAGATCTCCGTGCACATCCCGGCGAGCCGCGCCGGCTGCCCGGCGGCGTCCCACGCGACGATTTTCCCGGCGTCGAAGAGCCAGGCCCACTCGCCCGTCCCCGCACGGATCCGGTACTCAGCCTGGTAGCGCGGGAGGCGGCCTTCGAGGTGCGCGTTCAGCGCGGCCTCCACCTGGCGGCGGTCTTCCGGGTGAACCCGGTCGAGGCCTGCGGCGAGCGTCGCGGCGACGGAATCCGGTTCGAGGCCGATCATCTCGAACCAGCGCGGGCTGCGGTAGAGCCGGCCGGTCGAGAGGTCCCAGTCCCAGAGGCCCTGCTGTGTTCCCTCGAGCGCGTGCGCGAGGCGCTCTTCGCTCGCGCGCAGGTCCGCGAGAGCCTCCTTGAGGGCGGTGATGTCGCGCGAGATCCCCGCGATCCGGTGGATGCGCCCCCACTTGTTGCGGACGGGCGTCAGGACCGTCTGGAAGACGCGGGTGCGCCCCCCGGCGAGATGCTCCTCCTCGAATTGAAGCGGGCGGCCCTCCTCGAGCACACTTGAGAAGTGCGGAAGGAGGCGCGCCGTGCTCGTCCCGTCCAGGCAGGCCGCGGCCGAGCGGCCGGCGAAGTCCGGGTTGAGGAACCCGACGCCCGCGTTGAGCGGCGGGTTCACGGTCTCGAACGTCATGGCGCCGTTCTCCGCGATGCCCACGACGTAGATCCAGTCGTAGAGGTTCGGAAAAAGGCCGTCGAAGCCGCGATCGGAGTCCTCGGCGGCCTGCCGTGCAGGAGGCTCGGACTTCGCGGGGCCCCGATACGGCGCGCGCGCCCGGGCGCGCGCGATCGCCTCGCGGAGGCGGGGAAGGCCCGTGAAGACCTCGAGGGCTCCGGCGCGAATCAGCTCGAGCTCGAGCTCGGGCTGGTGGCCGGGAACGCGCACCACGATCACGCTCCCGGGCTGTTTCAGGTGGAATGCCCGGACCTTCTGCTGTGCCTCGCCGGAGGATCCGTTCGTCCAGACGAGGAAGACGTCCTCCGCGCCGGGCGGCGTCGCGTCCCACTCCTCCTCCGTCCGGGCGTCGACGGGCACGAGCGTCGGCGGCGACGCTCCGTCGTTCGCGGCCGCACGGGCAAGACTCCTCACCAGACGACGCGGGACACCCGTCGCGAGGATCTGCCACGGGGTCGTTCCGGTCGGTTCCCCCATCGGGCTCGGATCGCCCCTTTCCGCAAGGATCTTCGGGGCCGGCGCCGGGTCCGACAAGGATGACGATGAATCAGGCGGCAGTGACACCGCGGGCTGCCGTTCGCCTGGGCCGGCGCGCTCAGGCGCGGGCGCAGCCCGGGCAGGTCCCGCGGAGAGTGACGTCGACGGACTCGACGACGTGGCCGGTCGAAAGACGGCGCTTCGGAAGCGGCGGGAGCGCGTCGCAGGGCACGTCGTGGACGGCGCCGCAGGACGTGCACAGGAAGTGGTGGTGCGGGTCGAGGTTCGCGTCGTAGCGCGCGACGGCGTCGTCGAAGACGAGCTCCTCGATGAGACCGGATTCCTTGAGGGAATGCAGAACGTTGTAGACGGACGCGCGCGATGTCGTGGCCTCGCCGCGGTTCACGGCGGCGCCGATCTCCTCGGCCGTCGGATGCGTCGGGGTCGCGCAGAGGTACTCGAGCACGGCGACGCGCTGCTGCGTCACCCGCAGGCCCTTGTCCTTCAGGCGGTCCGCCAGAGCGGCACGGTCCATCACGAACTTAGATTAAGTCTAAAGATCAATTGATGCAAGCGGGAGGCTAGTTGATCGTCGCGCCGCTGGCGCTCGTGATGAACGGGCGCGCGAGGCGGGACCAACGCGGTCCCTTGAAGAATTCCTGGTTCCAGCTCCACATGACACCCACGGCGCGGCCGAGGAGGTCCGTGACGGGGCGCGTCCCGAAGAAGCGCGCGTCGCGGCTCTCGTCGCGGTTGTCGCCCATGAGGAACACTTCGCCCTCGGGCACGGTGATCGGGCCGAACGTCCGGAACGCGGGGCGGTCCGGGAGGACGCGGATCGGGTGCGGGCGCACGCCGAGCATCTCCGTGCCGAGGAGAACGGTCTCGCCGTCGTCGGCCTTCTGCTCGGGCAGGAAGTCCGTGGGCTGGGCCTTGCCGTTGATGTAGAGCGTCTCGTTGCGCAGCTCCACGACGTCTCCCGGGAGGCCGACGAGTCGCTTGACGAACGGGACGCTCCCGCCGTCGGGGTTCCGGACGACGACGACGTCGCCGCGCAGCGGGATGCCGGTGCCGAACAGGCGGATGCGCGAGAACGGCACGCGCATCTGGTACGCCGATTTCCAGACGAAAACCCGGTCGCCTTCCAGGATCGTGGGCTTCATGGACCCCGTCGGAACGACGTACCAGTCGGCCAAAACGGACCGTCCCGTCAGGATGATGGCGGCCATCAGGGCGAGGTGCCGGATGTCCTTGAGGAGGGCGGCGCGCTTTTCCGGAGTAAATGCCATCGGGACGGGGATTCTCGCACAACGCGTGCCACCGCTGGCGACCCCGGCGGGCCTCCGCGCTATCCTCCGCCGGATGCCGCGCTACACGGAACGCCACGCCGCATCGGGCGTGAAGTCGAAGCTCCCCGCCCTCGAGACCTGGCCGTCGCAGTACGAGGCCGACTACGAGGTCGTGATCACGATCCCGGAGTTCACGTCGATCTGCCCGAAGACGGGCCTCCCGGACTTCGCGACGCTGACGATCACCTACGTGCCCGATCGGCTCTGCGTCGAGCTGAAGTCGCTCAAGGAGTACGTGAACGCCTATCGCGAGCTCGGGATCTTCAACGAGAACGTGGTGAACCGCGTCCTCGAGGATCTCGTGGCGGCGCTCGCACCGCGCCGGATGGCCGTGCGGGGCGTCTTCACGCCCCGCGGCGGCATCCAGACGACGGTCACTTCGGAGCGGTCTTCGGCAGTGACGAGCCTGGCACGGTCGACCCGTCGGTCCCGATCCTTCGGTAAACGCTCAGCGCGTTGATCGCGCTCAGCTCGCGCGGGCAGTAGTCCGCGAGCTTCTCGCCCGCGAGCTCGCCGGAGACGCGCGCCTCGGGCGCCCTCTGCTTTTTCTTCTCGATCAGGAACTGGAGCATGCTCGTCAGGTAGCGGCGCGTCCGCTCGATCTCGGCGGGCGCGGCCGCCACCGGGTTGCCGCGCGTCGGGACGAGGGCGCCCGGCTTGAGCGAGTCGAGCCGGTCGAGGGCGGCGATCCAGCCCTTGAGGTCGGAGTCGGGGTCCGAGAGCATCGGGCAGCGGTCGGGCGTCACGAGGTCGCCGGCCCACACTGTGCGCGCAGAGACGTCGAACACGTAGAGGTCGTACGCCGTGTGGGCGTTGGCGGCCGGCGCGCCGATCTCGAGCGCGTGCTTGCCGGCGACGAGGGCGATCCGGTCCGAGACGCCGACGATCGGGGGCAGCTTTCCCTTTCCGGCGAGCGACGTCGCGAGGATTCCGGTCGCCTTGGCGTTCACGAAGATCGTCGCGTCGGTCGGGAGGAACGTGGAGAAGCCATCGTTCGAGTCCGCGTGGATGTGCGTCATCACGATCCACTTGACGGGCTTGTTCTTCGTGGTCTTCGCGATCTCGGCCTTGAGGTTCTTCGCGTCGGCGGCGGTCGCGCCCGTGTCGATCACGAGGACGCCGTCGCCGAGGTCGATCCACGAGCAGTTCGTGGCGCCGAAGCGGCCGTACCAGGTGCCTTCATAGGGCTGCGCGGTCTCGTACGCGGGGTCGGAAGCCTTGGGGCCGGTGGCGCGCGCGGCGGGCGCCGGGACCGCGAGGGCCGAGGCGACGAGCGCGGCGGCGAGGAAGCGGGAAGCGGATTGGTTCATGCGATCTCCTGTCGGGGGTTGGAGGTGCGGTCGTGCGCCTTCGCGAAGACGCGGCAGGCGTCGAGGAATACCCGAAAAAGCGCCTTCTGGCGCGGGTCGGCGACGAGGTCCTCGGGATGCCACTGGACCGCGCCGAGGAAGCTGCCTTCCCGACCCTCGAACGCCTCGACGAGGTCGTCCGGCGACGCCGCGAGCGGCGCGAGGCCGGGGGCGAGGTCCTTGACGGCCTGGTGATGCCGCGAGTTCACGTCCCGCGACTCCGCAACCGCCGATGCGAACCCGGAGGCGCCGCCCCCCTGCCGGAGGGCGTGCGTGCGGAAGTCGCGGCCCCGGCCGTTCACGTCGTGGGAGACGCCGCGATCGCGCTGCGAGGGGAGGTCCTGCCACAGCGTGCCGCCGAGCGCCACGTTCGCGACCTGCAGGCCGCGGCAGATTCCGAAGACGGGAGCGCCCAGCGCCCGCGCGGCCTCGAACGCCGCGAAGTCGAGCGCGTCGCGCTCGGGGCGCAGCTCGAGGGTCGGCGTTGCGGGCGGCTCGCCGTAGCGCGCCGGGTCCACGTCCGGCCCGCCCGCGAGGAGGAGGCCGTCGATGGCGG
>JBBQDQ010000235.1:0-5009 GCA_038319835.1 Thermoanaerobaculia bacterium | reverse complement strand
TCGATCCCGAAGAAGCTGCAGGCCATCGCGAGGGCCGAGCCCCACTGACCCGCGCCCGTCTCCGTCGTGAGCGCCCTCGTCCCGGCCTCCTTGTTGTAGAAAGCCTGCGCGACGGCCGTGTTCGGCTTGTGCGAGCCGACGGGGCTCACGCTCTCGTTCTTGAAGTAGATGTGGGCCGGCGTGCCGAGCGCCCGCTCCAGCCGCAGCGCGCGGTGCATCGGCGTCGGCCGCCAGAGCCGGTAGATGTCCCTCACGGGCTCGGGGATCTCGATCCAGCGGTCGGGTGAGACCTCCTGCATCACGATCGACATCGGGAAGAGGACCAACAGGAACTCGGGCGTGACGGGCTCCATCGTTCCCGGGTGGAGGACCGGGGTCGGCGGCACCGGCATGTCCGCGTTGATGTTGTACCAGGCCTTGGGCAGCCGGGACTCGTCCAGCAAGAAACGCCCTTGCTCGCGCATGCACCCTCCTTCGCCGGAAAGCCGGGACGATAGCGCAGACCGGGGCCCGAGTTCGATATCCTCCGGCCAGCATGGAAAGCCTCCTCGTCACCGGCGGAGCCGGTTTCATCGGCTCCAACTTCGTCCGCCTCGCCCTGAGGGACACCCGCAGCCGGGTCGTCGTCGTCGACAAGCTGACCTATTCCGGGCATCGCGCGAGCCTCGCGGACTGCGAACGGGACCCGCGCTTCGCGTTCGTGGAGGCCGACATCGCCGACGCCGCGGCCATGAAGTCGGTCTTCGAGACCCACCGCCCGGACGCGGTCCTGAACTTCGCGGCCGAGACGCACGTGGACCGGTCGATCGACGGCCCGGGCGCCTTCATCCACACGAACGTGACCGGGACGTACGTCCTCCTCGAAGCCTCGCGCGCGCACGCGGCGTCCCTGCCGCCGGTCGAGCGCAAGGCCTTCCGGTTCCTCCACGTGTCGACCGACGAGGTCTACGGGACGCTCGGAGAGACGGGCCTCTTCTCCGAGGAGACCCCGTACGCGCCGAACTCTCCGTACGCGGCGTCGAAGGCGGCGGCCGACCACCTCGTGCGCGCGTGGCACGAGACGTACGGCCTCCCGACGCTCCTGACGAACTGCTCGAACAACTACGGCCCGAACCAGTTCCCCGAGAAGCTCATCCCGCTCATGATCCTGAACGCGCTCGAGGGCAAGCCGCTCCCCATCTACGGCGACGGCGGAAACGTGCGCGACTGGCTGCACGTCGAGGACCACTGCCGCGGCATCCTCCTCGTCCTCCAGAAGGGCGCGCCGGGGGCGAAATACAACATCGGCGGGGGGAACGAGCGGACGAACCTCCAGATCGTCGACGCGCTCTGCGTGGCGCTCGAGCAGGAGAAACCGGCCGAAGAGAATTCGAAGATGAAGGTTTCTGCGAATGGGAAGAGGGAATACAGCCAGCTGAAGACGTTCGTGCGCGACCGGCCGGGGCACGACCGCCGCTACGCGATCGACGCGAACAAGATCCGCAGGGAACTGGGGTGGAGCCCCTCTTACTCATTCGAAGAAGGTCTTCTTCGGACCGTGAGGTGGTACGTGGGCAACCCGGAGTGGTGCGCGGCGGTCCAGGCGGGGAAAGACGCGCGGGCCCGGATCGGCCTCGGGGTTTCCGCGTGAAGGGAATCATCCTCGCCGGAGGCTCGGGCACCCGCCTCTACCCCCTGACGATCGGCCTCTCCAAGCAGCTCTGCCCCGTCTACGACAAGCCGATGGTCTATTACCCGCTCTCGACGCTCATGCTCGCGGGGCTGCGGGACGTCCTCGTGATCACGACGCCCGAAGACCAGGCCTCGTTCGTCCGCCTCCTCGGGGACGGCTCGCAGTTCGGGATCCGGATCTCCTACGCGGCCCAGCCGAAGCCCGAGGGCCTCGCGCAGGCCTTCCTGATCGGGAAGGACTTCGTCGGGCAGGACGGCGTCGCCCTCGCGCTCGGTGACAACCTGTTCTACGGCCACGGCCTCCCCGAGATGCTCCAGCGCGCGGCCGGCCGCGCCTCCGGCGCGACCGTGTTCGCCTACCGCGTCCTCGACCCGCAGCGCTACGGCGTCGTCGAGTTCGACGCGAAAGGCCGGGCCGTCGGCCTCGAGGAGAAGCCCCCGGTCCCGCGCTCGAACTATGCCGTGACGGGTCTCTACTTCTACGACAACCGCGTCCTCGACGTGGCCGCGACCCTGAAGCCCTCGCCCCGCGGCGAGCTCGAGATCACGGACGTGAACCGCGCCTACCTCGCGACCGGCGACCTCCACGTCGAGATCCTCGGGCGCGGGATGGCGTGGCTCGACACGGGAACCCACGAGGCGCTCCTCCAGGCCTCCAACTTCATCCAGGCCATCGAGGCCCGGCAGGGGCTCAAGGTCGCCTGCCCGGAGGAGATTGCATTCCAGAACGGCTGGATCACCTCTGAGGACGTCGCCAGGCTCGCCGCGCGGATGAACAAGAACGAGTACGGTGCGTATCTCCTCCGCATGCTCGAGGAGGGAAGACATTGAACCAGAACCGACGCGATCTCCTGAAGACCGCCGCCGCTGCCGCAGCCGCCTCCGCGCTCGGGACGAACCGCCTGCTTTCCGGGGCGGAGCCGAAGACGCTCCTGATGCTCGGGGGCACCCGGTTCCTCGGCCCGGCGGTGGTGGACGCGGCGAAAAAGAGCGGCTGGAAGATCTCCCTGTTCAACCGCGGCAAGTCCAACCCGGGCCTCTTCCCCGACCTCGAGCACCTCTCAGGCGACCGCAACGGCGACCTCAAGTCGCTCGAGGGCCGTTCGTGGGACGCCGTCGTCGACACGTCCGGCTACTTCCCCCGGCAGGTGACCGCGTCGGCGGGCCTCCTCGCCCCGCGCGTGAAGCAGTACGTCTACATCTCGTCGATCTCCGTCTTCTCGGACATGAGCAAGCCGGGCGCCGACGAGTCGAGTCCGGTCGGCGTCCTGAAGGACCCCAACGCCGACAAGATCGACGAGGGGAACTACGGCCCGCTGAAGGCCGCCTGCGAGAGGGCGGCCGAGGCTGCGATGCCCGGCCGCGTCACGAACGTGCGCCCCGGCCTCATCGTCGGGCCGGACGACGGCACGGACCGCTTCACGTACTGGCCCGTCCGCATCGCGAAGGGCGGCGAGGTCCTCGCCCCGAACCGCCCCGCGGACCCCGTGCAGTTCGTCGACGTCCGCGATCTCGGAAACTGGATCGTGAAGTGCCTCGACGCGAAGACCGTCGGCGTCTTCAACGCGACCGGCAACCCCGTGCCCGTCGGAACGCTCCTCGACACGTGCAAGGCCGCGAGCGGCAGCGACGCGAAGTTCACGTGGGTGGACGCCGTCTTCCTCGAGGCCCAGAAGGTCTCCGCGTGGAGCGACCTCCCCTGCTGGCTGCCGCCGACCGGCGAAGACGCGGGCGGGAACCAGGTGAGCAACGCGAAGGCCGCCTCGAAGGGCCTCGTCTTCCGGCCGCTCAAGGACACCTGCAAGGACACGCTCGCGTGGTGGAAGACGCTGCCCGCCGACCGGCAGGCAAAGCTCAAGTCGGGCCTCACGGCCGCGCGCGAAGCTGAAGTGCTCTCGGCCTGGCGCGAGGCGAAGGCAAAGAAGGCCCCAAAGGCCGGCTGAACCTGGTGGATCCGCGGCGCGCCCTTTCCCGCTTCGTGCGAATCGAACCCGGAGAGGGCCCGGGCCTCGCCTGGGCCTCGATCTCGTTCTTCTTCCTCCTGGGCGGCTACTACATCATCCGCCCGCTGCGCGAGGAGATGGGCGCGTCCTCCGGCGGCGGCTTCGCCCTGAACTGGCTCTTCCTCGGGACGCTCGCCGGGACGTTCCTGATCACGCCCCTCTTCGGCACCCTCGTCTCGCGGGTCCCGCGCCGGGTCTTCGTCCCCGTCGTCTACCACGCGCTCGCGGCGAGCTTCGTCGTCTTCTACGTCGCGCTGACCGTCCTGTCCGGGCCGCTGCGGCTGGCGACCGCGCGATTCTTCTTCGTCTTCGTGAGCACGTTCAACCTCCTGATCGTGTCCGTGTTCTGGGGCTTCCTCGCGGACCTCTTCCGATCCGAGCAGGCCAAGCGCCTGTTCGGGGCGGTCGGCCTCGGCGGGACGCTCGGGGGGATCGCCGGGGGCGCGATCACGGCGGTCCTCGCGAAATCGCTCGGCCCGGTCCCCCTCCTCCTCGTCGCGGCCGGGCTCTTCGAGGTCGCCGTCCTATGCATGCGCCGCCTCGCGCGCGTTTACCACGTGGACGAGGCCGCCGGCCCCGCGGCCGCGGACGCGCCGGACGAGGGAGTTCCGCCCGGCACGGGCGCGCTCTCGGGCCTGAGCCTCTTCGCGAAGTCCACCTACCTGCTCGGGATCGCCGCGTTCCTCCTCCTCTTCACGGTCGGCTCAACGTTCCTCTACCTCGCGCAGGCGCGGATCGTCCGCGCGGCGTTCGCCGACGCGGGGTCCCGCACCGCGTTCTTCGCGAAGGCCGACCTCGCGGTCAACGTCCTCACGGCGATCACGCAGCTCTTTCTCACGGGGCGCCTCCTCCCGGCCCTCGGCCTCGGGCCGGCCCTCGCCTTCCTGCCCGTCGTGTCGGCCGCCGGCTTTTTCGCGCTCGGCGGGTCGCCCACGGCCGGGACGCTCTTCGTCGTCCAGGTCCTGCGCCGCGCCACGGAGTTCGCGCTCGTGAAGCCCGCCCGCGAGGTGCTGTTCACGGTCGTCTCACGCGAGGAGAAGTACTCGGCCAAGAGCTTCATCGATACGTTCGTCTACAGGAGCGGCGACGCGATCGGCGCCCTCGCGGACCGGCTCGTCGCCTTCCTCGGGCTGGGTCCCGCCGGGTTCGCGTGGGCGTTCCTGCCCGTCGCGGCGCTCTGGACGTGGAACGCGCTCTCGCTCGGGCGGCGCCAGCAGGAGCTCTCCCGGGCGGCCTCTTGATTCAATTGGCTCATGGCGGCGTCCGGGGTCCGGCCCCGACTCTCTGATGGGGAGATTTCCGCATGAAAGTCCGCGACATCATGTCCACGAAGGT
>JBBQDQ010000234.1:0-5052 GCA_038319835.1 Thermoanaerobaculia bacterium | reverse complement strand
TTCTCGATCGCCTCCCGCCAGCGCGGGGCGTTCGTGGAGAGCATCCGCTTCGCGTGCACCTCGGCCTTCGCGGCCGCCGCGAGCCGGGCGCGCAGCGCAGCGTCGCTCACGATCTCCTCGAGCGCATCCGCCCACGCCTCCGGCTCGTTCGCGGCGAGAAGTCCCGTCTCGCGGTGCCGGATCGTTTCCCGGTACGGACGGACGTCGCTGAAGACGCCCGGGATCCCGAGCGCCCCGTAGTCGAGGACCTTGAGGTCCGACTTGCAGCGTGTGAACGCGTCGTCCTCGAGCGGCGCGATCGCGACGTCCCAGCGCAGGCTCTGGCGCATCCACGGGACGAACTTCGGATAGGCGTCCGCAGCGCTGCAGTCCCACGCCCGGAACGGCAGCCCTTCGAACAGCGACGCGACCCTTCCCTCCGCCGCGCCGCCGACGAGCTCGAACCGCACGCGGCCCGCGTGGCGCCGGAGGAGCGCCCGCAGCGGCGCGAGGACCATCCGGAGATCCGCTTCGTGGGTCAGCGTGCCCATATACCCGATCGTCACGGTCTCCGGGCGCGCCGCGGGCGGCTCCGGCGCCGCGCCGAAGAGCCGCTCGTCGAGCGCGTTCGGCACGACGACGGCCCCGCTTCGGAGATGCGCGAGACGCTCGGCGAGCGCCGGCGTCGAGACGATCACGCCCGCGCACTGCCGTACGAGGTACGTGACGACCGCGCGCAGGTGTTCGCCGGGGTACGGCTGCCACGGCTCGCCCTGGTGAAGGTCGAGCAGGTTGTCGTCGAGCTCGTACACGACCGGCACACCGCTTCTCCGGCACCGGGCGAGCACCCGCTCGAACCCCTCGAGCTGGCGCTCGTAGGGCCAGAGCACGTGCCGCTCGACCACGAGGAGGTCGCAATCCGGGATCGACTCGGCCGTACCGTGCGTGAGCGCGACGCTCGCGCCCAGGGCCGGATGGGTGAGCGGGCGGAGGAGACGGATGTACGTGCAGCTGTACGGGACCCCGTCGCCGTAGAAGCCGTGAAGGACGTGGACCCTACGCGGCGCCAAACAGGACCTCGAGGATCCCCGCGGCCGCGCGGTCGGGCGTGTGCAGCCCGGCGTCGGCGATCGCCTGCGCCGCAAGACGCCGGAGGAGGGTTCCGTCCGTCGCGAGCCGTTCGAGGCACGCGACGCACGCCTCGAGGGACGACGTATCGGCGGCAAGCGCGTTGACCTCGTGCCGCGCGAACGTGTCGGCGCCCCCCGCCATCGGGACGACGACCGCCGCCCCGGACGCCATGGCCTCCAGCGACGCGACCCCGAGCGCCTGGTACGTCGACAGGTCCGCGAAGACGTGCACCTGCGACATCAACGACGAGAGCTGCCGGTCGTCGAGGACCCCGGCGAAGCGGTGCGGGAAGTCGAGGCGGAATGCGCGCAGCGCGGGGTCGGAGGGCTCGGACCCGAAGAGGACGATCTCGACGCGATCCCCGAGTTTCTGCGCCAGCGTCCGCATCACGTCCACCGTGAGGCCCGGCTGCCGCCGCGGCGTCGAGGGGCGCACCATCGCGGCGATCCGCACGGGGCTCGCCGCCGGCTCCGGCAGGCGCGGACGGAAGACCTCCGCGTCGAAGCTCGCGCTCACGAGCGCGCAGTCGAGGCCCGTCCGGGCGATCACCTCGTCGGCGTTCCACTTCGACTTCGAGAAGCGCTTCATGCCCGGTACGAGGCCGTACGACGTGAACGCGCGCTTCCAGTCCTCGGAGCCCTCGGCGTAGAAGAGGGGCTCGTAGTCCTGGATGCAGTAGCCGAGGACGGGCGGCTCGGGAAGGTTCGCGAGGGGCGCCATCCACGGCACGGAGTAATGCGCCGTTCCGATCACGGCGTCGAACCCGCGCGCGGCCTCGGCGAGGTCGGACTCGCGGCCGTAGGCGATCGGGACGCCGGGCATCGGGTAGCTCTTCTCGAAAACGGCCCGGTGCGCCGCGAGGTTGAAGACGCGCGTCTCGACGCCCATCCGCGCCATCGCGCGCGCCTCCGACAGCACGACGTTCGAGCCGCCGCCGCGCTCGAGGACCGGCAGGACGTAGAGAACGCGCCTGCCTTCCCACCGGCTCCGCACGCGCTCGCGCAGCGCGGCGCGCTCGGGCAGGACGTCGAAACGGGCCGCGATTCCCGCCACGACGCGGTCCGGGGCCGCTCCGCTCGCGGGTGCTGCTCCGAACAGCCAGGCGTCGTCGGCGAGGAGGACGCGCTGGCCGCCCTTGCGCAGCGAGGCGAGAAGCTCGTCCGGAGAGCGCTCCGGGCCGGGGGGCAGGGAGTCGCGCTTCAGGAGCACGGCGCAGCCTCCGCCCTCGGCGAGCACGGGATAGAGGCGGGCCGACTCGGCGGCGAGGAGCGTCGCGGCCGCGGCCTCTCCCCCGGGCAGATCTTTCGCCGCGCGCTCGAAGGCTGGGCCCGCGCCCGGGACGTCCGCGGCCAGAGGGACGGCGGCCGCGGCGCCGGAATCCGCCGCGAGGCAGGCGAGCAGCCGGTCGACGGCGTCCTCCGCAAGGCGGACGCGCCCGTCGAGGAGGAGAACGCGGCGGGACGAGCCCGCGCCGGCCGCCCGCGCGAACGCGTCCGCGCCCGACACGAGGGCCGCACCCTGGTCCTGCGTAAATCCCTCCAGCCACGCATGCACGGCGGCCGGCACGCCCGGGTCGGCGACGCAGAGCGCGTACGGCGGCCGCGCGTGCCGGATCACGTCTCCGAGACACGCCTCGAGGGCGGGCTGGTCTGCGTGCGCGAGGACGACGACGTCCACGCCGTCCGGAGACCGGTCGAAGGCGGCGCTCCGGAAGCGGACAGGCGAAAAGCCGGCGACCTCCACGAGCCCGGAGTCCACCGCGGGAGCCAGCGCCGACGCCGGCGGCGTCCGGCCGGCGAGGCCGTCCTTCAGCCGCCACCACGCGTTGCGGAGCTTCCAGAAAAAGCTCATCTCCATGACGGCGATGTGCGCACGCGCCTCGTGGAGCTCGGCGCGCGTCCTCTCGAGCTCCTCGCGGAGCGCCTCGAACGATTCGTGGGTCAAGCGCCCGGATTGTACGGTCAGCGCGTGCGGGCAACCACGTATGGTCCGCAATGGGCTATGAAGGGAGCATGGGTGATATCGAGTCCCGCTGGCACGTCCTCGATCCCCTCGAATGTGACGTCCGCTTCGCCCGGCAGAACGACAGGCCGAAGGAGTTCGTTCGAGAGGCGCCGCGTGCTCGACCAGTAGTCGGATGGCCATCCACGCAGCGCGCGAAGCCCGACGGGCTGGCCCGGCGGCAACACGCGATCCAGGTCGCGCCTGAGAGTAGGCAGGCACGAGATCGCAGGGTCCACGAGGGAACAGGACGCCTCGGCCGGCCTCGGCCCGAACAGCGCCCGCGCGAGTAACGACCGGACACCATCGGGGAGGTGCGCGATCCGAACGGCGTCGAAATGCAGGACAGACTTTGCGGCCGCGTCGAGCGTCAGTCGCGCCCTCAGAAAGTGCACCGGGCTGAGGGCCAGAAACTCGATCGCGTGGCTCGGATAGGCCATCTGGTTCCAGAGAAGCGCTGCAAACAGGTAGCCCGCCGCCGCGAGCCCGGCAATGCGTCCCCTTCTGGCAAAAGCTCGAAGGGAGTCGAGCCCCTCGGCCAGAAGGCAAATGAGAAAGGGAAGGGAGTACAGGAGGAAGCGCTTGTCGGCCCAGTCGTAGACGAAGCACCAGAAGACGGTCAGTGCAGCCAACGGCCCGAGGACGGCAGCGCGCCACCGTCGATGCGCCATGGGCGCACTCGCGAACCGAATGGCCCCTAGGAGGTAGAGCACGAATGGAACGAGCCCGACGATCGCAAATCCTGCGTAGATGTAAGCAGGTGCATTTGCCAGTCCCGGACGGAGCAGCGCTTCGACACCGTGACGGGGCCCTCCAGGGTGTGCACGATAGAAAGACCAGCGATAGACGAGCCAGATGCCTGCAATGCAACTGAACGCGGCCGCTCCAACCCAGGGCGCGCGCCGGCGCAGTTCCCCGGGCTCGACCACGAGGAGAGCGATGCCGAATCCCGCGGCCACTGGAACGGCCGCATAAGCGAAGAGGAACCCGATGCCGAGGAGGAGTCCGAAGCCGATCCATGCTCTCGGCGAGTCCGCCGCACGAACGAACGCGAGCGTCGCGAGCACGAGCCACGGCACGGCAAACGTCTCGGCCATGACGACCCGCGAGAACTCCAGGACGAAGGCGTTCGCGACGTAGAAGCAGCACGCGGTTGCCGCGATCGCCACGTCAAAGCGCCGACGGAGGAGCGCGAAGAGAGCCGCCGTCGAGGCGCCGAGGGCGAGGACGTTCAGGTACGGGAGCAGGGACAGGGCGCCCACCTTCCAAAGGCCCGCGATCACCAGAGGAAGGCCCGGGGGCCGAAGGCTCGGCGCGACTGAGGCCCCAGCCCAAAAGAGGCCGTTGTTGATCCAGTCGTAGGAGTCGGCCCCCAGGTAGGGGTAACAGAGATTGAGGCTGGCGACATGAAGCGAGCGAAAGGCGAACGCCGCCCGCACGCCGGCAATGGCCAGCAGGCAGACGAGCAACGCCTTCTCGGAGGCGTTCTCAGCCCACCCTTCGGCCGGTCGAAGCCCTCTCATCGGCCGGCCACTCTACTGGGAGTACGACTACGGATAGACAAACGTGAACGGATCGAAGATCAGCGTCCGGTTTCCCGGATCGCTGTGGTACTCCTTCGACTGGCCGCTCGTCACGTCCGTGACGGCCACCCAGAACTCCACGTCCGTGAACGTGAGAATCGACATCCAGGCCCTTCCGTTGTCGGTCGCCGTGTTGACCCGGATCATGAACTCGTACGTGTTCGCGTCGGCGATCCAGAACGCGCCGGTCACGTCCGTGAGCTTCGCCTTCGAGAGGTTCGCCTGAGCGCCCCCGGCGTACTGGTTCTTCCAGCGCCCCGTTACCCGGTAGCGACCGCCCAGAAGGCACATCGTGTTCGCGTCCTCGGTGCAGGTGGACGTGTTGACCGTGGAGCATCCCGTCACGCCGTCGCACGAC
>JBBQDQ010000233.1:0-5060 GCA_038319835.1 Thermoanaerobaculia bacterium | reverse complement strand
AAATTCGGCGGTTCATGGGGCCTCCTCGGTTGTCTTGCGTCTCAATCTAGACCCTCTGCCGCCGCCCGCAACCGTCATCGATGGTCCGGGCGCGAAAGGCGTTGGTCCGTGCGCGCCGCGCAGGGGGTTGCGTGACCCGGCGCACGCCTCCGAGGGCGAGCCGGAAAATGCCTGTTTGACCCCCCCGTGACGGACTTCGATAATCGCCGCCCGCTCTGATCTCCTGGAGCGGCCCCAAACATGACGACGTCCCTTCCCTCCGAGCGCCTCAAGGACCTCTATCGCACGATGCTGCTGAACCGGCTGCTCGAGGAGCGGCTGGTACACCTGTACCGCCAGGGCAAGGTCGTCGGCGGCCTGTACCGTTCGCTCGGACAGGAGGCGACCTCGGTCGCGACCGCTTTCGCGCTCGAGCCGGGCGACCTCCTCGCACCGCTCATCCGTAACCTCGGCTCGGTCCTCGCCCGCGGGATCCCGGCGCGCGACGTCCTCACGCAGTACATGGCGCGTGCGACCTCGCCCTCCCACGGCAAGGACGCGAATCTGCACTTCTCGGTCCCGGAGAAGGGCGTCTACTCCCCGATCGCGATGCTCGGGACGCTCGTTCCCGTGGTCTCCGGGATGCTCCTCGCCGAGCGGATGAAGGGCAACCGCGTCGTCGGGATGACGTATCTCGGCGACGGCGGGACGTCCGTGGGCGCCTTCCACGAAGGCATCAACTTCGCGGCCGTCCAGAAGCTCCCGCTCGTCCTCGTGATCGAGTTCAACGGCTGGGCGTACTCCACGCCGTTCGAGAAACAGAGTGCGGTGCGGACGCTCGCCGACAAGGCGATCGGCTACGGCATCCGCGGCGAAGTCGTGGACGGAAACGACGCGATCGCCGTCTACGAAGTCGCGCGCGCCGCCGTCGAGCGCGCCCGCGCGGGCGGCGGCCCGACGCTCCTCGAGTGCAAGACCTACCGCATGAAGGGCCACGCCGAGCACGACGCGCAGATTTACGTGGACCCGAAGGAGCTCGCCGCGTGGCGAGCCCAGGACCCACTCGCGCGGTTCGCGAAGGCGCTCGTCGAGTCGGGCGCGGCGACTCCGGCCGACCTTCGCGCGGCGCACGAGGAGATCGAGCGCGGGCTGGACGCGGACGTCGCGTTCGCCGAGGCCTCTCCGTTCCCGGACCCCTCTCTCGCCTTCAAGGGCGTGTGGGCCGACGACGGGTTCGCCGAGCGCGCTCGCAAGGGCGTCTTCGTGGGAGGCCTCTGATGGCCGACCCGCGCGTCGCCCGGGGTGGCGTCACCTACACCTTGACGGCGGAGGACGGCCCCGGCGTCGAGACGACGTACCTCGACGCGGTCCGCCAGGCGCTCTTCGAGGAGATGGAGCGCGACGAACGCGTCTTCGTCCTCGGAGAGGACGTCGGCGTCTACGGCGGCGCCTTCAAGGCGACCGAGGGCCTCCTCGCGCGGTTCGGCCCCGAACGCGTCCTCGACACTCCTCTCGCCGAAGAGGCGATCGTCGGCGCCGCGATCGGCGCGGCGATGCGGGGTCTCCGCCCGGTCGCCGAGATGCAGTTCATCGACTTCATCTCGCGCGCCTTCGACCTCCTCACGAACTTCGCCGCGAAGAACCGCTACCGGACGGGCATCGGCGTCCCGATGGTCGTTCGCGGCCCATCCGGCGCCGGGGTGCACGGCGGGCCTTACCACTCGCAGTCGCCCGAGATGTACTTCGTGAAGACGCCCGGCCTGAAGGTCGTCGCCCCGGCGACGGCCGCCGACGCACGTTCTCTCCTGAAAGCCTCGATCCGCGACGACGACCCGGTGATCTTCCTCGAGCACAAGTTCCTCTACCGGCGGGTGCGCGATCGGCTGGTGCCGGGGGACGACGCCGGGACGCTCGGGAAGGCTGCGGTCCGCCGCCCCGGGACGGACCTCACGATCGTGACGTACGGCGCCATGCTCTGGACCGCGCTCGAGGCCGCTCCGGCGCTCGAGGTGGACGGCATCTCCCCCGAGATCCTCGACCTCAGGACCCTGATGCCGTGGGACGAGGACGCCGTCCTGAGCTCCGTGAAGAAGACCGGCAAATGCCTGATCCTCCACGAGGACACGCGCACGGCCGGCCTCGGCGCGGAGATTTCCGCGACGATCACCGAAAAGGTGTTCGAGTGGCTGGACGCCCCGATCTTGCGCGTCACGGCGCCCGACACGCCGGTGCCGTACTCTCCACCCCTGGAGGAGGCGTTCCTCCCCAACGCGAAGACACTGCTGGCCGCCGCGCGGCAGCTGGCCCGCTACTGACTCGAGGAGACCAACATGCCGACGAACGTGATCATGCCGCAGATGGGCGAGTCGATCGCCGAGGGAACGCTCACGAAGTGGCTCAAGAAGCCCGGCGATGCGGTCAAGCGCGACGAGCCCCTGTTCGAGATCTCGACCGACAAGGTCGACGCCGAGATCCCGGCGCCCGCGTCCGGCACGCTCCTCGAGATCCTCGTGCCCGAGGGCCAGACGGTCCCGATCAACACGGTGGTGGCTCGCCTCGCGGAAGCCGGCGAGGCCGCAGCTCCGGCGCCGGCGCCTGCTGCAGCGCCGCCTGCGGCGGCACAGACCGGAGCAAGAGAAGATTCTTCGGCGGTGGAAAAGGCGGCCGTCCCCGCGGCAGCGCCGGTGCCCGCCGCGACGCCTTCGCCCGCGCCCCCGCAGCCCGGCGAGTCGAAGGAAGAGCTGCTCAAGCGGCGTTCGTCGCCCGTCGTCCGCGCGATCGCCGAAGACAAGGGCGTCGACATCGCGCAGATTCCCGGCACCGGTATCTCCGGCCGTGTGACGAAGCAGGACATCGAGGCGTTTCTCACGGGACGAGGAGATCGAGGAGGTTCTTCGAAGGTGGAGAGCGCGGCCAGCGCCGCGGCACCGGCCCCGCAGCCTGCTCTGTCCATCCCGGCGCCTTCTGAGAAATCCCCCTCTTCGACTCCCGCCCCCGCCCCCCTCGCCGCGCACCCGGTCGAAGCGCCGCTCGCCGCGCGCCCGGCGTCGACGCTCGCCTTCCCCGGCGGCAACGTGAAGATCGAGCCCATGACCGCGATGCGCAAGAAGATCGCCCAGCGGATGGTCGAGTCCAAGCAGACCTCCGCTCACGTCACGACGGTCTTCGAGGTCGACTACTCGGGCATCGCGAGGCTCCGGAACCGCGTCAAGGCGGGCTTCGAGGAGAAGTACGGCACGAAGCTCACGTACCTGCCGTTCATCCTCCGTGCCGCGATCGCGGCCCTCAAGGCGCGCCCGCTCGTGAACGCCTCGATCGTGGGCGACGACGTCGTGTTCCACAAGGACGTAAATCTCGGGATCGCTGTCGCGCTCGACTGGGGCCTCATCGTTCCCGTCATCCGCCGTGCGGACGACCTCTCTCTCGTGGGCCTCGCGCGCGCCGCGAGCGACCTCGCGTCGCGCGCGCGGGCGAAGAAGCTCCTCCCCGACGAAGTCGCTGGAGGGACGTTCACGATCACGAATCACGGGTCCTTCGGCTCGCTCTTCGCGACGCCCGTCATCAACCAACCGCAGGTCGGGATCATGGGCGTCGGCGCAATCGAGAAGCGCGCGAAGGTCGTCGAGATGCCCGATGGCTCGGACTCCCTCGCGATCAAGACGATGGGCTACGTCGCCCTCACGTTCGACCACCGGCTCATCGACGGCTCCGAGGGCGACTCTTTCGTGAACGTCGTGAAGACGACGCTCGAAGAGGGGACCTGGCCCGAGCTGGAGTAGCCGCCCGTCCGGCGCCCGGCTACTCGAAGTAGCCGTTCACGTCGAGGACGAGGTGCGCCGAGCCCGCCGAGGCGTTCGTGACCTTGAATCCGCTCGCGTCCACGGCGAGACCGACGAGGTCCTGGCACGCCCGCGTCTGCCCGGCGGAGAAACTCAGTGTGTTCGCGTTCGGGAGACCGACGTCGGCCGCGTAGAGGACGAGGTTCCCGGCCCCGGCGGGTCCCGTCACCGTCACGTTGGCCGAAATGCCGGCCGCCGTCGGCGGGATGCCGCACTTCCCGGCAGTGGCCACGGTCCGCGTCTCGCCGGGAGCGAGAGCCGGCGCCCCCGCATCCGCTCCGGCGGAACGGCGCGTATCGATGACCCGGCACGGCGTCAGCGTGTAAAACGTCAGGGAGAGAAGCGGCGCCGGACAGGTCACCGGTCCGGCCGAGCCGAGGGTGAAGAGGCTGGAATCGCCCGTGTCCCGTCCCACGAGGCTCACGACGTGGGTGCGGCCGCACGTGACACCGAATCCGAGAGCGACGCTCGACGGGGCGTACTTCGGCCCGGCGGGCGGATTCGACTGGTCCGGCCGCCAGTCGTAGACGACGGCGGAATCCACGCGCAGCTGGAACTGCGCAATCGCTCGTCCCGCGGCGATGTTGATCGTGAAAGGCTCGACGACGATCTGACACGTGCGCGCGTTGTACGTCCGGCACCCCGCCTGGATCGGGCTCGCGAAGATGAGCGGGTTCCGCGCGGCCGGCGTCGGCTCGGATGCGCGGCCGGACCCCGAGACGAGCAAGGCGGCCGCGATCGCGATCGAAACGGCCCTGCTCATCGCGTCACGGGATCGCGCTCGGGCAGGTGAAGTTCCCCGTCACCCCGAGGTTGAAGGCGGTGCTTTCGCCCGTTTCCTGGCCCTGCAGGGCAAGAGAGTAGGTGCTCCCGCAGGTCGCGCCGTAGTCGAGGGCGACCAGGGACGGCGTGAACGTCGTACCCGAGAACGGAACGGGGTTGGACTGATCGGGCTTGAAGTGGTAGATGATCCTCTGAGTGCCGGTTCCGGCGAGCGTCGTCACGAGCTGAAAGAAGACGAGCTTCGCGCCCGTCGCCAGCTGTATCGTGAAGGGCTCCGCGTGGATCTTGCAGACGCCCGGGGCCGCGATGTAGCAGCCGGCCTGGATCGGGCTCGCGAAGATGAGCTGCCGCCGCGAGGCCTGAGCAACTCGCCCGGCGTCCTCTGCGAGGTGGTCGTCCGCGAGGAGCGGCCCCCCGGCCAAGAGCACCAGCAAGACGGGCAGAAGACGTCTGCAAACC
>JBBQDQ010000232.1:0-5116 GCA_038319835.1 Thermoanaerobaculia bacterium | reverse complement strand
TCGAAGGCCGGAGGGCGCCGCTCGCCGTCCGGCCGGCTCTCGTGCCCGAGGCGGCGATGGACCCGGTTCGCGCGCCCTCGGCCGAGGCGGCGGACGAAGGCGCTCCGGTCGCGAACGCCCTCACGCTCGCGGGGAGGAGCTTCCTCGTCCTGGGCGGGGCGTTCCTGCTGCGCGCGCTCACGGAGGGCGGCCGCGTACCGGTCTTTGTCGGCGCCCTCATCGGCCTCGTCTACGCCCTCTTCTGGATCGGCGCGTCGTGGCGGACCGGGGCGCGTGGCGAGCGGGCGAGCGCGAGCGTGCACGGCGTGACCGCCGCGCTCATCGCGTTCCCCCTCGTGGGCGAGGCCGCGACGCGGCTCGCCGCGTTCTCGCCGCTCGTCGCCGCGCTCGCGCTCGCGGCCGTGACGGCCGCGTTCTGCGCCTCGGGAGTTCTCACGCGGCTGGCCCTCCTCGTCTGGATCGGCGTTCTCGCGGGCGCCGCGACCGCCTCCGGCCTATTCGTCGCGACGGGCGCCATCGGGACGTTCGTCGTCGTCCTTCTCGTGCTGTACGCGGCGACGCTTGCGCTCCGAAGGGTTCCGGCCGCGGCCCGGATCGAGTGGATCCCCTTTGCCGCGGCCGCCGTGACGCTCGCGATCGGGGCGTGGATCTCGACGCGGGAAGGCGGAGCGCCCGAGCGCTGGACCGCGCTCGCGCCTGCCGGCGTCGCCGTCCTCGCGGGCGGGCTCGTCCTCCTCGCGTTCGCCGGGGCGATCCACGACGCGCGGTCGCGCGGCCTCATGCCGACGGCAACGGACGTGTTGCAGCCCGCCGGGGCTCTCACGGTCGCCGTCGGGATTCTCTGGGGCGGCGCGGCGGTTGCCGTCTTCTGGGGCCTCCTCGGGATCGTGCTCTCGGCGCGGGCGCCGCGCGACGGGCGCGGGTGGATCGCCTGGCTCGCCGGAGGGGTCGTCTTCGGCTCGTGCGTTCTCTCCGGCCTCTTTCGCGACGAAGTGCTCGCGTTCGTCGTGGCGCCGGAGGCGTTCCCCTCCGCGTCGACGCCGGCCGTATTCACCGCGATCGCGGCCATCGTCGCCTTCGCCGTCGCAGCGGCCGGCGCGCCGTCCGCCCCGGTGCTCCGAGCCGGGCCGGCTCTCGTGAGCGCCGCCCTCGCGCTCGGAAGCGTCCTCGCGCTGGCGGTCGGACTCACCCCGTTCACCTCGACGCCCACGGGCCTCGCGCTCGTCCGCACCGTCGTTCTCTGCGCCGCCGCGCTCGCGGCCGCCTCGACGACGCGGTGGCCGCGCCTCGCGACGCTCGCTCTCCTCGCCCTGCCGCTCCTCGCGGCAGGCGCGCTGAAGCTCCTCGTCGAGGACCTCCGGTCGGGCCAGCCGGCGGCGCTCTTCGCGGCGTTCGCGGTATACGGGTCGACGCTCCTCCTCGTTTCGCGGATCCTCCGGCGGAGGAGAAGAGAGAAGAAGGCCGCTTCCTAGGGCGCCGCAGGCTCCGCCGCCACGATCGCGCGAAGCTCGGCCTGCGTGCGGAAGACGCCGCCGCGGACGACGGCATTCACCTTGCGGAGGTTCGCGGCGTCGGCGAGGGGGTCGGCGCCGACGAGGATGAAGTCCGCGCGCTTTCCCTTCGCGAGGGTCCCGACGTCGTTCCGGCCCATCGCCTGCGCCGAGCTGCGCGTCGCGGCGAGAAGGACTTCCATCGGCGACAGGCCGGCAGCCTGCATCGCCTCCATCTCGGCGTGGACGGACGGCCCGTGCAGCGTGCCGGGGTTTCCCGCGTCCGTGCCCATCGCGATCGGGATCCCCGCGTCCCTCACGCGCTTCAGGTTCGCGGCACCCGTGGCGCGCAGCTCGGCCGCGCGGGTCTCGCGGGCCTTCACCTTGTCGGCGACGCTCGCGGCGTCGATTTCGGGGGTCGCGGCGAGGCGCGTCCGCGTCGCGGGGTCGACGCATCCGTTCGGGTCGTCGAAGGGCGCGGCAACTCCCGCCGCGGCCGCCTTCGCGATCGCGACGTATCCGTCGATGACGACGAGCGTCGGGTTGTAGATCGCACCGGCCTTTTTCGCGAGGTCCAGGAACTCGTCGTCGATCGGCTTGTCCGAGACGCCATGGACGAGGAGCTTCGCCCCGGCCCGGAGCGCGACCTTCGCCTCCGCGAGGCCCGTCGCGTGGACGATGAGGGGCAGGCCGGCCTTCTTCGCCGCCGCGCCCGCGGCGAGGACGGCGGCCTCCGAGGCCTCGACCGGCCGGTCCCTATTCACGATGTACCAGACTTTCACGGCCGAAGAGCCGCGGGACTTGAGATACGCGACGCCCGCTTTCGCGCTCTCCTCGTCCTTCAGAAAGAGGAACTGGCGCTCGCCGGGCAGATTCAGCCAGAAGTCGACGGTCGCGAGGAGCGGACCGGCCGCCGCGACACGCGGCGCGAGGGAATCGTTCTCGGCGCGCGCAGGAAGGTCGAGCGACCAGGCGTATCCGCCGACGTCGAAGACCGACGTCACGCCGGAGCAGACGTACGACCGGAAGAAGCGCTCCGGCCGCTCGCGGAGGCCCTTCTGGACGGACTCGTACGGATGCTTCGCGCGGACGTCGAAGGCGTCGGGACGCCCGTCGGCCCAGCCCGTCTGCGCGAAGTGGACGTGTGCGTCCACGAGCCCCGGGACGATCCACGAGCCCGCGGCGTCCGTCACGGCGACGCCCTCGGGGACGGGACATGCGGAAGCGGGTCCGGCGCAGTCGATGCGGCCGTCGCGGACGAGGACGACCGCGTTCCGGACGGCGGGGGAGCCCGTGCCGTCCACGAGCGTGGCGCCCGTGTACGCGCGTGGCGGCGGCGGCGTCCCGGCGGGCGCCTCCCACGCGGACGTGAGCGCGATGCGCCAACCCTTCGGCGTCTTCAGGAAGAGCCGCTCGGAGAGGCCCGAGTGCTCCTCGGCGCCGTAGCGGACCCGGTAGCGGTACGTGCCGTAGACGACGCCCGGTGTGACCGGCGTCAGCCGGAGGTCGTCCGCCACGAGCGTGTCGGGCCACTTCTCGCCGGCCTGCTTGGCGAAGTCCTCGTATCCGAGGGCGGGCCCCTCGGGCGCGACACGCACGAGCGTCTTGGCGTCGAGGTAGCACGCGAGGTAGGCGGCCTTGTCGCGTTTCTGGATGGCGGAGAGGTTCTTCTCGAACAGGGTCCGCGCCGCGTCGACGTCGGATCCTGGAGCCGCCGCGAGGAGAACCAGAAGGGCGGCGATCATCGGGCGGCCCTCGCGATCCCGTCCCCCCTCTTCGCGAGGCCCGGGATCGTGATCGGGAGATGGCCCTCGACCGCGGCCTCGCCGAAGAGCGCCCTCGTCGCGGCGATCTGCACGACGTCCTGGGAGCCCCACGCGCAGAGATAGGTCGGGAGGCCGGGGAAGTCGCGCAGGAGGTACGGGCTGCCGAACGCGACCGCGACGACCGGCCTGCCGGAGGCGAGGAGCGCGGGGATCGCTGCCTTCGCCGAATCGGGAATCACGAATTTCCCCTGGCCGGACCGGGCGCGCACGAAGAGGGACAGGAGGATCGCGTCCGCGTCCCGCGCCGCCTCTCCGGCCGCTTTCGCCTCCTCCGGCGTCGAGCGCGTGTCGAGCCGGATCGACTTCAGGCCCGGGACGCGCGCCTTCAGCTCCCTGTCGAGCGCGGCGGAAGGCCCGGCGAGCGTCGGCTCGTCCGCGACGACGAGAGAGAGGAGCTTCGCGTCCTTCCGGAGGGGCAGGGAGCCCGCCGCCTCGCGGACGAGCGTCATCGCGCGGCGCGCGATCTCGGCATCGAGGTCTTCGTGCGCCCTCGTCCCGACGATCTTCGCGATCTTCCCGACGAACGGGATCCCCTTTTCGTAGACGTTCAGGCGCTTCTTGACGTCGAGGATGCGCTTGACGCTCTCGTCGATCCGCGCCTCCGGGATCCGGCCGGACTTCACGGCGGCGAGAACGGCCTTGACCGCGGCGTCTGTGTCGTTGGACATGAGCACCTGGTCGGCGCCCGCGAGGATGGTCCGGATCGCCGCCTCGCCCGCCTCGTAGTGGGAGGTCATCGCGCCCATGCGCATCGAGTCCGTCACGACGAGGCCGGTGAAGCCCAGCTCCTTGCGCAGGACGCCCGTGACGATCGCAGCGGAGACGGTCGCCGGCTCGGCGCCCGCGACGATCTCGACCTTCTCCGCGCCGGCGACGTCGGGGCTCTTCACCGGGTTCGCGAGGACGGGCGCGGGCGTCGCGTCGAGCGCGGGGACCGAGACATGCGCGACCATGACGGATTCGGCGCCGGCCTTGATGCCCGCGCGAAACGGGACGAGCTCGACGGATTCGAGGCGCGCCCGGTCGGCGGAAACCGTCGCGAGCGAGCGGTGGGAGTCCGACGCGGTGTCGCCGTGGCCGGGGAAGTGCTTGAGCGTCGCGAGGACCTGGCCCGACTGAAGCCCGTGCACGGTCGCGACGACGTAGCGCGCGACGTCGGCCGGATCCTCCCCGAAGCTCCGCACGTTGATGACGGGGTTGTCGGGGTTCACGTTGACGTCCGCGACGGGAGCGAAGACCTGCGTGATGCCGATCGCGCGCGCCTCCTCGGCGGTTGCCCGGCCGCGGCGCTCGGCGAGCGACGGGTCGCCGGTCGCGGCGATCGCCATCGCCCACGGGCCGTAGGTCGTGTCCTCCAAGCGCATCCCCGAGCCGGCCTCGAGGTCGGCCGAGACGAGGAGCGGCGTTCTCGCCATCTCCTGCAGCTTCTGGACGAGGACGGCCGCGCCGTAGACGCTCGAACGGAAGAGGATGACGCCGCCGACCCGGTTGTCGACGACGTGGTGCCTGAGCGTGAGGAACGCCTCGGAGTCCTCGCTCATGAAGATGCCGTACGCCGGGACGATGAAGAGCTGACCGACCTTGTCCTCGAGCGGCATCGAGATCGCGCGCGGCGCGTCCGGCTGGAGCTGCCCGAAGTCGAGCGTCTGGGGCGGGAATGGATTCGTGCCGCACGAGCCCGCGAGAAGTGCGAGGAGGGCGGCGGCGGTCGGGGCGAATCGGCGCATGGATACCTCGTTCAGCCGGGAACTTCGTCCCGGAACAGGTCGTCGGTCGTCCCGCGCCGCCGGATCAGGGTCG
>JBBQDQ010000231.1:0-5154 GCA_038319835.1 Thermoanaerobaculia bacterium | reverse complement strand
TCGCGGTTGCGAACGGGGTCGGGGCGACGGCCGTGTTCAGGCGGAGCTGGTCGGAATAGACCTCGCCGGTGCGCTGCGTGGGCGAGACGCCGAGCAGGCTCGCGACGTTCGTGGGCAGGCCCTGGAAGAGCGCGAGCTGGAGGTCGCCGCGCGGGCCGGGGGGCACCTGGACGCCGAAGAGGACGTTCATATACGTCGCGAGGATCGGGTAGAGCTCGCCGGGCGTGGTCGCGTCGCCCTTGAAGGCGGCTTCCTGCGCGGGCGCCGAGGCGTTCCACGAGTCCTTGCGGCCGACGCCGACGAGGACCTCGTTCACGAGCGGGTTGCCGAGGCGCGAGACCTGCTGGTAACCGCCGGACGTCGTGACCGAGCCGTCCGCGTTGATCGTACGTGCGGACGGGATGCTCACGGTCGACCACCCGCCGAGGACCGCGGCGTTGTTCGCCGGATCGGTCACCTGCGTGCCCGTGGACGTGAGCATCGCGATGGGGACCTGGAGCGTCGTCGTGAGGACCGTGTAGCCGTAGAGCGTGTCGCGGCCGCCGCCGGTCGCTCCGACGCCGACGCCGGGCCTGCCGAGGCCGGCGCCCGTCTCGAGGTTGACGGCGTCGAAGATCATCCCGAGGTCGACGAAGAAAGGATCCTGGCGCGGGCCGACGACGACCTGGATCTGTCCGTTTGCGGCTGTCTGGACGCCGTTCGGGAGCGACGCGTAGTTCGGCGTCGTCTTGGGCCCGATGTTCGGCGGGAGGACGGGCTGGTCCGTGAGGAGGCGCGTGACGTTCGCGGGCGCCGGGTTCGACGCCGGGCCGACGATCCGGTCGAGCGAGTACGTCTGCGTCACGAGGAGGTTCGCGTCCGTGGTCGACGCGACGCCGGGCAGCGCGTAGAGGAACGTGTTCGGCTGCTTGTACGTGGTCTTGAACGTGAAGCGGAACGTCACGTCCTCGACGGCGTCTCCGTTGTTGTCGACCTTGATGTCGTACCAGGCGCCGTCCTGGAAGGACGCGAAGTTCGGCCCGCCCTGCGGCTCGATGAGGCCGTAGTAGCAGGAGACGAGGTTGACCTTCGTCGGGTCGTTCGGGTCGCGGAAGAAATAGAAGTCCGTGTTGTCGAGGCTGGGGTTCTTGGACGTGAACGGAGCCTCGTTGTGGCTCGACGCGAGCGCGGGCGCCGGCGCGAGGGCCGGGACCGCGAGCGCGGCGAGGGCGAGAAGGGCGAGCGCACGGGCAGCGGGACGCTTCGACATGAAGTCTCCTTGTCGTTCGGTTCTTGAGAAGCGTGGAGGCGTTTAACGCGCTTTGAACACGGCCGTCTTCGTCTTCTGGCTCGGGATACGGACCGCCCCCCGGCCCCGGATCACGCCGGGTCCGGGACGTGACGGGGCGCACCGTCTAGAATCCCGGGCGGAAGCGCATGGGGCCCGGTGGCCCTCCTGGTCTTCAAAACCAGCGTGCTCGCTCCGGAAGGGGCGGCGGGTGGGTTCGACCCCCACACGCTTCCGCCACGGTTTCCTGACGTTCCGGCCCCGAGCCGGAGAGCACCCACGAAAGAAGAAAGAGGCCCCGCCGGGGGCCTCTGGTTTTCATCGGGGTGACTCCGTCGCGGAGACGAGGGCTCAGAACGGCGTCGCGAGCTGGTAGGTCCCGTCGTTGGATGTGTTGTCCACCTCGACGGCGTAGCACACGGCGTTGCCGGTCGTCGTGATCCGGATGCCGCCGTTCGAAAGGAAGAAGTTCGCCGCGAACTGGCTCCAGCCGAAGCCGGCAAGCGGGAAGGTGAATGGGCTGCCGGTCGCGAAGTTGTTCTCGTCGAATCCCTGGAATGTGACTGACTGGGAGACCGACGTGTTGCTCGCGCACCCCACGTTCGTCCTCCTGAGGGAGTTGACCGAGAGACCGACCGCGAAACCGGGGCGCGAGGGCGTGATCGCGCCGAGGTCGTCCGCAAACTGGACCGCTGTCGTGTACCGGCCGTTCGGGGTGTCCACGTAGACCTGAGCCGACACGATGAACACGAAGCTGGAGTTGCCGCTGTCGAGGTCGATGGCACCGCCGCCCGTGTAGCCGAAGAGATCACCGAGGATGTTGTCGAACGTGAGCGTCTGGCCGGGGCCGATCGAAATGGACGTGTTCATGGCCTCTCCCCGTGAGTCGCTGAGCCCCACCCGGATTCTGTAGGACGCGTTCACGGCGTTGAAGATGCTGACCTTCGTCCTGTAGACCGACCCGAAGAGGCCGCTCACGTTTGCCGACGTCGGGAGCAGGAGATGGGAAACGGCTCCGATCGCCTGCGGGGTCCTGCCCTCGGCCGTCCGGGCAGGCGACGACTCGCTTCCCAGGGCCCGGCGGCCCGGTTCGGCGGGTCCGGTGGCGAGCAAGGGCGTCCAGCAACAGAGCAGAAGCGGATAAATTGCGCGTTTGAGCACGGGAGTGCCTCCTTACAACGGGGCGCACGTTGCAAGGGTCGAGCCATCGCGGAGGACCCGCGGCCCGTCGCGTCAGACTGCGGTTTCGTCGAGGGCTGCTCGGACTCGGCGCGCGAGAGCGTCCGGGGAGAACGGCTTCTGGAGGAGTGGTGCACCGTCGGGAAGGAGGGCGCCCGCATCCGATTCCGCGTAGCCCGACATGTAGAGCACCGGGAACCGGTGCCCGCGCGCGGCGAGCTCTGCTGCCATCTCGGGCCCGCTCATCCCCGGCATCACGACGTCGGAGACGACGAGGCGGATCTCCTTCGCGTTCGCGGCGGCGAGGGCGACCGCCTCCGGGCCGGATGCCGCGGCGAGGACGCTGAAGCCGCGCCCCCGCAGGACCTCTGTCGCGAGCTTGCGCACGAGGGCCTCGTCCTCCACGAGAAGGATCGTCTCGCTCCCGCCGGCGAGCGGCGTGCGGTGGACTCCCGATCGCGTCCGCGCCTCCGGGAGCGTCCCTTCCGCACGGGGGAGAAAGACGCGGAAGGTCGTCCCCTCCCCGGGCTCGCTCACGACATCCGTGAAGCCGCCTGCCTGGTGGACGATCGCGTAGACCGTCGTGAGCCCGAGGCCCGTCCCCTTCCCCTTCGGCTTCGTCGTGAAGAACGGCTCGAAGACGTGCTGGAGCGTCTCCTCGCTCATCCCGACGCCGTCGTCGGCGACCGAGATCAGGACCCACTCGCGCTCGTCCGCGCCTTCGGCCGCGCCCTTCCCGGCCCGCGACGTGTTCGACGCCTCGATCCTGAGGCTCCCCCCCCGCGGCATCGCGTCGCGTGCGTTCACGGCGAGGTTGAGGAGGACCTGCTCGATCTGAGAGCGGTCCGCGTGGACGCAGCCGAGGCCGCCTGGAACGGAAACGCTGAAAGTCACGTCCTCGCCGATCACGCGCCGGAGCATCTTTTCCATGCTTCGGACCGCTTGCGCGACATCGACGATGTCCACCTGCTCGACCTGCTTGCGGCTGAACGTGAGGAGCTGGCGCGTGAGCGCCGCGGCGCGCTGGGCGGCGGCGAGGATCTCGTTCAGCTCGTCTGCCTTCGGATCACCGGGCGCGAGGTCCGACAGGAGGAGCTCCGTGTACCCGAGGATGGCGGTCAGGAGGTTGTTGAAGTCGTGGGCGACCCCCCCCGCGAGCCGGCCGATGGCTTCCATCTTCTGGGACTGGCGCAGCTGCGCCTCGAGCTCGTGCCGCTCGGAAAGGTCGCGCGCATTGATGATGAGTCCGTCGATTCCGGTTTCCGGAGGCAGCGGCTTTCCGATGGCCGAGACGGTGCGCCACGTGCCGTCCGCGTGACGCATCCGGAACTCGACGGCCTCGAAGCGGGCACCGTGCGTCATCGCGGCTGCGATGTGCGCCCGGACGCCCGGTGCGTCGTCGCGGTGGATGAGGGCGAACGCGTTCGTGCCGCGGGCGTCCCCGGGGCGAATGCCGAGGAGCCGCTCCACGGAAGGGCTCACGAAGAGAACCGTTCCGTCGGGCGCCAGAACGGCCGTGAGGTCGAGCGAGTGTTCGATGAGCGAGCGGTAGTACAGCTCGCTCTTGGCGAGAGTGGCCTCGGATTCCTTGCGGGCCGAGATGTCTTCCTTGACGGCGATGAAGTGGGTCGTGCGTCCGTCGGCATCGGCGATCGGCGAGATCGACGCGAGCTCCCAGTAGAGCGTGCCGTCCTTGCGGCGGTTGTGGAACTCGCCGCGCCACTCGCGGCCGCGGGTGATCGCATCCCAGAGCGCGCGGTAGACCTCGGGCGGCGACTCGCCCGATTTGAGGATTCGGGGATTCTGACCGAGCGCCTCCTCGCGCGAGTATCCGGTGACCCGCGTGAACGCAGGGTTCACGTATTCGATCTTTCCGTCGAGGTCCGTGATCACGACGGACGCCGGGCCCTGCTCGACGGCGCGCGAGAGCTTGCGGAGCTCCTCCTCGTTTCGCCGGGACTCCGAGATGTCGTGGACGAACCCCTCCATCTCGAACGAACCGGGCGCCTCGCCCGCGACGCCATGCATCTCGACGCGGACCCAGAGAGGAGACCCGTCCTTCCGGCGCAATCGGACGTCGTACCCGTTCAGGTCGCCGTGCCGCCGGTACTCCTCGACGAGCCGGTTCCGGTCCGCAGGGTCGTAGTAGACCTGCGACTGGATGTCGAGCGGCAACACCTCATTGGTTCCCGCGTACCCCAGCATCCGGGCGAACGCGGCGTTCGTATAGAGGAACCGCCCCTCCCGTGTCGTTCGGTAGATCCCGACGGGCGCGCGGTCGATCAGCGCGATTGCGCGCCCGTCGGAAATCCCAACGTTCATTTCAGTCGGCGAGAGTGGAGAGGTCACCCGGGTCCTCGCCCATCTCCTTGGCCTTGAGGTAGCGCCTCACGATCTTGCCCGAGCGCGTCTTCGGGAGCGACGCGACGAGGTCGATGTCGTGCGGCACCGCAATGGGACCGAGATCCTGGCGGACGTGGTCCTTGAGGCTGCCGATGAGGCCCGCGCCCGTCTGCGCGCCGGCCCTGAGGACGACGAACGCCTTGATGCGCTCGCCCTTGAGGGAGTCCGGGAGCCCGATGACGGCGCTCTCGGCGACGGCGGGATGGCGCAGGAGCGAACCCTCGACGTCGGCCGTGCCGATGCGGTGGCCCGCGACGTTGAGGACGTCGTCCGAGCGGCCGAGGACGGCGAACCAGCCGTCCTTG
>JBBQDQ010000230.1:0-5319 GCA_038319835.1 Thermoanaerobaculia bacterium | reverse complement strand
GAGGTTGCCGCCCTTGAGGACGAGCGACCAGGTCTTGCCGCCGTCCGCCGTCCTGTAGAGGCCGCGGTCCGCCGAGTCCGACCAGAGCTTGCCGGGCACGCACGCGTACACGACGTCGTGGTTCTTCGGGTTCACGAGAATGCGGTTCACGCGCTCGGACTCCGGAAGACCCATGTGCGTCCACGTCTCGCCGCCGTCGCCGGAGCGGTAGATCCCGTTTCCGGCGGAGACGGAGTTGCGTGTCCAGCTCTCGCCGGTGCCGACCCAGACGACCTTCGGATCGGCGGGATCGAGTGCGATCGCGCCGATGGACTGCACGGGCTGCCTGTCGAAGACGGGCTTGAACGTCGTCCCGCCGTCGAGCGACTTCCAGACGCCGCCAGAGGCGGCTCCGACGAAGAGCGTGACCTTTCCGTCGTCCTCGACGCGGCCCGCGACGGCCGCGATGCGGCCGCTCATCTGGGCCGAGCCGATGTTGCGCGCCCCGAGGCCGGAAATCGTCCCGGAGTCGACGGCGGGCGGCGCCGCGGCCGCGGCGAGAGAGGACGCGAGGAGGAGCGCGACGGCTCTCATCGGCTTGCTCCCGCCGGGGCGGCGATCTTCACAGGGAACGCGAACGCGTCCGGCGATACGACGCCGCTCGCCTCGGCCTTGTCGTAGACCGACTTGCTCCGCGAGGACGGGGGCGAGTTGCGCGGGCCGCTCTCCTCGCTCATCGGAAGGTACAGTCCGCCGACCCTCTCGTAGTCGCCGTAGTCCGTCTCGACTTCCTGCTCGGCCCCGCGGACCACGTTCTTCTGCAGGTTGCGGATCACCATCCACGTGTCGGGATCGATCCAGACCGTGAGGTCGCCTCCCCACTTCAGCCGCACCCGCAGCTTGTGCGCGAGCGTGCCGTCCACGTCCTCGGTCCCGAGGTACTCGAGCGTGTGGCCCTTCGCCTTCGCGTCCACCCACGGTCCGTCGAGGTCGGCCGCGAGCCGGAACGGCTTCGTGTCGTCTTCGGTCATGAACGACGGCTCCTTGCGCCCCTCGAACGGCTGGATCTGCCAGCCTTTCTCTCCGTCCCACGCCTGCACCTGCGTCAGGCCCTGGTACGTGGCCTCCTGCCGGATGCGCCCCGGGCGTTCCTTCACCTCGGAAAGCGTGATCTGGAGGTTCCGGCCCGGGAGGACGAACAGGCCGGACCGGCGCACGCCCTTCAGGGACGCGAGCGCCGCGGCGCCGCCGCGCGCCTCGACGTTCTTCGCGACGATCTCCTCCGCGGTGATGGCGAGGGCGGGCTCGGCCACGAGGAGAAGGACGACGGGCAGGGTCCGGGCGACGTGCTTCAGCATCCCGCGATCTTATGCGGGCAGGTGTAACCTTGGCATCCGGAGACGAGACGCGATGCCCCTGCTCGAATATCGCTGTGCGCGCTGCGAGAAGACGGCCGAAATCCTCGTCCTCGCGGGGGACGGGCCGTCGCGGGCCGAGTGCCCGTCGTGCGGTTCTTCCGAAATGAGCCGCCTCCTCTCGACGTTCGCCGCGCATGCCTCCGGCGGTTCGCACGCGGCCGACACGGCCTGCGGCGGGGAGCCCTGTGCGATGCCGGGAATGTGCGGCCCGTCGGCCTGCGGCTTCGGCCCGAACTGAACGAACCCGGCCTGATCCGTCTTGATCAGCGCGCCCGGCGGGGTCTTGCGTCTAGAATGCGCCGCCCGCCGGCTCCGGCGGGACTGCCGGAGGATCACATGAACGACAGCTTCAAGACGAAGTCCCATCTCAAGGTCGGGTCTTCGAGCGTCACGATCTGGAGCCTCACGACCCTCGAGAAGAAATTCCCCAAGGTCAAGAAGCTCCCCTACTCGCTCCGGATCCTCCTCGAGAACCTGCTCCGCCACGAGGACGGCCGCACGGTCACGAAGGAAGACATCGAGGCGCTCGCGACCCGCGACGTCCGGAAGCCGACGGACCGCGAGATCGCGTTCCGCCCCGCGCGCGTCCTCCTGCAGGACTTCACGGGCGTCCCGGCCGTCGTGGACCTCGCAGCGATGCGCGAAGCGCTCGCGGCGATGGGCGGCAACCCCGAGAAGATCAACCCGCTCGCGCCGGCCGACCTCGTGATCGACCACTCGGTCATCGTCGACCAGTTCGCGACGTCCCAGGCGTTCGGGGCGAACGCGAAGCTCGAGTTCGAACGGAACCGCGAGCGTTACGCGTTCCTGCGCTGGGGCCAGAACGCGTTCCGCAACTTCCGCGTCGTCCCGCCCGACACGGGCATCTGCCACCAGGTGAACCTCGAGTACCTCGCGGGCGTCGTCTTCGCGGGCGCCGGCAAGACCGCGTACCCGGACACCGTGGTCGGGACGGACAGCCACACGACGATGATCAACGGGCTCGGCGTCCTCGGATGGGGCGTCGGCGGGATCGAGGCCGAGGCCGCGCTCCTCGGCCAGCCGCAGTCGATGCTCATCCCGGACGTGATCGGCTTCAAGCTCGTCGGGACGCTGCCGGCGGGCGCGACGGCGACGGACCTCGTCCTCACCGTCACCCAGATGCTCCGCAAGAAGGGCGTCGTCGGGAAGTTCGTCGAGTTCTACGGCCCCGGCGTCGCAGGCCTCGCCCTGACCGACCGCGCGACGATCGCGAACATGGCGCCCGAGTACGGCGCGACGATGGGCTTCTTCCCCGTCGACGCCGAGACGATCAAGTACCTGAAGTTCACGAACCGCCCCGCGAAGACCGTCGCGCTCGCCGAGGCTTACTTCAAGAAGCAGGGCCTCTTCCACACGAAGGACTCCGCGGACCCGGTCTACACGGACACGCTCACCCTCAACCTCAAGGACGTCGAGCCCTCCCTCGCCGGCCCGCGCCGCCCGCAGGACCGCGTGCCCCTCAAGGACAGCAAGCGCATTTTCCGAGCGTCGTTGAAGAGTTTCCTGGAAAAGGAGTCTGCGAGCGTCGACCCGAAGGTGATCGGCCGTTGGCTGGGCGAGGGCGGCGACGGCGGCAAGACGCCGCCCTCCCCCTCTTCCACTTCAAGGAATTCTTCGTCTTCCTCCCCGTCTGCTCTTTCTTCCTCTTCCGAGCTCGGCGCGCTCGTGAAGACCGCGCCCGTCGCGGACGGGCGCATCACGTACGACCTCCCGCAGGGGGCCGTCGTGATCGCGTCGATCACGTCGTGCACGAACACCTCGAACCCGTCCGTCATGCTCGGCGCAGGCCTCCTCGCAAAGAAGGCGGTCGAACGCGGGCTCACGGTGAAGCCGTGGGTCAAGACGTCGCTCGCGCCCGGCTCGAAGGTCGTCACGGACTACCTGAACGACGCGGGGCTCACGCCCTACCTCGAGGCCCTCGGCTTCCACCTCGTCGGCTACGGCTGCACGACGTGCATCGGCAACTCGGGCCCGCTACCCGACGCCGTCTCCGACGCCGTGAAGACCGGAGATCTCGTCGTCGCGGGCGTCCTCTCGGGCAACCGCAACTTCGAGGGCCGCATCAACCCGCAGGTCAAGATGAACTACCTCGCCTCGCCCCCGCTCGTCGTCGCGTACGCGCTCGCGGGCGAGATGGACAAGGACCTCACGACCGAGCCGATCGGCAACGACCGGAGCGGCGCGCCCGTCTACCTGAAGGACATCTGGCCAACGCAGGACGAGGTGCTCGAGGCGATCCGGACCGCGGTGAAGCCCGCGCACTTCCAGAAGGCGTACGGCGAGGTCTTCGACGGCGACGCGAACTGGCAGGGCCTCAAGATTCCGAAGGGCCGGACGTACGTGTGGGAAGAAAAGTCGACCTACGTGCGCAAGCCGCCCTTCTTCACGAACATCCCGAAGACACCCGCGCCCGTGAAGGACCTCGCCGGAGCGCGCGTCCTCGTCATGCTCGGGGACTCCGTCACGACGGACCACATCTCCCCCGCCGGAAACATCGCGAAGAACTCGCCGGCGGCGAAGTACCTCGTCGAGCACGGCGTCGCGCCCGCGGACTTCAACTCCTACGGCGCCCGCCGCGGGAACCACGAGGTCATGATGCGCGGCACGTTTGCGAATATCCGCCTCAAGAACCTCCTGATCCCCGGCAGCGAGGGGAACGTCACGATCCACTTCCCGTCCGGCGAGCAGATGTCGATCTACGACGCGTCGATGAAGTACCAGGCGTCGAAGATTCCGCTCGTCGTCGTCGCGGGCGCCGAGTACGGCACGGGCTCCTCGCGCGACTGGGCCGCGAAAGGCACGATGCTCCTCGGCGTTAAGGCGGTGATCGCCAAGAGCTTCGAGCGGATCCACCGCTCGAACCTCGCGGGCATGGGCGTCCTCCCGCTTCAGTTCGAGCCTGGCCAGGACGCGGCGAGCCTCGGGCTCGGCGGGCAGGAGACGTTCGCGGTCTCCGGCGTCGCGGCCGACCTCTCCCCGAAGAAGAAGCTGACCGTCACGGCGACAGACACCGAGGGACGGAAGAAGACCTTCACGGTGATCTGCCGCCTCGACACCCCGAACGAGGTGGACTACTACCGCCACGGCGGCATCCTCCACTTCGTCCTGAGGCAGCTCGCGAGCGCGTAGTTCTGCCGAGACCCGATCTCGTCTAAGATCGCACCACCTTGAGCGCGCGCGCGGCGCAGTGCCCGAACTGCGGAGCGGAAGTCCTGTTCTCGGCCGGGTCGTCCCTCGTGACGATCTGCCGGCAGTGCCGCTCCGCGGTCGCGCGCAAGGGCGCGAGCCTCGAGGCGATCGGCGTCGTCGCCGAGCTCGTGCCGACGTCCTCGCCCTTCAAGGTCGGAATGCGGAGCCGCGGCTCCAGGACCGTCAAGCCCTTCACGATCGTCGGGCGCCTCCAGCTCTCGACCGGGGAAGGGACCTGGGACGAGTGGCACGTCGCGCTCGGCGACGGCGGCTTCGCGTGGCTCGCCGAGGCGCAGGGCGGCTTCTGGATGATGCTGCCCCTCAAGGCCCCGCCCGTGCCCGAGTGGACGCAGCTCTCGGCCGGCCAGTCCCTCGACCTCGGCGCCTACGGCCGCTACGCGATCGCCGAGGTCCGCGAGGCCACATACGTCTCGGCCGAGGGCGACCTGCCGTTCATCGCGCCGCCCGGCTCCGTCTTCCGTTATGCGGACGTCTCGGGCGCCGACGGCTCGCTCGGCACTCTCGACTACGGCGACGACCCGGGGCTGGACGGCTTCTACGTCGGGCGGAGGATGGAGCTCGGCGAGCTCGGGATCGAAGGGCTCACGGCCTGGAAGGACCGGAAGACGTCCGCGAAGGCCCAGGCGCTCAACTGTCCGAACTGCGGCGGCGCCCTCGAGCTGAAGGACCCCGCGAACACCGTCCGGATCGC
>JBBQDQ010000229.1:0-5377 GCA_038319835.1 Thermoanaerobaculia bacterium | reverse complement strand
CCCCAAGATGAGATTTCCCCGGGGCGCAAGCCCCCTGAAGGACCGTGGGAGATGACCACGTTGATAGGCCGGGTGTGGAAGCGCTGCGAGGCGCGAAGCTGACCGGTACTAATCGTCCGTGCGGCTTGGCCATAAAATTCTTGAGGCGCGAACGTACCAACGCATTCGCTAGTTGCAATCGCTCGGTTCTGAAGGAAACATTTCAGCTACGAAATAGAGTTTCCGGTGGCCTTATCGAGGGGGCCCCACCCGTTCCCATTCCGAACACGGCCGTTAAGCCCCTCGGAGCCGATGGTACTGCACGGGAAACTGTGTGGGAGAGTAGGACGCTGCCGGGAAGTTTGAAGGGCCCGGACCGAAAGGTCCGGGCCCTTGTCTTTTCTGCCGGATCTGCCGCGAGGCTCTGCCGTCAAGGCTTCGTGAACCGGGCCCGGCCCACGTTGTTCCCCTCGCTCCTTTCGAGAACCGCGTTCCGAACGTCGGCCGTCGCCTCCAGTTCGTATTTGCCGGGGCGCCAGCTGAAGCCGGACAGATCGCTGGCGGTGATCGCGTGCGAGCCACCAGCGGCCAGCGGCGGCACAACGTAGATCAGTCCTCCGAGCGTTCGGTCGTACGCGGCGGTGAAGGGTCTTGTGGTGACGACGGCTCCGACGCCGCACTTCTCGGCGACGCCGTCGTCACGGAGGCACAGGATCTTCAGGAGGAGTTCCGACGCCGCCGCGGGCCCGTCGCCCGCGTTCTTCACGACGACGACGCCGGTCGCCGGGTCGACCCGACTCACGGTGAGGTCGGGAAGTCGAATCACCGGGCCGGCGCCGCCACCAGAGGGCGGCGGGATCGTGGGAAGTCTCGAGAGTGCGATCGTCGGGCCGAGGGGCGCGGGGCGCACGAGCTTCGGGTCGATCGTCGGGGTGCAGCGGACCGAGTAATGCAAGGTGTTCGAGATCGTCGGGTTGATCTCCATGATCACGTAGACGGAGCCCTCGTGGAGAAGTCCGCCGGGGGCTTCTCCGGCGTGCGGGATCGTGAGCGTCGCGTCGACGGCGGTTTCGCGCCCGGACGTCCGGAGGTGTCCGCCCGCCACGTCCCAGCTGTGAGGCGCCCAGGCGACCGAAGTTCCACCCCCAGTTGTCCTCGGCCGGGTGCGCAGGGTCGTTCGCGACGAAGACGACGTGAGCACGGAGCCGCGCCGGGCACGGGCCTTCGTACGACGTGCGATCCAGCGTCAGCCTGATTTCCCGGATCCAGGCGTCCGCGGAGGCGACGCCGGCCGCCGAGGCGACGAGGACGGTCAGGAACGACAAGATGCGCTTCATGGGGCTCTCCTTCCCGGACGGAGACGCGGTCGCGCCCAACATGCCGTCCGGCGCGGCGGCGGTCAAGGCGTTCCTGTGGTCCGGAAGCGTCATCCGCTGGCGTCGGCGCGCCGAAGTGAGGGCGGATGGGGCCGGCTCCTCTAAACTCCGAACATGTCGAGCGCCATTCGCGCCCTCCTCACGGGTATCACAGGCCAGGACGGCAGCTATCTCGCCGAGTTCCTTCTCGGGAAGGGCTACGAGGTCCACGGCATCATTCGCCGCTCCTCCTCCTTCAACACGGGCCGTCTCGACCACCTCTATCAGGATCCGCACGTCCCGAAACGGAACCTGGTCCTCCACTACGCCGACCTGAACGACGCGTCGTCGCTGAACCGCGTGCTCCGGCTCGTGGAGCCGCACGAAATCTACAACCTCGGCGCACAGAGCCACGTGAAGGTGTCGTTCGACGTCCCGGAGTACACCGGAGAGGTGACGGCCCTCGGCGCCACCCGGATCCTCGAGGCGGTGCGCGAGGTCGGCCTCAGGCCGCGGTTCTACCAGGCATCGTCGTCCGAGATGTTCGGGAAGGTCGTCGAGACGCCGCAGTGCGAGACGACGCCGTTCCATCCGCGCTCGCCCTACGGCGTCGCGAAGCTCTACGCGCACGCGATCACGGTGAACTACCGGGAGTCGTACGGGCTGCACGCGACGAGCGGGATCCTCTTCAACCACGAGTCGCCGCGGCGGGGCGAGACGTTCGTGACCCGCAAGATCACGCGCGCCGTCGGGAGGATCGCCTGCGGGGCGCAGGACGTCCTCTGGCTCGGGAACCTCGACGCCAGGCGCGACTGGGGTTTTGCGGGCGACTACGTCGAGGCGATGTGGCTCATGCTCCGCCAGGACGAACCGGACGACTTCGTGATCGCGACCGGCGAGACTCACGCGGTTCGCGAGTTCTGCGACCGCGCGTTTGCGCGGGCCGGCCGGCCCCTGCGCTGGACGGGCTCCGGCGCCGACGAAGTCGGGGTCGAGGCCGCGACGGGAACCCCCCGCGTGAAGGTCGACCCGCGCTACTTCCGGCCTGCCGAGGTCGACCTGCTGCTCGGAGATCCGTCGAAGGCAAAGCGCGTCCTCGGCTGGACGCCACGCGTCGCGTTTGCGGGACTCGTGGACATGATGACCGACGCGGACCTCGAGAGCGCGCGGCGGGAGTCGGCCGCCGTCACGCCGCCGCGGTGACGCGGCTTCGCGACGCCGCGCGCGAGCCGGGCTTCGCGGCGCTCGTCCTGCTTCCCGCGGCGGTCTTCTACAGGACGCTGACGGGCGAGACGTTCTTCTTCCGCGACCTCTACCTCCTCTTCCTCTTCCAGCGCGCAAAAGAGGCCGCCGCCCTCCTGGCGGGAGGCCTCCCGCTCTGGGATGCGACGCTGCACGGCGGCCAGCCGCTCCTTGCAAACGTGAACAACACCGCTCTGTATCCCTCGGTCCTCCTGTACCTCGTCCTGCCGGCGACCACGGCGCTCGCCGCCGAGGTCCTCGTGCACGTCGCGATCGCCGGAGCGGCGGCGTACCTCCTCGCCCGCACTCTCGGCCTTCCGCGCCTTCCATCGTTCGTCTCGGGCCTCGTCTATGCGTGGGCGGGGCCGACGCTCTCGCTCGTGAACCTCAACCGCCACCTCGCGGCCGCGTGGGTGCCCGTGGCGCTCCTGTTCTGGCACCTCTTTCTCGTGCAGCGGCGCGGCCGCTGGTTTGCCGGTACGGCCGCGGCGATCCTGCTCCTGATCCTCTCGGGTTTTGCGGAGCTCCTGCTGCTCGCCGTTCTCCTGCTGGCTGTCTGGACCGCGGTCGTGCCCGCGCCGTCCCGTCGCGCGCAGGCGGCTGCGCTCGCGCTCGTCCTCGCGGCCGCCGGGGGGATGGCGGCGGCGCAGGTGCTCCCGACGCTTTCCCTCCTGTCCCGCACGGGCCGCGGGCGCGGCTTCGTGTCCGGCTCCGCGCTCGCGTGGTCCGTCAGCCCCCGGCGCCTTCCGGAGCTGGTCGCACCCGGGCTCTACGGACGCGTCGACTCCCTGAACGAGAGGTCTTATCAGGGCCGCGCGATCGAGGACGACGGATTTCCCTACCTCCTCAGCCTGAGCTTCGGTGCGGGCGTGCTCCTGCTCGCCGGCGCGGGAATCGGCGGCGCGGGGAGCATCTCGCCGCGCCAGGCGCGGACGCTCGCCGCGTTCGCCGGCGTCGCGATCGTGCTCTCTCTCGGGCGCCACCTCCCGGGCGTGGTGCCTCTCGTCGCGGCGATCCCACGTCCGCCCCTCCGTTATCCGATGAAGTTCGTCTGCGGCGCCACGCTCCCGATCGCGCTCCTCGCGGGGGCCGGGCTCGCCCGCATCCTCGAGGGGCGGACCGCCCTTCGGCCCCTGGCCCGGGTCGCCGGTGCGGCCGCCGCCCTGCTCGCGACCGCGGCCGTGCTCGAGCGCGTCGCGCCGACGTTCGCCGCGGGACTTTCGCGGACCCTGTTCCTCCTGCCGCCGGATCCTGGTTCCGAGGCCGGCGTTGCGCGCGCCCTCCTGAGCGCGGCCCTTGCGGCGGCCGGGATCGCCCTCGCGGCGGTGCTCGCCGGACGGCGACGGCTGCGCTTCGCCGGGGCTCTCGCGTGCGCCGCGGCAGCGCTCCCTCTCCTCGCGGGCGCCCCCTCCCTCGGGCCCACCACGCGGGCTTCGCTCTTCGCCGGCCGGCCGGAGGTCGTCGCGCGCGTCCGCGAAGCCGTGGGAGCCGGAATGCTCTACCGCGCCGCGGACGGCCGATCGACGTCCGTCGTCGTGCCATCGGACGACGTGGTCTGGATCGCAAGGCGCAATCTGGACACCCTCGCGAAGTACACGGCGGCCGGCTTCGGCATTCCGGTCATCTTCCACATCGACTTCGACGGTCTCGCGAGCATCGACGAGCAGACGGTCGCGCGCCTCGTCCAGCGCCTCGACTGGACGGCACGCGTTCCGGTCCTCGCGGCCGCGGGCGTGACGGCGGTTCTCGCCGACGCGCCTGCCGTCGCGCCCGGTCTCGAACGCGTCGCGGTGGGAGAGGGCCTCTTCCTGTATTGGGTCGTCGGTGCGCGGCCGTCCGCGACGCTGGCCGGGGAGGACGCCGGCGCGCGCGTCGAGGTCCTGGCGACGGGGAGCCCCGAGTGTCGCTCCTTCCGCACGACGTCCGGCCGGAGCGCGACGCTCGTGCTCACTACGCCTTACTCCGAAGGCTGGACGGCGCGGGTGGACGGAACCGCGGCCGAGGTACGGCGTGCGAACGTCTACATGCAGGGAGTCGCGATCCCGCCGGGGGCCCACACCGTCGAATTGAGCTACTGGCCGCCCGGGTTGACGGGCGGCATCGCGGTCACGACGTTCAGCGCCGTGGCGCTCGTGGTCGCACTCGCCGTCCGAAGGCGCGCGATCAGTCGGCCGGCCGGGTGAACGTGAGGGTCGCGCGGAACTCGGGGAACGCGCCGGCGGTCTCGAGCGCTCCGTGGAGCGCGGGCGTCAGCGCCCTCACGGGTGTCCGCGGCGTGGAGAGCGCGAGGTTCGCGGTGACGCGGCCTTCGTCGAACGCGAGCCAGCGCGGCGGGTGCAGCGTGCCTTCCGCCCGCCGGGCAGCCTCGAAGCACTCCTCGAAGGTCGTGCGGAGCATGGCGGCGTCGTCGAGACCGGCGCCTTGAACGGGGTAGGTCTGTCCGTCGGATTCGCCCGCCGGCGGCGTGCCGCCGTAGGCGGCCTCGAGCGCGGCCTTCACGGCGTCGCGGTAGAGCTCGTCGCGCGTCTTCGCGGCGAGCGTGATCGTGAGCCCGGAGGGTGTCTCGGAGATCCCGTAGGTCACGTCGTGCTCCTTCTCGGTCCGATCCGCGATCTTAACCGGCTGCTAGTCTCGCGGCGATGATGCCGCTTGCTCAGCGCCTCGCCGCGCGCATCCGCGCGGAGGGTCCGATGCGCTTCGACGTCTTCCAGGAGGCCGCGCTCTACGACCCGGACGGCGGGTACTACGAGCGCGCCGGCCGCGTCGGGCGGGCGGGCGACTTCGTGACAGGGCCCTCCTTT
>JBBQDQ010000228.1:0-5419 GCA_038319835.1 Thermoanaerobaculia bacterium | reverse complement strand
CGGCTCGAGCGCTTGCCGCCGATCTCGACGAGCTGGGACGCGGACACGACCGTGTCGTAGGAGCGGCTGTAGAAGCCGTTCCCGTAGATGGTGTCCGCCGGCGTGCCGTCCGTCGGGATCTTCGACGTCGAGGTGGAGAGGACGGGGTTCGGGAGCGCGACGGCCGCAGACCTGAACGCTCGGGCGGTCTCGGTGTCGGCGTGCGCGCCGAGGAGGTCGGGATTGTTCTCCCGCGCGAGGCGCAGGGCCTCGGCGAGCGTCACCGGCGGCGGCTCCTCGCCGCGGGCAAGCGGTGCGGGAACGGCGAGCGCTCCGGCCATCAGGCAAATCAGGGTCTTCAACGGGTCTCCTCCGGCGGCGCGGAGCGCCGCCTCGTCAGCGTCTTCGAACGGAAGAGCTAGGAGAGGAGAGCCGGGGGCCCCCGCGCGGCGATCCCACGGGGAGCGGGTGCGCAGGGGGCGAGGTCGCGGTCCGCGCTGATCACGGCGGCGACGGGGCGGGGAGCTTCCGCGGGTCCGGCCTCGGCGGGGGCGTCGAGGACGAGGAGAGACGGCATGTCGGGGACGTCGTCTCCCCAGGGGCGGGGCGCGTAGAGGTCGGGTCCCGGCGTCTCCGGGTTGTCGGCGAGACCCGTGTTGCCTGCCGCGAGGTCCTTCAAGTCGTCGGCCAGAACCGCACCCGCCCCGAAGACGGGGGAGAGGAGGGCCGCGACGAGGAGCGCGGCGGCGGGGCGTGCGGCGAAACGGCGCATGACGGCTCGAGCGGCGGATTGTACGCAGGTCTGGTGCCGAGACTCTGTCGCCGGCTCCGGATTCGAATTACGATGCAGCCGGGATGAGCGTCCGGCCGTGAAAGACCTTTCCGAAGTCCTCGCGGCGGAAGGCGAGATCGTGCGCCTGGATCCCGATCACCCGGGGTTCAAGGACATGGTGTATCGGGCGCGGCGCAACGAGATCGCGCTCCACGCGCTCCGGTACAAGACCGGCGACCCGATCCCGCGCGTGGAATACACGACCGAGGAGCAGGCCGTCTGGCGGCTCACGTGGGAACGCCTCGGCCCGCTCCACGAGATCTGGGCCTGTCGCGAGTGGATCGAGAGCTCGAAGGTCCTTTCCCTCGACCACCAGCGCGTCCCGCAGCTCGCGGACGTGAACGTCACGCTCGAGCGCTCGGGCTTCCGGATGCTCCCCGTCGCGGGCCTCATCCAGGGCCGCGGCTTTCTCTCCGCCATGGCGCAGGGCGTCTTCCTGTCGACGCAGTACATGCGGCACCACTCCGTGCCGTTCTACACGCCCGAGCCCGACGTGATCCACGAGCTCGTCGGCCACGCGGCGAGCCTCTTCCACCCCGACATCGTCCGCCTCTCGCGGCTCTTCGGCGAGGCGGCCGCGCGCGCGAGCGACGAGGGCATGAAGAGGCTCGAGCTCGTCTACTGGTACACGCTCGAGTTCGGGCTCGTCGAGGAGGGCGGCGCCCTCAGGACGTACGGCGCGGGCGTCCTGTCGTCGTTTGGGGAGATGGAGCGCATGACGACGGAGGCCGAGCTCCGTCCGCTGGACTTCGCGGACGCGTCGACCCGGCCCTACGACCCGACGCAGTACCAGCCCGTCCTCTACGTCTCGCCGTCGTGGGATCGGATGGTCGCCGACGTGTCGGACTGGCTGAAGACGATCTGAACCCGCGCCCGTAGACTCCGGCGGTGCCGCCTCCCCCGCGCCCGTACGACGCGCTGAAGCACCGCGACTTTCGCCGCCTCGCGATCACGCAGGTCCTCTCGCTCGTCGGGTCGCAGATGCAGAACGTCGCGATCGACTGGCACGTCTGGGTCCTCACGCGTTCCCCGCTCGCGCTCGGCCTCGTCGGGCTCGTGCGTGTCGTCCCGATCGTGGCGCTCTCGCTCGTGGGCGGCCTCGTCGCCGACCGGCACGACCGCCGCCGCGTCATGCTCGCGACGCAGTCCGCGATGACGCTCGTCGCGCTCGCGCTCGGGGTCGTCACGCTCCTCGGCCGCGACGCCGTCGGCCTCGTCTACGCCCTGACCGCGCTCACCTCGGCGGCGGGCGCGTTCGACAATCCCGCCCGCCAGTCGCTCGTCCCGCGTCTCGTCCCGGAGCGGGACCTGCCGGGCGCCCTCGCGATCCTCCTCTCGGGCTTCCAGCTCGCCTCGATCGGCGGGCCCGCCCTCACGGGGCTGATCCTCGCCGGTTCCGCGCACGCGACGCCTTCCGCCGGCGGCGCTCACGCCCACACGGCGGGCCTCGCTCTCGTCTACTTCCTGAACGCGGCGTCCTTCGCGGGGGTGATCGTCACGCTCGCGACGCTGCGGACGTCCGGACGCGTCGAGCCGGCCGCGGGCGCGCCCGTCCACCCGCTCGAGTCGCTCCGCGAAGGGCTTCGCTTCGTCTTCACCACGCCGATCCTCGTCTGGACGATGACGCTCGACTTCTTCGCGACGTTCTTCGCGGGGTCGATGTCGCTCCTCCCGATCTTCGCGGACCGGATCCTCCTCGTCGGGCCCGCGGGCTACGGCTGGCTGCGCGCCGCGCCGGGCATCGGGGCGCTCGCCTCGTCGGTCTGGCTGTCCGTGCGCGGCCTGCCGCGGCGGCAGGGGCGCGTCTTCCTGTGGGCGGTCGCGGCCTACGGCGCCGTGACGGTCGTCTTCGGCCTCTCGCGGAGCTTCGCCCTGACCGTCGTGGCGCTCGCGCTCGTCGGGCTCACGGACACGGTCTCGACCGTCGTGCGGCAGACGGTGCGCCAGCTCGTGACGCCCGACGCTCTCCGCGGCCGGATGACCGGCGTCAACATGATCTTTTTCATGGGCGGCCCGCAGCTCGGCGAGCTCGAGGCGGGCTTCGTCGCGAGCCTCTTCGTCTCCGTCGCAGCGGGCGCGAGCTTCGCAGTCGTCTCGGGCGGCGTCGGGACGATCCTTGTCGCGGCGTTCGTCGCGTGGCGCGCGAAGGGTGTCCGCGACTACGAGTGGACGTCTGGCGGCTGACGCCCCTGGTCCTTCCGCTCCTCCATCTCCTCGAGGCTCTTCGGCCAGTCGCCGTGGAGGAGGCGCGAGAGCGAGCGGTCCGCGAGGAGCTTGCCGCCCGTCTGGCACGCGGGGCAGTAGTTCGTCTCGTTGGCCGCATAGACGATGCGCTGGACGGGCGTCCCGCAGCGTGGGCAGGGCTTCGCGAACTTCCCGTGGACGGCCATGTCGTCGCGGAAGGCCGTGACCTTCTCCGGAAACGCCTCTCCGGTCTCGCGCCTCAGGCGGTCCGTCCAGTCGAGGAGAGTGCTGCGCGTCGCGTCGAAAAGGTGCGCCGCCTCGGCGTCCGAAAGCCGGGACGTGAGCGCGACGGGGGAGAGCTTCGCCGCGTGGAGGATCTCGTCGGAGTACGCGTTCCCGATTCCGGAGAAGAGCGTCGGATCGGTCAGCGCCCTCTTCAGTGTGTGGTTCTCGCTCCGGAGCCGGGCGACGAAGGCCCCCCGCGGGCACTCGAGGGGCTCGAGGCCGCCGGGGTCGAGCGCCGCGAGCGCCGCGCGTCCCTCGACGACGCGCACCCACGCGCGCTTCTTCGGGCTCGCCTCGGTGAGAAGAACGGAACCGGGATCGAAATCGAGGGAGAGAAGACCGATTTTCTTTGGAATGGGAATGGGGGCGTCGGCGGCCCTCCATTTCAGGCGGCCGGCCACCATGAGATGAAGAATGAGAAAGAGATCTTCTTCGAATGAGAATACGAGACGCTTCCCCATCCTCGACACCGCGAGGAGACGGCGGCCTTCCAGGTCCCTGACCGGTGGCTGCACGGACCGCAGGACGAAGGGGCTCGCGAGGCGCACTCTCTTCAGGATGGCGCCCCTCAGGAGGCGCTCGAGGTGCTCGACGTAGACCAGGACGTCCGGCAGCTCGGGCACGGGTGGAGAATACGGGGCCATGCCCCGCTGCCGGAAGGCCGAGACCCCGTCCCCGTCGAGCGCCTCGCACGCCGTTCGCGAGACGCTCCCGCCCGACCTCCTCGCGGCGGGCGTGCGGCGGCTCGGCGCCGTCGCGCTCCTCCTCGGCGGGCTCGTCCTCGGCTTCGCCGTTGTCGAGCGCTTCGTCGCCTCCCGCGCCGGAATCGCGCCATTCGCGGAAATCGTCCCGTTCGGGCAGGGCGCCGTCGTCGTCGTCTCCCTCGGGATGTACGCGCTCACGCGGCGCACGGGTCTCGATCCCGCCGAGCTCCTCGACCGCGCGCTCGTCTATGAGGTCCTCGTCGGCTTCCTGCTCTCCGCGATCTACCACTCTGTCCCCGAGGCGACGAGCGTCTTCCCGAAGGGGTTTTCGTCTGTCGCCGTTCTCCTCATGGCGTTCCCGCTCCTCGTCCCGTCCACGCGCGGGAAAACCGTCCTCGCGACGCTCGCGACCGCGTTCATGGACCCCGTCGGGCTCCTCGTCGCGATCGCCCTCGGCTACCGGCCCGCGCCTTCCGCGCCGTTCGTGGTCGCGCTGTTCCTCCCGACGGCGGTCGCGGCCGTGGTCGCGATTGTCGGATCGCGCATCGTGTACCGCCTCTCCGCGCAGGCCGGAAAGGCCGGCGAGCTCGGGAGCTACCGGCTCGTCGCGCCGCTCGGCCACGGAGGCATGGGCGAAGTCTGGCGCGCCGAGCACCGCATGCTGGCGCGCGACGCCGCGATCAAGCTCGTCCGCGGCCGCGACGGCATGGTGGCGCGCGAGCTCGTGACGCGTTTCGAGCGCGAGGCGAAGGCGACCGCGGGCCTGCGTTCGCCGCACACGGTGCAGCTCTACGACTTCGGCCGGTCGGACGATGGGGCTTTCTACTACGTCATGGAGCTCCTGGACGGATACACGCTCGACAAGCTCGTCGACCAGTACGGGCCGCTCGCGCCCGAGCGCGTCGTCCACGTCCTGCGGCAGGCCTGCCGCTCGCTCGCCGAGGCGCACGGGGCGGGCCTCGTGCACCGCGACATCAAGCCCGGCAACATCTTCCTCTGCCGTTACGGCGGCGAGGCGGACTTCGTGAAGGTCGTGGACTTCGGCCTCGTGAAGGACGTCACTACGGCCGGCTCGATGAATCTCACGCAGACGGGCCTGATCGCCGGGACGCCGGCCTACATGCCCCCCGAGATGGCGCTCGGCAACGAGGTGGACGGACGGGCGGATCTCTACGCTCTCGGATGCGTCGGCTATTTCCTGCTGACGGGCCAGCCCGTCTTCGACCGCAAGACCGCGCTCGAGACGCTGCACGACCACACGTCGACGGTGCCGGTGCCGCCCTCGAAGCGCGTCGCCACGCCGATCCCGGCCGATCTCGAGGCCGTTCTCCTGGCCTGCCTCGCGAAGGACCCGGTGGACCGGCCCGACGGCGCGCGCGTTCTCGAGGCGCGTCTCTCGGCCACGTCGTCCGCGGACCGCTGGTCCCGCGCGGAA
>JBBQDQ010000227.1:0-5420 GCA_038319835.1 Thermoanaerobaculia bacterium | reverse complement strand
GGGTGATTCGCCCGGTACCACTCGAGCACCCTCAGGATCGTCTCCTGCTTGTCGCGCGGGATGACCTTGTCGTCGAGGCGATTGAAGTGGAGCCGGATCTTGTCGCCGTCGTGCTCGAGGGCCTGCGAAAACATCGTCTGCAGCTCGTTGCGGATGCGGCCCGAGTCGGAGATCTTCACGGGACGCGTCGTGTGGTCCACGCCCGACATGAAGCGGACGAGAAGAGGGCTGAAGACGTGGCACGCCCTGTCGAGCGGTTCCATCAGCCGGAACGTGAACGTGATGCGGCTCGAGGCCTCGTGCGCGGCGAGCCTCGTCGTCACCCGGTAGACCCCGTCGTCCACGCGCGTGACGCCCGCCGTCCCGGTGTAAGGGTCGTCGCAGACGTAGCCAGTCGACGCGAGCACCTGCCAGTCCTTCTCGGGAACGAAGTCGTCGGGACTGAGGGCGGGCCGTCCCGTCGGCACGTTGCAGTCCCTCGCCTCTCGGATCGCCTCGGCGTACGAAAAGACCCGGCCCGCCTCGACGTCCCGCCCGCCGAGCGCCTCGCGCATCCTCCGCGCGAAATCGGGCCTCTCGGGATCGAGCGCCATCACCCGCCCCTCGGCGCCGCACGCGTACTCGAAGCCGGGCGAGAAGAGCGCCATCGAGGCGTCGACGTCCAGCACCTCCGCGAGGCTCGCCGCCTGCATCGCCTCGGCCGTCGCGGCGTAGCCGTCGCAGAGGAAGACGTGCGCCTCTCCCGCCGCGTCCTTCCAGCTCCCGATCAGGAACGTCGGCGCGTACGTCCCCGAATCCGTGAACACCGCGAGGCCCGACGGCGCCTTCCAGCCGTCCTCCACGAGGTGGACGCCGAGCGCCGTCCACTCCTTCCACAGCTCTCCGAGCCGTCCCACGCGGTTCTCGCCGCGGAGCGTCCAGACGTGGATGTTCCCGCGCTTGACGCCGGGGTAGGCCGCTTCGATCGCCTGCGTCACCTGCGCGCGCGGCGTCCGGTAGTCGAGGAGCAGCGAGGCGCGGTCGGCCGCCTCGGCCACGGGCCCCGGCACCGTGAGGCATCCCATGTACGACTCGTACGGGCGCGCGAGAACGAGGGGCGAATCGAAGAGGTGGAAGACCGCCATCGGGCCCGTCGGCTTTCCCTCGGCGAAGCGCGCCGTGTTCTCGAGCGTGTCGACGGCAGCGCCCCAGATCGTGATGCCCCGCGCCTTGAGCCACTCGTAGAACTGCTCGAACGAATGCCCGGGCTCGTTCAGAAGGCGGCGGACCCTGCGGTCGAGGACGCGCGCCACTTCGGGGCGGGCGTAGACGCGGCCGAAGCCCAGGAGCGGGTTCGCGCCCATCTCCGGCGACTCTCCCGCCTTCGGCATCAGCCCCTCGCCGAGGGAGACCATGATCGCGTGGTTCTCGGGAAGCGTGCGCGTCAGGTGCCACAGCCCCTCGCTCATCACGTAAGCGCTGATCGCGTCCGCCGATTTCTTCACCTGGTTCAGCGTCGCCTTGTCTTTCCCCGCCCCCTCGCCGAAGCCGCCGAAGAGCCGCGTCCCGAGCGCCGTGGCCGCGGACGTCATCGCGACGCATCGCGCGATGCCGCGGGGCGTGAACGAGTGATCCGACACCGGCTCGGGCTGCGCCCGCTCGAGCTCTACGTCCTCCAGCCACAGGTGGAAGCGCAGGAGCACCGGCCGGGTGTCGAAGGCCCACTGGGCGACGAGGTTTCGCTTGTCGATGAGACTCATCCTTCCCTCGAGGCGCTCGATCGCGCCCATGTCCGGTTTACAGCTCGATGCTCGGCGTGAACGTGAAGAGCCAGTCTGTGCCGCCGACCATCGTGAACGTCTTCCGGTCGGCGGAGACGGTGATCGGGGAACCCTTGGGCACCGACATCGCGAGGACGGCGGGATCTCCGGGACCGAGCGACAGCATCGCGTCCTCCTTGCCGCCGGGGATCGCTCTCTGCTTGCAGCTCGCCGGATACTGCGAGACGTGGGCCGGCGGATAGATGCGCACGCCGGTCAGGAGGACCTGGCCGCCCGAGTCGCCGACGTACTTTCGGGTCTTCTTGTTCCAGACGAAATCGAGCGTGATGCGGTCGGTGACGTCGGCTTTCCCCTCGTAGTCGCCGAAGACGACCATCGTGCGGGCCGAATGCACGCCGACGACGTGATATCGGATGACCTTGGCGTCCTCCCACTTCTGGAGAAGCGCCATGTCGACGCCCGACTGCAGAGGCAGGATTCCGGCGGACAGCGCCGCCGCGACGAGGATCATGTTCAGCATCATGCCGTCAGTGTTGCACACGACAGGGTGGGTCAACGCTCGAAGAGGCGCCGGGACCCGTACCACCATCCCGAAACGAGGTTCTACGTCGAGCTTCCCCCGCGGGGCTTCGCGTCGGCGGCGCTGACGCCGCAACTACCTGGCACGGTCGGGCTTCCCCTTCTCCCCCAACGCCTGCTCCAGCCCCTTCGCCACCCTCCCATCCCCGTCGTTCTCCAGCATCGCCCTCCCCGCCAGGCTCCATTGTCTGAGCGCCTCGTCCCCCTTGCCCAACTCGGGCCAGGGCGCGTCCCTCTTCAGCAGCAGCGTGTCGATCATCCATGACAGCAGCCGCGCGTCGTACGCGTCGTCCGTGGCCGAGTACTGCTCCGGGTCGCGGTTCACCCACGCCTCGACGACGTCGGCCCCCGAAGGCGTCCTCTTCAGCACGACCTCGTACACGCAGAACCCCGTCCAGCTCCGATGGAAGTACAGCCGCCCGCGCTCCCCGAACACGAACCACTTGTCTTCCATCTCCTCGGGAACGAGCCCGCGCCTCACGGCCGCAAGCTCCGCCGCGTCGAACCGCCGCTCGAGGACGAGCCGCGCGCGCCGGGCCGGGAGCGGCTCCGTCTTCCAGCTCTTTCTCGTCGCCCTCACGTCCGCACCTTCTTCAGCCCGTGCAGCGCGGCCCACACGTCCTCGTAGACCTTCTCCCTCACCGGGTCGGTCTTGTAAATCTCGGACTTGAAGTTCGGGTAGTCGATCGCGGTCACGCGCTCCGCGAGGAACGCCGCGAGCGTCTCGCGCGACGTCGTGAGCCGGAAGCCGTAGTCGGCGTCGGGCGATTCGACGACGGCCGGCCGGTCACCGCGTCCGGCGGCGAAGTCCGCGAAGCGTTCGAGGTCCGCCCGTACGCGGCCGCGGACGAGGAGCGCCTCGTGCGCCCCCTTTGCGTTCAGGTTCTGGACGGCGGAAAGGAATCCCTTTGTCGTGACGATCCACATTCAGTTCACTCTCCTTCTGGCGAACCCGAGGCGGGGCTGCCGAATGCCTTAAAGAACCATGAAAATAATGCCGCGACTCCACGGACAGGTGGTGTCCCGGTGCTGGCGTTGCGCCCCGAGCGTAGGAGATCCTCGCCGCCTTCGAAAAGGAAGGTGTCCAGTATGTCCTCGTCGGATCGATGGCAATGGCTGCCCAGGGACTCGTCCGGGCCACGCGTGACGTCGATTTCTTCGTGGACCCTCGTCCCGATAACGTCGAGCGTCTCCGCCGCGCCTTGAAATCGCTGTACGACGAGGATCCGAGTGTCGACCAGATCTCCGCGGCGGATCTTGGTGGGGATTACCCGGCCGTCCAGTACACGCCTCCCCACGGTCTCTACTCCCTGGACATTCTCTCGCGCCTGGGCACCGCATTCCGGTACGAGGATCTCGAGGCCGAGGTCGTCGTCGTGGAAGGGGTGCGCGCCCGAGTTGCTACCCCGCGTATGCTTTATCGGATGAAGAAGGACACCGTTCGCCCGCAGGACCGGGTCGACGCCGAGGCGATCCGTTCCCAATTCGGTCTCGAGGACGGCGAATGAGCGTGCGCCGGTTTCGCTCCGCAGCCGACGTTCCGTCGCCGCCGGCCCTGCCGCGGCTGGATCCCGAGAATCTCCGGGTTGCATGCGAACTTTCCAGCCTGGAACGGCTTCATCCTGTCCACCGGACGCCGGGTGTGGTGCGGTACCGGTCGGTCGAGGAGATGAACCGAGCCCAGGAGCGCCGGGAGACGGCAAAGAAGCCCGGATAGCCTCGTTCCCCGCGACCTGAGAGCTGCGCTGTGAGGGCAAAAGGCGCTCGGCCGGGAGATCCCCGAGGCGCGAGGCCGCCTGGCCTACGCCTGAGGGCACCCCTACTGAACCCCCACCGCCTCACCCTGCTCCTCGAACGCCACCCGCCCGCCCCATTCCCTTCGCAGATCCTCGCCCGCATCGTTCGCGAAGCCGGCGAGCTGGACGCAGGCGCGCCACCCGTGCTCGCCGACGAAGGGCTTCACGAACAGCTCGAGCGCGGCGTAGAGAGTTCCGTCGAGGAGGAAGACCCGGACGTACCGCACCCCGGCGTTCAGAGCGCTGATGCGTTCGACGAGCCGGTCGTCGCCCGTCACGTCCGCCAGGACCGGCGAGAACAGCCGCACGCAGAGGGGATCGTCCAGCACGCGCACGAGAACGACCGCGTTCCCGAAGCGCAGCGCGATGTCGCCGTCGGCCTCGGGGTTGACGGCCTCGTCGCCCGAGCCCTTCCGGATCGCCGCCAGCAGAGCGAGCCCGGATGGGTCACGTCGAGGACGTCCGCGAGCGTGCGCACCGCCAGCCGCGCCGCCCTCGCCACACGCGACCGGCCCTCGAGGTCGCGGTGGTAGTTCGGCGAGCCGCCCTTCTTCTTGTCCGCGTGCACCTCCTCGGGCGTTCCCGTGGGCGCCAGCTCTATTTGCGTAACAACACGTAAACGGCGCCAGCTCCGCCATCAGATCGTGGAGCGTCGGCGTAGGCGAGTACCGACCGATGCGATCTGAGGAGGCCCCGCACGCGAGCCCTCAAAATTGATGCGTTTCCTTCCGAGTGCAGGCCGCGGCCGTGCACGATGCAGACGCACCGATGCCCACTGTGGCGGCTGTCTTCGATGAACCGCCCGGCGCTCGCGCACGCGTCCGCGGCCGTCAGCCCGTGCAGGTCGCACCGGTCCCCGGCGGCGTACTCTCCCCGCCTCAACTTCCTGATCTCTCGCCGGTCGACGCCATGTGCGGCAAAGCTTTCATCTGGTCCATCAACATGATCGTCGGACCGGGTTGCCGCAGACGGAGTCCCGATTGGTGGATTGGAGAGGACGCGCCCGCGAGGATCCGTCTCGAGACGGACGACGTCCGCCATCTCGAGCTCGAGTGCTTTGTCGTCGGATGTGTCGTCTCGGTGCGGCGCGCCGACTGAGGAATTCTTTTTTCTACCCTTCTTCACCGCACCATTCTGAGCCACGTCGCGTAAGAAGATCCCCCGCGTTCCATCCGGCAGCACGCTCTGGGTTGAAGCTCCCGCCGAGGCAGCCGATCAGATCGCCGCGAGCCGCTCGACGGTGTCCGGGTATTTCTTGACCAGGTTGATCAAGAGAGCCGCCTGC
>JBBQDQ010000226.1:0-5441 GCA_038319835.1 Thermoanaerobaculia bacterium | reverse complement strand
GATCGTCGCGCTCCGGCACGGCTACTCGGGGCGCTCGATGCTCGCGCAATCCCTCACGGCGCTCTCCACGTGGCGCGCGGTGCCCACGCAGGCCGCCGCCGTCAAGCACGCGCCGTCGCCCTACTGCTACCGCTGCCCGCTGAAGCAGACGTACCCCGCGTGCGGTGTCGCGTGCGCGAAGGACCTCGAGGAGCTGATCCGGACGACGACGACCGGCCAGATCGCGGGCTTCATCGCCGAGCCGATCCAGGGCGTGGGCGGGTTCGTGACGCCGCCGAAGGAGTACTTCGAGATCGCCGTCGGCATCGTCCGGAAGTTCGGCGGGGTCTTCATCTGCGACGAGGTCCAGACCGGCTTCGGCCGGACGGGAACGCACTGGTACGGCATCTCCCACTGGAACGTCGAGCCGGAGATCCTGACGATGGCCAAGGCCGTCGCGAACGGCATGCCGCTCGGCGTCACGATCGCGACGCCCGAGGTCGCGGACTCCTTCAAGGCCCTCACGATCTCGACGTTCGGCGGGAACCCGGTCTCGACGGCCGCCGCGAACGCGACGATCGCGGTCATGGAAGAGATCGACGTCCGGAAGCGCTGCGCCGAGATGGGCGCGCGCCTCAAGGCGGGCCTCGACCGGCTCAAGGCGAAGTACCCGAAGTCGATCGGCGACGTCCGGGGCCTCGGCCTGATGCTCGGCGTCGAGCTCGTCGCGGACGAGACCGTGCAGGACCGCACGCCGGCTCCGGAAAAGGCGGCGCGCCTCTTCGAGGAGACGAAAAAGCGCGGCCTCCTGATCGGCAAGGGCGGCCTCTACGGCAACGTCCTCCGGATCACGCCGCCGATGATCGTCTCGGCGTCCGAAGTGGACGACGCCCTGAAGATTCTCGACGAGTCGTTCGCCGGCTGGGCCTGAGCGTGGCTTCCCGGAAGTCCTCGAGCATTCTCAAGGTCGCCTTCCGGGCGCTCGGGCGGAACAAGCTGCGCTCAGCGCTGACGGCTCTCGGAATCATCATCGGTGTCGCCTGCGTCGTGGCCGTCGTCGGGATCGGCGAAGGGGCCCGGCTTCAAGCTGAAAGCCAGCTCAAGTCCCTCGGGACGAACTTCCTCATGGTGCACCCCGGGAGCGTGACCTCCTCGGGCGCCCGCGGCGGCTCCGGAACGAGCTCGAAGCTCTCGCTGGACGACGTCGACGCGATCCGCCGGGAAATCCCGACGGTCTCGTACGTCTCCGCCTCGATCCGGACGGTCGCCCAGGTCATCTACGGGAATCAGAACTGGTCCACGTCGATCCAGGGGGCGCAGGTGGACTGGCCCCACGTCCGTTCGTGGAACGTCAACAAGGGGCAGTTCTTCACCGAACAGGACGACAAGGCGGCCGCGAAGGTCTGTGTCCTCGGCAGGTCGGTCGCCGCATTCCTCTTTGGTGACGAGGACCCGGTCGGGGCGTCGGTCCGCATCAAGAGCATCCCGTTTCGTGTCGTGGGCGTCCTCGAGGCCAAGGGCGGCTCGACCTCCGGCCAGGACCAGGACGACATCGTCGTCGCACCCTACGAGACCGTCCGCAAGAAGCTCATGGGGACGACGTCCGTCGGCCAGATCCTCATCTCGGCGGCGACGAACGATCTCGTGACGCAGGCCCAGGGCGAGATCGTGGGCCTGCTCCGCCAGCGTCACCGGATCGGGAGCGGCCAGGACGACGACTTCCATACGCGTTCGCAAACCGAGATGCTCCAGCAGGCCGCGGCGCAGAACCGCACGATGAGCGCCCTTCTCTGGTCGATCGCCGGCGTCTCGCTCCTCGTCGGTGGAATCGGAATCATGAACATCATGCTGGTGTCCGTCACGGAGCGGACGCGCGAGATCGGCGTCCGCATGGCGGTCGGCGCCAAGGGCCGGGACATCCAGGCGCAGTTCCTCGTCGAGGCCATCGCCCTTTCCGTCGCAGGCGGCACCCTCGGGATCGCCGCAGGGCTGGGCATTCAGCGCCTCGTCGCGCGCCTCGCGGGCTGGCCCGTCGCGACGCAGCCGCAGGCGGTCGTGCTCGCGGTCGTCTTCTCGGCGCTCGTGGGCGTGGGCTTCGGCTACTACCCGGCGCTCAAGGCCAGCCGCCTCGACCCGATCGACGCACTGCGTTACGAGTGACGGCGCGGTTAGCAGGACGGGTCGGATGCCCTTCCCCGTGGGACGAAATCGCGGCTATCATCCGCGAATCATTCTCAAACTGAGCTCAGCCGTCCGGGTGGCGATCCCGTGATCGGGACGAAGCTCGCCGACCGTTACGAAATCCTCTCCGAGCTCGGGCGCGGCGGGATGGGAGTCGTCTATCGCGCGAAGGACCCGGTTCTGAACCGCGAGGTCGCGGTGAAGCTGATTCCCCCGGGCAACCTCACGAAAGACGCCGAGGAGCGCTTCCAGCGCGAGGCGCAGATCGTCGCGCAGATGGACCATCCCTCCATCGTGCCCATCTACGACCTCGGGCAGCACGACGGGTCGCTCTTCTTCGTGATGCCCGTCCTCGCGAACACGAATCTCAGGCAGCTCCTCCGGGAGGGCTCCCTGCGGCTCGGCGACGTCCTCGACGTCGGGATGCAGGTCGCGGACGCGCTCGACTACAGCCACGCCCGCGGCATCGTCCACCGCGACATCAAGCCCGAGAACATCATGACCTCGCGCGACGACTTGGGCCACGTCCGCGCGCGGGTCATGGACTTCGGGCTCGCGCTCGCGACGACCGAGGACCGCCTCACGAAGACCGGCACTCTCGTCGGGACCGTCGTGTATTTCAGCCCCGAGCAGGTCACGTCGCGCTCCTTCGACGGGCGGTCGGACGTCTACGCGCTCGGGACGGTCCTCTACGAGTGCCTCGCGGGCGAGCCACCGTTCGCCGGCGAGGTGCAGTCTGTCCTCTACCGCATCGTCCACGAGCTGCCGCAGCCGATGCGCAGCCTCGGGGCGGACGTGAGCGAGGAGCTGGAGGCCGCGGTCCTCCAGTGTCTCGCGAAGGACCCCGAGAGGCGGCCCAGGCGCGCCGGCCACCTCGCCGAGGCGCTGCGGCGGTACCGGAGCAAGCTGCGCGAGGAGGACTTCGGCAAGTCCGTCGTCTTCACCGCCAGCCGGATGCTCCCGCGGCCAGCCGTGGCCGCCCCGTTCATCGGCCGCGAGAAGGAGATGGCCGAGCTCCAGCGCCGGCTCCATGCCGCGCTCGCGGGCGAGTGCGAGTTCGTCGTCCTCGCCGGCGAGCCCGGCATTGGCAAGAGCCGCCTCGTCGACGAGCTCAAGAGCCTCGCGCGCGCCCGGAAGATCCGTGTTCTCTCCGGTCGGTTCGTCGAGCACGACCGGGCCTTCGCGCACCAGGGATTCTGCGAGCTCATCCAGGACTACTTCCGCTCCAAGGACGCCGGTCTTTCGGAGTCCTCGCGGCCCGACTTCTCCGACCTCGCCGGAGACCTCCTCGCGCTCTTCCCCGTTCTCTCGGAGATCGGCGAGCTGCGCGCGGCGGCCAGCAGCGACTCGGGTGCCGTCAAGACCGGCGACGAGCGCAAGGCCGAGGACAAGATCGCGATCTTCGAGCTCATCGCGCGCACCCTCACGCGGATCGCGGGCGGCAAGCCCCTCCTCCTCGCCCTCGAGGAGCTGCACGGCGCGCAGCTCTCGATCGAGGCGCTCCAGTACGTTGCGCGCCGCCTCGGCCCGACGCCGACGCTCATCGTCGGGACCTATCGGCAGACGGAGGTCGACAAGCGGCACCCGCTCGCGAAGATGCTCGAGTCGTTCCGCGGAGACCCGAGGTTCGCCGCTCTCACGCTCGGCCCCCTGACGCCGTCCGAGCACCGGGCCCTCGTGGAGCTCGCGGCCGGGGGCGGGAAGCTCTCGGAAGACCTCGCCGGCCGGCTCCTCGCCGCCACGGAAGGGAACCCGCTCTTCACGAAGGAGCTCGTCCGCTCGCTCCTCGACTCGGGCGGCATCGCGCGCGACGACTCGGGCGCTTTGAACCTCTCCGGCGCGACGGGCATCTCCTCCGACGCCTTGCCGGAAACCATCCAGCAGGCCGTCGAAGCGCGCATCGAGCGGCTGCCCGAGGAGGTCCGCAACGTCCTGTCGGTCGCGTCGGTCCTCGGGAAGAGTTTCGAGTTCCGGGACCTCGAGTCCGTGTCCGAAGACGCCAAGGGCCTCGACGAGGCGATCGACCGGCTCGTCAAGGAAGGCCTCCTCGAAGAGGAGCGGGAGTCGCGCGGCGACCGCCTCGCCTTCGCGAGCGGAATCGTGCGCGACGTCCTCTACGGCGCCCTCTCGCGTCGCAAGCGCCGCACCCTCCACCGCACGTACGCGGACCTCCTCGAGAAGCGCCACCAGGGCAGGCTCGACCGCGTCTACCCCGAGCTCGTCCACCACTTCTCGGAGGGGGACGTCCCCGGCAAGGCGGTCGAGTACAGCCTGAAGCTCGCGAAGAAGTCCCTCGACGCCTTCGGCCCCGACGAGGCGGCGCGCGTCGCGAAGACCGCCCTCGACTACCTCGAAGACGAGGAATGGGAGGGCGAGAAGTCGCTCGAGGGCGACGCACGGCTCCTCCTCGCGCAGGCCTCGCGCCTGTCGGGCCACGCCGACGCCGCTCTCCGCGAGGCCGAGGCCGCCGGGAAGATCTTCGAGCGCGAGAAGCAGCCCGTCCGCGCCATCGAGGCTCTCCTCTTCGCCGCGGAGACCGCGTGGAACGCGCGCAAGGTGGACGACGCGCGGCGCCTCGTGGAGCGAGGCCTTGAATCCGCCACCGCCGCGCGCGACACCCTCCACCTGCCCCGTCTCTTTTCGCTCGCGGCGACCGTCGCGAACCTCCGGGGCGACTACGCGCGCGCCGCGGCCTACGGCGTCCAGCTCGAGCAGCTCGGAGGCGAGACGAAGAAGGCCGTCGAGGCGATCGCGTCCGGCGGCCGGCTCGTCGTCGCGATGACGAACCCCGTCGCCGCGGTCGAGCCCGCGATGCGGCACATCGTCGAGGAGACGGAGATCCTCTCGACCGTCTTCGAGACGCTCGTCACGACCGACGCGGACGGTCAGCTCCTGCCTGCGCTCTCCGACGAGTGGTCCCTCGTCGACGGCGCACGCGGCGCTCGCCTGCGCCTCCGGGAAGGCGTCCTCTTCTCGGATGGAACGCCGCTGACGGCCCGGGCGGTGAAGGCGTCGCTCGAGCGCGCGATCCGCGTCCGCCCCGACGGCATTCCCGCGGCGCTCGCGGGGATCCGCGGCGCGGAGGCGCACCGGAAGAACGAATCGGCCGACGTCGCCGGCATCCGTGCGGTCTCCGACAACAGGCTGGAGATCGACTTCGTCGAACCCCTCCCGATCTTCCCCGCTCTCCTCCCGGACGTCCTGACGGCGGTCGTCAAGTTGACGCCCGGTCCGGACGGCGAGACGGCCATCGGCACGGGCCCGTTCGTCGTCACGCGGCG
>JBBQDQ010000225.1:0-5483 GCA_038319835.1 Thermoanaerobaculia bacterium | reverse complement strand
CCGCTTCCGCCGAGCGTCACCTCCCAGTTCAGGACCGGCGGCTCGGGCGAGGCGTACGCCTTCCCTTTCTTCCGATCCGCTCCGAGGGCCGGGGCGGCCGCGAGGACGGCGGCGAGGAAGAGTGCACGACGGCGCATGTTGCCCTCCGATCCCTTCCCACGCCTCAGATGTCGAACTCGTAGACGAGGGCGTCGCCCGAGCCGAGAGACGCCGAGCGATCCGGGAGGTCGACCGAGGCGATCGTCTTGAACGAAAACCCTTCCGGCGTCTGAAGCAACATCCGGACGCCGGTGGCTGCGCAGGGGACGGGCGACGCGGAGTCCGTCGTGACCCGCAGGGAGAGCACGTGGTGCCCGCGCCGCGCACCGAACTTGGCGCCCGTAAACCGGACCGAGGCGACGGGCGTGGCGAACTTGAAGTTGCCGGTCGAGACGTCCTCGCCGTCGAGAACGACGTGGAGCTCGAGAAGCGAGGGTTTCCCGTTCGCCGTGGCGAACGTCGCGGGGGGGGACCCCGCGACGGCAAGCACGTAGCTCGTGTCGGGTTCGGTCGGCGAGCTGCATCCCGGAAATGCGAGGGCCGCCGCGGCGACGAGAAGCGTGAGAAGACGGGTCATGACGGTCTCCTCTCTCATATGAGCCGCGCGAAGCGGCGCTTCGAGCGGGGAACATCGACGCCGAGTGCGAACCACGTCGCGGCGGCGAACGCACAGCCCGCCGCGAGCGAAAGCGTGGCGGAAATGTCGAGCTTCGGCTCACTCCACGCGAGGGCACCTGTGAAGAGATACTTCGAGAGGGTGAATCGCGCCGCCGATCGCCCTTCCCTCAATCGCGGAGCTCGAGTCGGTTGCGGCGCACGCTCTGCAGGCGCCGGAAACGTCATGGCGCCATCGGGACGTACGCCCCGTCCCCCGTCCGGTCGCCCGGCAGTCGGCCGTCGTTGATGACGCCGTACGCGAACCAGGATCCGGCCGTGCCCTGCTGGGTGATCTCGACCCAGCCGTTCGTGACCCCGGCGGCGGCCAGGACGTCGCCGAATTGCTTCCACTGGCCCGGGGCGAGCGTCACGTCGAGCAGATTTCCCCGGGCTGCGCCGTGCGCATCTCCGTCACGCACCTGGAGGCGAAGACTGACCGGGCCAGCGTTCGCCGGATCGAATGCCGCGTTCACGACCGCGACATTCGAACGGTTCGATTCGTCCGCCACGAGGCCGTAGACGCACGCCCTTTCGAATGCGAGCACCGAAACGGCGGGTGTAAAGAGGCCGAACTCGCCCCCGCCCGCAGCACGGGTAGCCGTACGTGCGCCGGCGTACAGGGTGTCCTGATAAGGGTTGTCCGCCAGCGGTGCCAGGACGACCTGCAGCGCCCCGGCGCGAGCCGGACCCGCTGGTCCGATCTCGAGCCCCTGTCGCCTCAGGAAATCGATCGCGTCCGGCAGGACCCACTGCTGCCTCGCGGGGAGAGTCAGCTTGACCGTGCCGCCCGCGCCGCCCTCGGGACTCATCGACTCGACGTACCGGAGCTCGAGGTGCGCGTCGACGTCGCTCCGGTTCGCGACGACGAGCTCGCTACGGAAGGCCGAGGTTTCGACGAGCGCCGGCACGATTCCGAGGCCCTCGTATGACGCGGCCGCAACGGGAGACAGGAAGGAACCGTCGTTGGTCACGCGGTCGTTCACGACGCCGTAGGCGTTCAGTCCGCCTGAATCGGAGACCCGCTCCACGAGCGCCCAGCCGTTCGCGATGCCGGGCTGGTCCAGAAGCTCGGCCGAGTTGATCTGGGTCCAGCCGTAAGGCGGCAGTGACCGGCCGTCCGCGACGACGGCAGTCCTTCGGTCGCCGCTGCCCGAGAAGACCGTGACGCGGAACGTCATCTCCTCGCCGGACGTGTTCACCACGGCCAGATTCGACCGGTCCGACGCGGTCGACCTCAGCCCGAACACCCGGAGGGCGGCGTAACCCGGACGAGTCTGCAGCGAGCCGTGCGCGAGGCCCGCGCGGCCCGGGGGGAGGGGCGCCCGCGTGTCCGACGCCGTCCGCGCGAGCGCCGAGAAACGTCCCGCGCCGGCCGGCTCGGGCGTCACGACCTGGAGAGTCCCTCCCTGCGACCACTGCGCCGACGGGTCCGGAATGGCCAGGCCCCTGCTCCGAAGGTACCCGAGGGCGTCCGGGATCCTCTTCTGCTCCCCCGGCGCCAGCTCGAGGTTCACCGCTCCGGAACCCTCCTGCGATCCCAGTGCTGCCGTGTAGACGAGATTCACCGCCCGCGGCTCGGCGTCGTCGTTCGTCAATGCGAGCTCCGTCGTGTATCGCGCAGTCCCGGCCGCCACGTCGAGGACGACGGGAATCACATGGTGACGTGGATCCGCGGGACGCGTGATCTCGAAATCGAACACCCCGTTCGGCTGGCCGATCGGTGGGCTCGTCTCGCTTGCCTGGGTTCCGAGGTGAAGGAACCGACCCGAGGGGTCGACCACGAGCAAACGGCCGTATTGGCCTCTGATGCCGTTTCCGAAAGCCGCCCACGTCTTGCCACGGTCCGTGCTCTTCGAAATGACGACGGTTGGCTCCCATTCGGTCCAGTCGGTGAAGGCATAGACGGCGTTGTAGAGGGTGTCGGGAGCGGACGGGTCCACCGCGAACGCGCTCGCGGGCGTCGGCCAGGTCGCGCTGAGCGGCCAGGGTAAGAGCCCCGTTCTCTCGTGCCACGTGGCTCCCGCGTCCGTGGACACGAAGGTCTTCCCCGAAAGCGAGAGGCCGCTCGCGTAGAGGATCGAAGGATCGGCCGGATCGAAGGCCAGGTGCCTCGGGGTCGCCACGCCGAGCGTGAGGCCCCAGATCGTCACCAACGGCAGGCCGCTGTTGATCGGAAACCACGAGGCGCCGCCGTTCATGGACTTGAAGATGCCTTTGTACGAGGCGCTCGGCGCCGCCACGTAGACAATCCGGCTGTTGGTCGGATCGATCGCCATCGTCTGGACGAAGGTCGCGATCCCGTCACCCAGCACGGCCACGACCCTCCACGTCGCTGCCCCGTCCGTGGTCTTGTAGACGACTCCGCCTCTTCTTCCACCGGCGTAGAGGGTCGAGGGATCTCTCGGATCGATGAGGAGTGAGCCGATGCCGGACTCAGCCGCTTCGATGCCGGCGCTTGCCTCTGCCCAGCTGTCCCCACCGTCGCGACTCTTGAAGACCCCGAGATCCGTACCGATGTAGAGGATGCGCGGTGAAGACGGATCGATGACGATGTCGTTGACGCTGACGCCCTTCGGGCCGCCCGACGTCCACCGATCGACACCGGCGACGGCGGGCCTTTCTCCCGAAATCAGACAGAAAAGCGCGGCGGCGAGAATTCTCTTTGCCAGAGTCCTACGTTGAACCACCGGTTTCCTCCCGAAAGGAACATGGCCGCCATTCGGCCGGAGATCCCATGGGATTCACAGGAAAATTCCCGGGGTGCGTTTGGAAGTGGAGGCTCCGCCCTAGCTGTAGAGCTGCTCGCGCGGCGGCCGCGGCGTCACGTCGTCCGGATGCTCCCGCGCGACCCTCTGCACGACGAGGCAGTCCCAGCAGACGGGCGCGTGCGTCTTGAAGACGTCGGGCAGCGTCTCCGGCGGCACGTCCGTCCACGCCATGTAACGGCCGTCTGGAGCGCGCAGGCCGGGCCGCTGATCTGCCCACGCCACCTCGTGGATCGGCTTGCCGCAGCAAGAGCAGGCCTTGTCCTCGTACCACCGGGTCACGAGCGTCTGCACGAGGCACTCGCCGGGCCCCTTCTGGATCTGGCGGAGGCATTCCTGGCCGCAGTCCTGCTTTTCCGGCCAGCGCGAGCACTCCGACAGGCGGAGGTCTTCGCGCCCGGCCCACGCGGACGCAGCCGCCCGGAGCGCATCGAGCCGCACGGCCGCGGGCTTCTCGTTGTCCGGACACGTGATGAGGCGCCTCTGCCTCCACGCGTACCAGACCCGGAAGAACACGGCCCCACCCACGACCAGGGCGAAGAGGGCCACGAGGAGCGCAGCCGAGGTCATGGACATGGGACACCCCCGTGAGAGCTTTGGATCGGTACGGGGGCCTAAGCCATGATGCGCCGGAATCAGGGGGCGAGCCGGGCCCCCCGGAGCCGCAGCGCGTTCCCGACGACCGAGAGCGAGCTGAAGGTCATCGCGGCGCTCGCGAGGACGGGCGAGAGGAGAAGGCCGAACGCCGGGTAGAGGGCGCCCGCGGCGACGGGCACGCCGACGACGTTGTAGACGAACGCGAAGAAGAGGTTCTGCCGGATGTTGCGGAGCGTGGCCCGCGACAGGCGCACCGCTCTCGGAAGGGCCGCGACGTCGCCTCCCGCGAGGGTGACGCTCGCGCTCTCGATCGCGGCGTCCGAGCCCGTGCCCATCGCGATCCCGACGTCGGCGCCGGCGAGGGCCGGGGCGTCGTTCACGCCGTCGCCCGCCATCGCGACGCGGCGCCCCTTCGCCTTCAGCGCCGCAACGGCGGCAGCTTTCGCCTCGGGGAGAACGCCCGCGAGGACCTCGTCGATCCCCGCCTCGGCGGCGACCGCGCGGGCCGTCGCCTCGGCGTCGCCGGTCAGCATCACGACGTTCAGGCCGAGGGCCTTCAGGTCGGCGATGACCGCCTTCGCGGAGGCCTTGAGCGGGTCCGCCGCGGCGAGGAAGCCCGTGGGCTGGCCGTCGACGGCGGCGAAGAGAATCGTCGCGCCCTTCCGTCTCCAGCTCTCCGCGGCCTCCAGCTGTTCGCCCGGGGGGCGGAGATTCGGATTCTCTTCGAGCAAGAAAGAGAGAGACCCGAGCAGGACCCTTCGGCCGTCCACGCTGCCACGGATGCCCTTGCCGGGAAGAGAAGAGAATTCCCTTGAAGGTGAAAGACCGAGCCCGCGCGCTTCGGCCGCGGCCGTGACGGCAGCCGCGAGAGGGTGCTCGCTCGCTCGCTCCAGCGACGCAGCGAGACGCAGCAATTCACTTTCATCGAAGGAGCCGAAGGCGCGGATCTCCACGATCTTCGGCTTCCCCTCCGTGAGCGTCCCCGTCTTGTCGAGGACGAGTGTGTCGCACTGGCCGAGCATCTCGAGCGCCGCCGCGTCGCGGAAGAGGACGCCGGATTTCGCGCCGCGGCCGATGCCGACCATCACGGACATCGGCGTCGCGAGGCCGAGCGCGCAGGGGCACGCGATGATGAGGACCGCGACGGCGTTCACGAGCGCGTGCGGGAGGCGCGGTGCCGGTCCGAAGACGCCCCAGGCGAGCGCCGTGATCGCCGCGGCCGCGACGACCGCCGGAACGAAGACGCCCGCGACGCGGTCTGCGAGGCGTTGCACCGGCGCGCGACTGCGCTGCGCCTCGCCGACGAGGGCGACGATCCGCGCGAGGACCGTGTCCGACCCGACGCGCTCGGCCCGCATGAGAAACGTCCCGGTGCCGTTCAACGTGCCGCCGGTCACCTTCGCCCCCGGCGACTTCTCGACCGGC
>JBBQDQ010000224.1:0-5499 GCA_038319835.1 Thermoanaerobaculia bacterium | reverse complement strand
CCCCATGAACCGCCGAATTTTCGCCGCCGCTCTCGCCGCCACCGCCCTCGCGCTCCCCGCGGCCGCCTCGGACGTCGGACTCCAGATCGCCCAGGAACAGTGGAGTGCGGCCGCGCCGGACCAGGCCTCCATGAAGGTCCTGTTCGACAGCCCGAGCATGGTGTCGTTCCAGGTCACGCAGGCCTGGAACCAGCAGCGCGATCAGGTCTGCCAGGAGATCACGAGCACGATCTCGAAGGCCGACGCCCTTTCGAAAGGCGTGAACGCCTACGACGTGCAGTGCTCGATGGCCGACCTGACCGACTTCCACGCCGCCGGAACGGGCGTGAACCAGGCGCGCTTCACGTTCAGGCTCGTGGGCAACACCCTCAACTTCACGACGACGACGCCCACGGCCCTCGGCAGCTACGCCGACCCGCGATTCAACACGTCCTACGACCTGATCGTCACGATCAACGCGGTCATGCAGAACGGCTCGCCGCTCCTCAAGGTCACACGGGCGATCGGGCAGATCCAGAACCCGCACGTGGCGCCGGGGAACTTCGCCGCGGACGTCCTGAAGGCCGTGTCCGGGTTCGTTGTGCAGGGCGGCCTCGACGGCGTCGTCGCCAAGAGCGTTGCGGGCCAGAAGATGAACCTCACGGGCAGGATCAACGGGTCGCTCGGGACGGCGAACGCGCTGCTGAAGGTGCCCGACGGCACGAAGTTCGTGGGCGGCTGGGTTCGCAAGGAGAAGATCTACATCGGGTTCCAGCCGCTCACGTCCGTGCCCGCGTCCGGTTCGGGCTGGGTGACCGGGAAGCTCAAGTGGCCGGGTGCGGGCGGACAGTCGGCAACATGCGCCGGATTTGCAGTCAAGGCGACCGTCCCGGCCGGCCCGCCCGACGTCCTGGGGCCCGATCCGTGGTCGTTCGGAGCCTACGCGACGCGCCCCGCTGGCGCCGTGAACCTCCCGCCGATGGCGGCATTCGCCGGAGACCATTACGAATGCGCCTATTCGCTCGTCGGCCTGCCTGGCGGCCTCCCGGCGTCCCTATCGGCTTCGGTCGGATCGGGCGTGCCCGCCAAGGGCAACACCTTCGTGATTCCAGTCATGGCGCCGGATGGCTGGAGCGGAGCCGTGACGCCGAACGCGGGCGGCAGGGATTTCAAGGAGACGTGGCGGTCCACGGGAGTCTCGCCGGCGATGAAGCTGGCCCTGATCCCGATTCACCCCGGCGATCCGGACCCCTCGAAGTCCAAGATCCTCGTGAACCCGGCCGTGAAGGCGCAGACGAACGTCAAGCAGGGCGTTTCCGTAGCGCCGGCGGCCGCCGGACAGATCAAACAGTAAGGGAGAAGGTCATGAAATCTTCACGCCCCGTCGTCGTGGCTCTCACCGCCCTGATGGTCGCGTGGCCTGCGGCCGCAGGTGGCCGGGCCGGCTTCTTCCGCATCGACGGCATCGCCGGCGTCGGCGGGGACGCCGGGCACCCAGGCGCGTTTGCATCCCAGGCTCTCGACTTCCCGAAGATCGCCGGGAGCGGGATGTCGATTCCGAAGGGCGGGGGGACCGGGTCCTTCACACTCAACGGGGAAGGTCCGGGTTTCGCAGCCCTCGTCAAGGCGTGCCTCGCGCATACCGTCTTCCAGACCGGTGAACTGGCCTTCGGTCCGGAGCGTTACCTGTTGGAAGGCGTATCGGTTGAGTCCGTCCACGTTGGCGCCTCGCAGGGGAGCGGGCTGGCGCCGGCAGCGCCGATCGTCGTTTCGGTCCGCTACCGCGACGTCCGCGACGCCCGGGCCGGAAACGGACCCGGTGCTCTGTCGAGGGCCGGAACGCGCGTGATAGCAGCTCCGCTCCTCCCGACGGCGGCAACGCCGAAGCCGAAATGAGACGAACACGTTTCCTCGCCATTCTCGTCGTCCTGCCGTCGGTTCTCGAAGCCGCCGGGACGGTCACCGGGATCAGCGCAAGCCCTTCGCCCGCGACCGCAGGCTCGGAGGTCGCGGTGACGGTGACGGCGACGGGCCCTTGCCAGGTCTACGTCGACTTCGGCGACAAGACGAAGTCGGCGCATCTCTTGGCGTTTCCCGGCACCGTGAAGCACGCTTACGCCGCAGCGGGTAAGTTCGTCCTCCGCACGTTTTCGTACACGTCGGGAAACGAGGCGCCCGGGCTCTCGCGCTGTGGCGGTTTCGCGGACATGGAGCTCGTCGTGAATCCGAAGGGCGGCATGGTGCGAGCGCCCAACCGGAACCTCGGGGCCAGAGGCCGCGCGGCCGATTCGAAATTGCTCACGACCAGCCAGGCGCCGACACCCACGCCCACGAGACCCGCGAAATAGCCCAGGAGGATTCCATGAGACGTCCGGCCACTGCCGCCGCGCTCCTTCTTGCCGCCACTGCCATTGCCTTCGCCGTTCCCGCGGCGGCCTCGGGGGCCTATCTGAAGATCGGGTCGATCACGGGCGAGTCGTCCGCCGCCGGCCACGTCGGCTGGATCGAGGTCGAGTCTTTCAGCTGGCAATCGGCGCCGCCTTCCGCGCCTTCCGGGTCCGGCCGCGCAGGCGTCGCCAGAGCCGGCCCGGGCACCATCACGCTCTCGAAGAAGAGCGACAAGGCCTCGCCCGCGCTTCAGGCCGCCGTGAACAACGGGACCCTGTTTCCCTCAGCAACACTCGAGGTCCTGGGCTCGACGGCCGGCGGCAGCCGTCGGTACGAGCTCAAGAACGTGATGGTCTCCTCGTATCAGACGGGTGGTGGCCGCAGCGATCCGGTGCCGAGGGAGTCGTTCTCGCTGAACTTCTCCTCGATCGAGACCCACTACCCGGAGCAAGTGGTCCCGCAAGGGACGCCGAAGCCCGGAAGTTGGGACGTCGGACATGCGAAGGGCGATGGATACTCCGCCCCAACCGGTGCGGGAGCGCCCGCAATGGCCTTCGGCGCCGCGAAGGCTCCGCCGACGGTCACGAAGGTCACGCCGAGCGCCGCGTCCGTCTTCACCGGCACGGCCGTCACGTTCACGGTCGAGGCGACGGCCGACTGCAACCGCTCGCGCATCGACTTCGGCGACGGCACGCCGGTGGCCGAGTACGCGATCGTTTCGGGCAAGTCCCGTCCGTCCCCGGCGCACACGTACTCGAAGACCGGCGTGTTCGAGGTGAAGGCGTACGGACTCGCGGATCCGATGGCGAAGCTTCCTGCGGCTCCGAAAGCCTCGGACCACTTCTGCGGCGGCCACGCGGTGGCGAGCGTCTCCGTGAAGTCGACCATGACGGTGGTACCCGGGATGATTCGCAAGTGAGCGCCCGCCGTGGCCGGGGCGCGTCCCGCTCGGCAGGTAGCCTTGACACCCGGTCCGCTCTGCGCCTACCCTTCGCGACCATGAGCGCACTCCTCGTCTCCCGAAAGCGGATGACCGCGAAGAAGACGACGCCGCCGAGCGGCGGGCGATGGAGCGTTCTGTAGATCGCGCGATCGAGGCGATCACCAGAAGACACCAGGGCCCGCCGGAGACGGCGGGCCTTTTCGTTTCGAAGGAGCCTGCGATGTCACGACCCGATTCCCGCATCCCCGTGGCCGTCCTCGGCGCGACCGGCGCCGTGGGGCAGCGCCTCGTTTCGCTGCTCGAGGGCCACCCGCAGTTCGTCCTCGCCGAGGTCGCCGCCTCAGAGCGCTCGGCGGGGAAGACGTACGCCGAGGCGACACGCTGGATCCTGCCGGGCGACGTCCCGCGGGAGGCCCGAGGCCTCGTCGTGACGCAGGTGGACGCCGACTTCGCATCGCCGGTGCTCCTCTCGGGCCTCGACGCCTCCGTCGCGGACACGATCGAGCCGCTGCAGGCCGGGCGCGGGAAGCTCGTCGTCTCGAACACGAAGTCGTTCCGGATGCGCCCCGACGTTCCGCTCGTGATCCCCGAGGTGAACGCGGACCATCTCGCCCTGTTGGACGGCCAGCCCACGCGCGCCTCCGGCGGCGGCATCGTGACGAACCCGAACTGCTCGGTCGTCGGCCTCGCGATGGCCCTCGCGCCGCTCCACCGCGCCTTCGGCATCGAGGCCGTCGCCGTGACGACGTTGCAGGCCCTCTCGGGCGCCGGCTATCCGGGCGTCCCCTCGCTCGACTCCAACGCGAACGTGATCCCGTTCATCGACGGCGAGGAGGAGAAGATCGAGCGGGAGCCGAAAAAGATCCTCGGCCGGCTCGAGGGCGGCCGCGTCGTGGACGCGGACTTCCCGATCTCGGTCTCCGTGAACCGCGTGCCCGTGCGCGACGGCCACACGGAGGCGGTCTTCCTCAAGCTCAAGGCGAAGGCGTCGCTCGCGGACGTGCGCGCCGCCCTCGAGGCCTTCTCGGGCGAGCCGCAGCGGCTGAAGCTCCCGTCAGCGCCCGAACGGCCGATCGCCGTGCGGGACGAGCGGGACCGGCCGCAGCCCATCCGCGACGTCGAGGCCGGGAGGGGGATGACCGTGACGGTCGGACGGCTCCGGCCGGACCCTTTCTACGACGTGCGCTTCACGCTCCTCGTCCACAACACCATCCGCGGCGCGGCAGGCGCGGCCCTGCTCAATGCCGAGCTTCTCCTCGCGCAAGGCCGCCTCGCGGTCCGAACCGCTGCCCGGTGACCCTGTGACCGACGTCCTCAAGTTCGGCGGGACCTCGGTCGGAACGGCCGAACGGATCCGGAGCGTCGCGCGGCTCGTCGCGGGGCGTGGGGGAGACCCGTGCGTCGTCGTCGTCTCGGCGATGGGCGGGGTCACGGACCTGCTGGTCGGTCTGAAGAGTTCTTCGAGTGCAAGAGATCGGGCGGCTTCCGAAGTCGTACTCGACGACCTTGGGCGGCACCATCGCGGGGCGCTCGAGGGGCTCGGACTGCCCGAGGGCGAGCGCTCGGCTTGCACCACGGCTCTCGAGGAGGAACTCCGGCGCGGACGGGAGCTCTCCCTCGGAATCTCGCTACTCGAAGAAATCTCTCTTCGAACCTCGGATGCGCTCCTGAGCCTGGGAGAGATGATCTCCTCCCGCTTCGTCGCGGCGGCGTTGCGCGCGGCGGGCGCCGACGCGGTGTGGGTCGATCCTCGTGAGATCCTCGTCACGGACGCGTCGCACGGGGCTGCCCTGCCCGACGAGGCCGCGACGGCGGCGCGCGTCGCCGCGAAAGTCCTGCCGGAGCTTGGCCGGGGACGGATCGTCGTCACCGGCGGTTTCGTCGGAGCCACGGAGGGCGGCGTCACGACGACGCTCGGGCGCGGCGGGTCGGACTACTCGGCGGCGCTCCTCGGGGCGGCGCTGAAGGATGCCGGCCGGGACGTCGGCGCGATCGAGATCTGGACGGACGTGGACGGCGTTCTCACGGCCGACCCGCGCGTCGTGCCCGGGGCGCGGCTCGTGCCCGAGGTGAGCGCCGCGGAGGCCGCCGAGCTCGCATTCTTCGGCGCGAAGGTGCTGCACCCCGCGACGATCCGCCCGGCGGTCGCACGCGGGATCCCCGTGGCCGTGAGGAACTCCCTGCGGCCC
>JBBQDQ010000223.1:0-5521 GCA_038319835.1 Thermoanaerobaculia bacterium | reverse complement strand
CCGCGCCGCGGCCGCGTCGGGAATGCGCGTCACGAGCGGCAACGCCCTCATGGACGACTCCGGGACGAATCCGGCCGGCCTGTTCGTCGAGACGCGCGCGGCGCTCGCCGAGACCGCGCGCCTCGCGAAGGCCTGGCACGGCGGCTCCGGCGGCCGGCTCCGCGTCGCGTTCTGCCCGCGCTTCGCGGTCTCGTGCACGGACCGGCTCCTGCGCGAGGTCGGCGCGCGCGCGAAGGCGGAGGGATTCCTCGTCCACACTCACGCCTCCGAGAGCGCCGACGAGGTCGCCCTCGTCGCGCAGCGTACGGGCCGCCGAAACGTGCGCTACCTCGACGACACCGGCATCTCGGGCTCGCACGTCGTCCTCGCGCACGTCATCCACGCGGACGCGGACGAGCGCGCACTCCTCGCGGCGAGGGGCACGACCGTCGCGCACTGCCCCTCCTCGAACCTCAAGCTCGCGTCCGGGATCTGCCCCGTCCCCGAGTACCGCGCGCAGGGCATCCGCGTCACGCTCGGCGCCGACGGCGCTCCGTGCAACGACCGGCTCGACGCGTTCACGGAGATGCGCCTCGCGGCCCTTCTCCCGAAGGTGCGGCTCGGGCCCGCCGCGCTCCCGGCCTGGGACGTCGTCCGGATGGCGACGGCTGAAGGCGCCGCGGCGCTCGGGCTGAATGCCGGGACGCTCGAGACGGGCCGCCATGCCGATTTCGTGCTCCTCGATCCCGCTTCGGGCTTCGCCCAGCCCGTTTCGTGGCGGGAAGACCCCTACGGGCCTATCGTGTACAGCATGGATCGTTCGCACGTGGCCGCCACGTATGTCGGCGGAGAAGTCCGCTACGCCCGCGGGGAGGCGTTTCCCCTGAAGCCCGCACCTGCTGACATCGACACGGCCGTCGCCGCGCTCAAGGCGCGCCGCAGGCCCTGACGGGAGGCTCCCATGGCCGCCAAGAAGTCCCCGCCCCTTCTCAAGACGATCGTCGTCGGCACGGACTTTTCCGTCTGCGCCGCACGCGCCCTGTCCTTCGCCGTGTCGCTCGCCTCGTCGCAGGGTGCGAAGGTCCACATCGTTCACGTCCTCGTCGAGCCCGTCCAGGCCTTCGACGTGGCAGGCGCCCTTCCCTACCTCGACGTCTCGACGCAGAAGGAATGGGAAGAGGCCACGAAGAAGCGCCTCGCGGCCGCGGTCGCCTCCGCCGAGAAGCGCGGCGTCCACGCGACGAGCGAGTTCCTCTGGGGCCGCCCGTCCGACGCGATCATCGACGCGTCGAAAAGGGCGAAGGCGTCCCTCGTCGTTCTCGGGACGCACGGCCGGAACGCGTTCGAGAAGCTCCTCATCGGATCGACCGCCGAACGCGTCGTGCGTCTCTGCCCGGTCCCGGTCCTCACGGTGCGCGAGAAGCGCTGACGGCCTTCAGGCGCCGGCCGCGATCATCCGTTCGGCGGATGCTGCGACGATTCCGAGAATCGACAGCTGAGGATTCACTCCGAGAGAGGTCGGGAAGACCGAGCCGTCGAAGACCCAGAGGTTCGCGAGGTGGTGGTGCCGGAGGTTCCCGTCCACGACGGAGACCTTCGGGTCCGCCCCGGCGGCGCAGCCGCCCATCTGGTGCGCCGTGAAAACGCCGAGGAGGTTCGGCCCGATCGGCCGCCCGTCGATCACGGGAAGGTCGCGCTCCGACCTGATCACGACGGGATCCTTGTGGAGCGTCCTCACCTCGCGCGCGCCCGCGGCGAGCTGTATCCGCGCGGAGGCCGTCATCGCCGTCCGCATCGCCTCGGCGTGGCGCTCGCCGAGGGGGTAGCGGATGGAAAGGCGGCGTCCTTCCTCCCGGAGCGACACCGTTCCGCCCTCGTCGTCCGGCAGGAACCCGTCGCGCAGGAGCGCGATGATCGCGTTCGTCTTCGAGAGGAGCTTCATCCCGTCGCGGTGCGCGGCGCCGAAGCCCGGCAGCGCGAGCGACGCGAGCATCGGGTGGAGCGGCGGCACCTCGAGGACGAAACCGATCTTCCCGGGCCGGTCGATGAACGCGTGGGAGGCGACGGACTGCGGTGCGCCGTAAAACGGGTCGATCCGCCGGTCGAAGAGCGCGACGGTGGCCACGACGGGATGGAAGAACGTGCGCATTCCGACGCACCCGTGCGGGTCCGGCAGGGCCGAACGCAGGAGGAGCGCGGGCGAGTTGATCGCGCCCGCCGCGACGACGAAGCGCGCCGCCGAGACCTTCACCCGGCGTCCGGTCGGGCGGTCGGTGGCGGGATCGAGCACCTCGGCCTCGGCGGCGACGACGCGCTCCTTCTTCGCGTCGAGGACGAGCCGCGTGACACGGCAGTCCGCGTAGACGCGCGCGCCCCTCTCGGCCGCGTCCGGCAGGTACGTGAGAGCCATTCCGCGCTTCGCGTTCGTCGGGCATCCCATCCCGCAGTAGCCAGTGTGCAGGCAGGACGTGACGTTGCGCTTGAGAAGCTCCGCGGGGATCCCGAGCTTCCGGGCGCCATCGAGGAGGACGGCGTTGTTGTCGTTGACCTCCGAGGCGTCGACCTCCCGGATGTTGAGCCTCTTCTCGATCTCGTCCCAGTGCGGACCGAACCGCTCCGCGGTGAAGTCGTGGAGGCCGTGGCGCGAGCGCCAGAGCGCGAGGGTGGCCTCCGGCGTCCGGAAGCACGTCGTCCAGTTCACGAGCGTCCCGCCGCCGACGCCGCGTCCCTGCAGGATCGTGACCGAGAGGTCGTCCGTCGAGCGGTTGCCGTGGTCCTGGTAGAGCTTCGGGTAGGCCTCGGCCTCCTGCATGTGGAAGTCGGCCTTGCGCGTGAAGGAGCCGCCCTCCTCGAGGAGGATCACCCGCGCGCCCGCGGAGGCGAGGCGCGCGGCGGCGATCGCGCCACCCGGACCGGAGCCGACGATGCACACGTCGGCCGAGAGCGAGAGGTCCGAGCCGATCTCGCGCCCGCGCATCAGGTTCGGGATCGCACGGTCCGCCGAAAGGAGCTTCATTCGGCCTCCGGGGCGAACGGCAGCTCGGGCGGCCCGGGATAACCCGTGGCGGGCCACGCCGCGGGAGCCGCGTAGTAGCAGGCGCCCGCGAGGCGTTTCATCGCCTGGTAGCCGGTCCGGAAGACGGCGATTCGCGATCCGGCCCATTCCACGAGGCGCGCGTCCTGCAGACGGAGGGACGAAGCCGTGAACGTCTCGAACCCCGTCCGCGTCGCCGCGCCCGTCAGCGCGTTCTCGAAGAGATGCAGGACCCGGCGAAAATCCATCTGGGCCGAATCCGGCCACAGCGCCATCGCCGCGTCCGCGCGCCCCGCCACGTCCACGTCGTCCGTCGACGGCGAGTCGCCGTCGACGGCGACGACGCGCGAGGCGACCGCCGCGAAAACTGCGTATTCGTCGAGCGAAAGAACGAGGAGGGGACCGTGCGGCTGCTCCGCGCGAAGAGTTCTTCGAAGGGTGAGGAAAGCCGTTCCTCCGAGTGCCAGCAACGCGCCGCCGACCAGCCCCTTTCTAAGAAATCCCCGTCTCGTCTCCACGGGCAGAATCCCCGGTCAGCCGTTCGGGACGTCCCAGAGGTCCTTCACCGCGGGGTGGTCCCACGCGATGCGCCATTCGTCGGGGTCGTTCACGTCGAACGTCCGCGTGACGACGTAGAGGAGCGCGCAGGGATTCGTCAGCGGGCGGTAGCCGTGCGCGACGCCCTCGGGGATGCGGACGAGGATGTCCTGTCCGTCGCCCGCGACGAGGACCTGCGTCGCACCGTACGTCGGAGAGTCCTTCCGCACGTCGAAAAGGACGAACTTCGCCTTGTACGGATGCGGGCAGTACCACACGTCCTGCTGCTTGAGGTGGTAGTGCAGGCCCTTGATGTGGTCCTCCGCGTTCACGATCGTGAAGTTGATCTGCGCGACGGGAACGTCCTGGAAGAATTCCGCGAGCGCCTCGCTTCCGGGGTGGTCGGCCTTCGCGCGGTAGATCTCCTGGAAGAAGCCCCGGTCGTCGACGTGACGTGCGAGCCGGTGTACCCGGACGCCTTCGATCTGCGCTTTGGCGCCGTAAGCCTTGACGCCCGTGCGGAACTCGTCCGCGATCGCGGCAGCGGTCAATTCGTTCGACTTTGTGGGCGGCATGAGGCTCCTCGCGGTCATTCTACGGCGCGTCGCGACCGATTCTCTGGCAGCACCCGGGCTGGCGGTGTATCTTGCCCCGAACACGAAACCGGTCTCTGGGGAGAGGAGGGTCTCCGTTGTCTTTGAACCCGTATTTTGCAACGAAATCCATGGCAAGGCTCGAGGAGGAGATGCGGGACGAGAACCGGCTGCGCCGGATCCTCGGCCCGGTCCAGCTCACGAGCCTCGGCGTGGGCGCGATCATCGGCGCCGGCATCTTCGTCGCGACGGGCGCCGCGGCGCACAATGTCGCGGGCCCCGCGCTGATCCTGTCGTACGTCGTCGCCGGAGTCACGTGCATCTTTGCCGCGCTGTGCTACGCGGAGTTCGCGGCGATGGTACCTGTCGCGGGCTCGGCCTACACCTACGCCTACGCGACGATGGGCGAGCTCTTCGCCTGGATCATCGGCTGGGACCTCGTCCTCGAGTACGCAGTCGGAAGCGCGACGGTCGCGACGGGCTGGTCCGGCTACTTCCAGAATGTCCTCAACAAACTGGGGTACACACTCCCGCCGCTCTTCCGGGAATCCCCCTGGCGCTATGACGCGGTGACGGGGCATTTCCTCTCGACGGGCTCGCTCCTGAACCTCCCGGCGATCGTGATCGTCGCGATCGTCACGCTCATCCTGATCAAGGGAATCGCGGAGAGCGCGTCGTTCAACGCGGCGATGGTGATGATCAAGCTCGCCGCGGTCCTGTTCGTCATCGGCGTTGGCGCCTTCCTCGTGAATCCGGAGAACTGGCATCCCTTCGCACCCTACGGATGGACGGGCATCAGCTTCTTCGGCCATCACGTCGCCGGCCAGACGGACCCGGGCGGATCGCCGGTCGGCGTCCTGGCCGGGGCGGCCATCATTTTCTTCGCCTACATCGGGTTCGACTCCGTCTCCACGCACACCGAAGAAGCCCGTAATCCGCGGCGCGACGTCCCGATCGGAATCGTCGCGTCCCTCCTCATCTGCACCGTCCTCTACATTGCGGTCGTCGCGGTCCTCACGGGCATGGTCAAGTACGACCAGCTCGACATCAGCGCGCCTGTCAGCCGAGCCTTCCAGCAGAAGGGAATCGGGTGGGCCGAGGGCATCATCGCCACGGCGGGCGTCGCCGGCATCACGTCCGTGCTCCTCGTCATGATGCTGAGCGGTCCGCGCGTCTTCCTCGCCATGGCGCGCGACGGCCTCGTGCCCCAGAGCTTCTTCGGCGCCGTCCACACGAAGTTCCGGACGCCCTGGAAGTCCACGATCGCGATCGGGATCTTCGTCACGGTCATGGCCGGCTTCCTGCCGATCGACGCCCTGCTGCACCTGACGAACATCGGAACGCTCCTCGCGTTCGTGATCGTCTGCGGGGCCGTCCT
>JBBQDQ010000222.1:0-5546 GCA_038319835.1 Thermoanaerobaculia bacterium | reverse complement strand
CTTCCTCCCTACCACGACGCCTTCGTCACGCCGGGGATGTAGCCGGCGAGCGCGAGATTGCGGAAACAGATGCGGCACATCCCGAACTTGCGGAGGAAAGCCCGCGGACGTCCACAGCGCATGCAGCGGTTGCGCTTGCGGATCGCGTACTTCAGCTTCGAGTTCGCCTTGATGATCGCGGCGCGACGAGCCATTCGGTCGCTCCTTGCCTATCGCCCGAACGGCATGCCGAGTTCCCGGAGGAGAACCCGGGCCCGGTCGTCCGAGCCAGCCGTTGTGACGATGGTGACGTTGAGTCCCTTGGATTTGTCGATCTTGGTAGGGTCGATCTCGGGGAAGATCACGTGATCCTTCACGCCGAGGGTGTAGTTCCCGCGGCCGTCGAAGGCGCGCGTCGGCACGCCGCGGAAGTCGCGGACGCGCGGGAGCGCGACGTTCATGAGGCGATCGAGGAACTCGTACATCCGCTCCCCGCGGAGCGTGACGCGGCAGCCGATCGGCATGCCGGCGCGCAGCTTGAACGTCGCGATGGATTTCTTCGCCTTCGTGACGACGGCACGCTGGCCCGCGATCTTCGTGAGCTCCTCGGCGGCGGCGTCGACGAGCTTGGCGTTCGTGATCGCTTCGCCGATGCCCATGTTGAGGACGACCTTCTCCACCTTCGGGACGGCCATCGGGTTCTCGATGCCGAATTCCTTCTTGAGGACGGGAACGACCTCTTTCTTGTACTTCTCGGAAAGACGCGCGGTCATGGCTTACTCCCCCGTCGCCCGAAGCGTGCCGATCGTGGCGCCGCTCTTCTTGGCGTAACGGACCCACTCGGCGCCCTCCTTGCGGATGCCGACGCGCGTCGGCTTGCCGCCCTCGGGGTCGACGAGCATGAGGTTCGAGATGGCAATCGGAGCCTCGCGCTCGAGGATGCCGCCCTTGATGTTCTTCTGGGGGTTGGCCCGCGTCGCGCGCTTGATCTTGTTGACGCCCTCGACGATGGCCCGGCCCTTGTCGGGGATGACCCGCAGGACCTTGCCCTGGGCCCCCCGGTCCTTGCCGGTGAGGACGACGACGGTGTCGTCCTTGCGGATGCGGCGCTTGCCGCCGTAGGTCGGCTGTTTCTTCTTCATGTCAGATGACTTCCGGAGCCAGCGAGATGATCTTCATGAACTTCTTCTCGCGAAGCTCCCGCGCGACCGGTCCGAAAACTCGGGTCCCGATCGGCTCCTTTGCGTCGTTGACGAGGACGGCCGCGTTGGTGTCAAACCTGATGTAGCTGCCGTCGCGGCGGCGCTGCTCGCGCACCGTGCGGACGATGACGGCCTTGACGACCTTGCCCTTCTTGACCGGGTCCGGCGCGTCCGGGTTGGACTCCCTCACGGAGCAGGTGATGACGTCCCCGATGCGGCCGTAGTCGCCGGTCGAGCCCCCCTGGACCTTGATGCAGGCCAGGCGCTTGGCGCCGGAGTTGTCGGCGACCTCGAGGATCGTTCCCATCTGGATCACGAGGCCCCCCCTTCCGCCGGCGCGTCCGTCCGCTTGACGGACTTCTTCGCCGCGCTGCCCGGGACTTCGGCCGTGTCGCCAACCTCGCCGTGACCCTTCGTGACGATCGCGATGACGCGCCAGCGCTTCTTGGCAGACAGCGGGCGGGTCTCTTCGATCTCGACCGTGTCGCCCGGCTGCGACTTCAGCACCCGGTCGTCCGCGAGGAAGCGCTCGGAGCGCTTCATGTAGCGGCCGTACCGCTCGTGCTTGACGAGGCGAGACACCTCGACGACGACGGTCTTCTCCATCTTGTTCGAGACGACCTTGCCGGTCTTGCGCGCGCGGCGCGTGACGGCGGCGGGCGCGTCGGCGCCGGTCTTGTTCGGGTTCGTGCTCATGGGCGTACTCACTGCTTCCTGTTACCGACTACTTCTTCTTGCTCTTCTTCGCGGCAGCGGACTTGGCCTTCGGAGCCGCCTTCTTCTTCGCCCCACCGGCGGGAGAGGAAGACTTCTTGGAAGGTGAATGACCCTTGCTCGGAGCCGCGGCCTTCTTCTTCTTGCTTGCAGCAGCCCTCTTCTTGGCGCCCTTGCCCGACGCCACGGCGTGAGCCTTGTGCTTCGCCGTCGCCCCGCTCTTCCCGCTCGAAGAAATGTTTTCTTCGCTCCCGGCCCCCTCGGTCGTCGCCGGGGCCACCTCGTGCGCCGCTGCCGCCGCCACTTCGGCCGCGCCCATGTGCTGCGCGGTCTTGAGGCGGGCGATGTCCTTGCGAAGCTGCTTGATCTTCATCGGGTTCTCGAGCTGGCCCGTCGCCTTCTGGAGGCGGAGCGTGAAGAGGGACTGCGTCCACTCCTTCACCTTCGCGGCCTTCTCATCGGGGGACCATTCGAGCATCGCCTGGATCTTCATACTCACCTCACCGCCGCGAGGAACGCGCGGGAGACGAACCGGGTCGCGATCCCGATCTTGTCCGCCGCGAGCTTGAACGCCTCGCGCGCGGTCTTCTCGTCCACGCCCTCCATCTCGAACAGGATCCGGGCCGGCTTGATGACGCAGACCCAGCCTTCAGGCGCGCCCTTGCCCTTGCCCATTCGGGTTTCGAGTGGCTTCTTCGTGATCGGCTTGTCCGGGAACACGCGGATCCAGAGCTTTCCGCCGCGCTTGACGTGACGCTGGACCGCGACGCGGCCGGCCTCGATCTGGCGCGCGGTGAGCCAGCCCGGCTCGAGCGCCTGCAGCCCGTACTCGCCGAAGGAGAGCTCGGAGCCGCGGAGCGCCGTGCCGCGCATGCGGCCGCGCTGTTGTTTGCGGTACTTGACCTTAGACGGCATCAACATGGGCGTGCTTCCTTACGCAACCTTCCGGCGGCTTTTGGCGCGGTGCAGATCGCCCTTGTAGATCCAGCACTTCACGCCGATCTTTCCGTACGTCGTCCGCGCCTCGGCGAACCCGTAGTCGATGTCGGCCTTGAGGGTGTGGAGCGGGAGACGGCCTTCCTGGTACCACTCGGAGCGCGCGATCTCGGCGCCGTTCAGGCGGCCGCCGCAGCGGATCTTGATCCCCTGCGCGCCGAAGCGGAACGCGGACTCCATGCCCTTCTTCATCGCGCGGCGGAACGCGACGCGGCGCTCGAGCTGCATCGCGATGGACTCGGCGACGAGCTGGGCGTCCGTCTCGGGGCGCTGGATCTCGATGATGTTCACGTGGATGTCCTTGCCGAGCCGCTGCTGCAGCCGGTCGCGGAGCTGGTCCACGGACGCACCCTTTTTCCCGATGATGACACCGGGACGGGCGGTCATGATGTTGATCTTGAGCTTGTTCCCGCGCTCGATCTCCACCTCGGACACCGCGGCGTTCGCGAGGTCGCGCTTGAGCTCCTCGCGGAGCTTGATGTCGTCGTGCAGGAACTTGAGGTAGTCCTTCTCGGCGTACCAGCGCGAGTGCCAGGTCCGGTTGTAGCCGATGCGGAAACCGTAGGGGTGGACTTTCTGACCCATCGTGTGCTCCGTTACCCGGCCGATTCCGGCTTGGTCGGTTTCTTGGTCTTCTTCCCGGGCTTGTCTCCGGCGTGGGCGGCTTCGGCGGTCTCGACCCGCTCGGCACGCTTCTGGTCGGTGGCCACCTTCTTGTGCGCCCGCTCGACGGCGCGGTTCTCCTTGCCGGGACGGTGGGCGGCCGCGGCGACCGCTGCCGCAACGCGACCCTGGCGCTTCTTGACGAGCGGCTTCGCCGGCTCGGCCTTGAGGCCGGCGGCCTTGCGGGCCGTCGCCTCGTCCGAGAGGACGACCGTAACGTGGCAGAACGGACGCGGAACGAGCCACATGCGGCCCTGTGGGCCCGACATGAAGCGCGGGCGTGCGAACCGCTTCTTGTAGTTCGAGACCGAGCGGATCATCGCGTTACGCTGGAGCGGCTTGCGGCCGCCCTCGTCGACGTGGATCTTCGAGACGACGAGCGCGTCCGCGTCGACGCCCGACTCGTTCTGCTGGGCGTTCGCGAGCGCGGACTCCACGAGCTTGAGAAGGTCCGGCGAGCAGGACTTGCGGGTCGTCCGGAGCGTGGCCAGGGCCTTGCCGACCGGCTTCAGGCGGATCAGGTCGGCGACGAGCCGGACCTTCTGCGCGGAGCCGCGGTAGTGACGGAGACGGGCGACGGATTCCATCGTGGCCCCCCTCAGCCCTTCGCCGCCGGCGCGGCGGCGGCCGGAGCGCCAGGAGCGCCCGGTGCGCCGGGCGTCGCGCCCTTCTCGATCTTGCGGCCGGAGTGGCCCTTGAACGTGCGCGTCGGCGAGAACTCGCCGAGCTTGTGCCCGACCATGTTCACGGAGATGTAGACGGGAATGAACTTCTTCCCGTTGTGGACGGCCAGAGTGTGGCCGACCATGTCGGGCAGGATCGTCGAGCGGCGCGACCACGTCTTGAGAACGCGCTTCTCACCCGCTTCGTTCATCGAAGCGATCTTCTCGAGGAGCGGCGCGTCGACGAACGGGCCCTTTTTCGTGGAACGAGACATGGCGTTATTCCTCGGCTCTTACTTGCGGCGCTTGACGATCAGCGCGTCGGTACGCTTGTTGTTGCGGGTCTTCTTGCCCTTGGTCTTCCAGCCCCACGGCGAGGTGGGGTGTCGGCCGCCGGACGTTTTGCCTTCACCGCCGCCCATCGGATGGTCGACGGGGTTCATCGCGACGCCGCGGTTGTGCGACTTCCAGCCGAGCCAGCGGTTGCGGCCGGCCTTGCCGATCGAGATGTTCTCGTGCTCGAGGTTCCCGACCTGCCCGATCGTCGCGTAGCACTCGACCGGGACGCGGCGCAGCTCGCCCGAGGGCACGCGGAGGAGCGCGAAGCCGCCCTCCTTCGCCATGAGCTGGGCGGAGGCGCCGGCCGAACGGGCGATCTGCCCGCCCTTGCCGGGCTTGAACTCGATGTTGTGGACGACGGTGCCGAGCGGGATCGACTTCAGTGGAAGCGCGTTCCCGACGACGATGTCGGCCGCGGGGCCGGACACGACCGTCTGCCCGATCACGAGGCCGACCGGCGCGACGATGTAGCGCTTCTCGCCGTCCGCGTAGTTCAGGAGGGCGATGCGCGAGGAGCGGTTCGGGTCGTACTCGACCGAGGCGACCTTGGCCGGGATCCCGACCTTGTCGCGCTTGAAGTCGATGTCGCGGTAGCGCTTCTTGTGTCCGCCGCCGCGCCACCAGGACGTGAGGTGGCCCCGGCTGTCGCGGCCGCCCGTCTTCAGCTTGCCCTTCGTGAGGGACTTCGTCGGCTCGGACTTCGTGATCTCCGAGAAATCCGACGTCGTCCGCTGACGCATGCCGGGAGAGGTCGGTTTGTAGGACTTCACGGGCATGGCGTCACACCCCTTCGAACAGGGCCGGGAGCTTCTGGCCCTTGGCGAGCTTCACGTAGGCCTTCTTGCGGTCCTGCGCGCGCCCGATGGACTTCCCGACCTTCTTGATCTTCCCGCTCACGGCGACGACGCGGACGGCGTCGACCTTGACCTGGAAGAGGGCCTCGACGGCTTTGCGGATCTGGATCTTGTTCGCGTCCCGGGCGACGTCGAAC
>JBBQDQ010000221.1:0-5578 GCA_038319835.1 Thermoanaerobaculia bacterium | reverse complement strand
CACGACCGACCGGGCAATGGTCCTCGACCGCCTGACGGCTCTCAAGCTCGGCGACCAGGGCGACGGGACGGCGATCGGTCTCGCGCTCGGGAACGCGCTCGCGCGTCTCAAGCCCTCGAAGGCGAAGTCGCGCGTGATCGTCCTCGTGACGGACGGCGGGAACAACGCCGGCGAGATCGATCCGGACACCGCCGCCGGCGTCGCGAAGGCGCTCGGCGTGCGCGTGTACACCGTCGGGGTCGGGACGAACAACGGGCCCGTCGAGATCCCGATCCCGGTGAAGGACCCCGAGACGGGCCGCACCGTGGAGCGCCGGATCCGCGCAAACGTCGACGTGGACGAGGCGCTCCTGCAGCGCATCGCGAACGAGACGGGCGCCCGCTACTTCCGCGCGACCGACTCGCAGGGTCTCGCGGACACGTTCGCGACGATCGACCGGCTCGAGAAGAGCGAGATCAAGACGACGCGCTACACCCGCTTCCGGGAGGTCTTTCCCGAGGTCGCGCGCCCTGCGGCGCTCTGCCTCGCCCTCTCGGCGCTCGGCGCCCTTCTTCTCTTCCCGGTGGCGCCGCGATGAGCGCGCTCCGCGGGCTCTTCGCGTCTCCAGCGGCGCTCCTCGGGGGTCTCGGCGCGGCTCTCGCCTTCGCCGTCCTTCTGTTCTGGGCCGCCCGCCGCCGTGCCGCGCGGACCGCCTCTCTCGTCTCGCCGGAGCTCGCCGCCAAGGCGCGGCTCTCGCCGCCCGCGTCCACCCCGGCCGCCGCCGTGATCCTCGCTGTCCTCGTGGCGCTCGGTCTCGGAGCCACGTTCGCGCGGCCCCACTGGGGCGACACGCAGGAGCGCGCCGAGCGCCGGGGCGCCGACGTCGTCCTCGTCCTCGACACGTCCGCCTCGATGCGTGCGGCCGACGTCTCGCCCTCCCGTTTCGGCCTTGCCCGCCAGGCCGCGCAGTCGCTCGTCGCCCGCCTCGGGAGCGACCGCGTCGCCCTCGTCTCGTGCGAGGGCGACGCGCAGGCGCTCGTCCCGCTCACCCTGGACGCGGCCGCGGTCGGCCTCTTCCTCGACGCGATCGAGCCCGGCATGGGCGCCAAGCCGGGCACGTCCATCGCGGCGGGCATCGCCGCGGCGGCCGAGCTCTTTCCGCCGGGCGTCGGCGGAGGCCGCCACCTCGTCTTCTTCTCCGACGGCGAGGACCTCGAAGGCGGCGTCGACGCGGCGATTGGGCGCGCGAAGGCCGAGGGCATCACGATCCACGCGGTGTTCGTCGGGGCCTCGTCCGGCAACGGCGCGCCCGTGCCCGAGGTGGATGCGGCGGGCCGGACGAGCGGCTACAAGTCCGACGCGAACGGTCAGCCCGTCCTGTCGAAGCCCGACCCCGCGCTCCTGCGCCGCCTCGCAGCCGAAACCGGCGGCTCTTACACCGCCCTCTCCTCGCTGAGGACCGACCTCGAGGGCGTCGCCCGTCAGATCGACCTCGGTGCGCGCAGGCCGATGTCCGAGGTCCTCCTCACGATGCGCGAGGAGCGGTTCCAATATCCGCTCGGCGCCGCGGTGGCAGCGCTCGGGCTGCTCCTCCTCGGAGTCGGAGCCGGTCGGAGAAGCGTTTCCTGGAAGAAGAAGGAGAAGGAGGGATCTCTGAGAAGGGTAAAAGGGGCGGGAGCGACCGCGACGGCAACGCTCCTCCTGCTGACCTTCCGTGCCGCCGCGCAAGCGTCGGCGCCGGCAGATGCGCCCCTGTCTCCCGACGCCCCGCCCTCACTCCCTCTTTCAAAGAAAATCTTCTCCTCTCCCCGTTCCTCGGCGCGGAAGGGTGAGAAGGCACTGAACGAGAAGAAGAACGAAGAGGCGCTCGCGCACTTCAAGGAAGAGGTCGCGCTCGACCCGAAGGACCCCACCGGTGCGTACAACCTCGGGACCGCGCAGTCGAAGGCGGGCCGCGGCCCTGAAGCGCTCGCGTCGCTCGAGAGGGCCCGCAAGGAAGGCCGGGGCGCGGTGGCGGCGGACGCCGCGTTCAACGAGGGCCAGACCTTCTTCCGCGAGAAGCAGTACGAGCAGGCGGCCGCCGCCTTCCGCGACGCCCTGCGCCGCCGCCCCGGCGACGCGGACGCCGCGTGGAACTACGAACTCTGCGTGCGCCGGGCCGAGGAGCAGAAAAAGAAGCAGGAGCAGCAGAAGAAGGACCAGCAGAAGAAAGAAGACAAGAAGGACAAGAAAGACCAGCAGGGCAAGGACGACAAGCAGAAGCAGGATCAGCAGGCGGGCGCGAAGGACGAGGAGAAGCGCCGCCAGGACCGCGAGTTCGAGCAGAAGGCGAACATGACGCGCGAAAAAGCCGAGCAGCTCCTGTCGGCGATCGAACGCTCGGACCTCGACGAGCAGAAGAAGAAGATCGCCGAGCAGCGCAGCCGGCGGAAGGTCGCGAGGGACTGGTGAAGCGCGCGCTCGTCTTCGCCGTGGCCGTCGCCGCCGTCGCCGTCGCCGTCGCCTCCGGCGGCGCGCGCGCGGCCGACGACGTGGCCGTCCAGGTCGCTGTGGACAAGGCGCGGCCGGCCGCGGACGAGCTCGTGCGCCTCACGTACACGTTCACGGGCGGCGGCCTCTCGGGATCGCTCCACGTGCCCTCGCCCATCCCGCTGAAGAACCTTTCGGTCGCCGGCGGTCCGTCGCGCTCCGAGCAGGTCTCCTACGTGAACGGCGTCTTCAGCCGGACGCTCGCGATCACGTACGTTCTCCGGCCGCTGGGCCCAGGCCCCGCCGAGATCGGGGAAGCGACCTTCGGGTTCGGCGACAAGACCGTGAAGGCGGCGAGCTACCTCCTCGAAGTCGGTGCGGCGCGGCCCGCCAACGCGTCGCAGCGGCCGCAGCAGCAGGAGACGGAGCCGGAAGACCCGCTCTCGCAGTTCTTCCACCGGCGGGAGGCCGCGCAGAACCCGCGCGCCGACCGCGGCGCCCGCCCGTTCGTCGAGTTCCGGGTCACGCCCGACAAGACCTCGGCGTACGTGGGAGAAGAGATCACGCTGACGTACGAGCTCCTCACCCAGGCCGACGTGCAGGGGCTCGAGTACCTCGAGGCGCCGAAGTTTCCAGGCCTCTGGGCCGAGGACCTCGAGAAGCCCGAGCGGCCGGAAGGCCGGCGTGACGTCGTGGACGGGCGTACCGTCATGCGGTTCGCGCTCCTCAAGAAGGCCGTCTCCGGCCTGACGCCGGGAACCGTGACCGTGCCCGAATCGAAGATCCGCACGAGCGTGCGGGTCGGCCCCGATCCGTTCGGAGATCCCTTCGGGTTCTTCCCCCGGCCGCAGGTGCTGGACCTCGTGGCGAAGCCGGTCGTCCTGAAGATCCTCGCGGTCCCCGGCCGTCCCGACTTCAAGGGCCCTGTCGGCCGCTTCGAACTGACGGCCAAGACCGACCGGACGCGGGTCGCTGCCGGCGACGCCGTCACGCTCAAGGTCCGCCTCGCCGGGACCGGCAACCTCCGCACCGCGTCGGAAGCGCCGCGCCTCGAGGTCGCCGGCGTGAAGGTGTACCCCCCGAGCACCCGGACGGACGCCTCCCACCTCGGGCGCACGCAGGCGACCACCGAGTGGAGCTGGGTGCTCGTGCCGACCGGAAGAGGCGCCGTCACGATTCCACCCGTCTCGGTCGAGGTGTTCGACCCGGTCGAGAAGCGGGTCGTGACGAAGTCGACGCAGCCGATCGCCCTCGTGGCGGAAGGCGGGCCCGCCGGCGCGGAGATCGCGGCCGCCGCCCCGCTCACCGGCTCGGCGGAGACGACTCTCCCCGGCGCGCCGCCGCCGCGCACCGCGGCCGCGCCGGAACCGGCTCCGGCGCACGCCGCCGCCGTCGACCTTTCCCACGGAACCGTCACGCTCCCCCTCTGGGCGCTCGCCGCCGTCCCCGGAGCCGCGCTCGCGGCGGGCGGCGCGTTCGTCGTCGCGCGCAGGCGCCGGCAGCGCGACGCGTTCCGTTACGCGCTCGCACCCGAGCCGGGCGAGACGAAGGAAAGGGCCGCCGCCCGCATCGATCGGGCGCTCCGGGAAGCCCTCGCGCGCCGCCACGGACTCTCCGAGACGCTTGGCGCGGCCGAGCTGCTGGCCGCTCTCAAGGACAGCGGGCTTCCGGAGCCGCGCCTCGCCGAGGTGAAAGCGCTCCTCGACGACGTCGACTTCCTGCGCTACGCGCCCCAGCTCGGCGAGTACGACGCGCGCATCCGCGAGGTCCGCGCGCGCGCCGCGCGTGTCCTGACGCTCGTCGGCTGATCGGCGCACCTCGTCTCCGCGGCGGTTGGGCGTAAAATCGCCTCAACCTTGAGTCCAAACGCGCGGGTCATCTCGCCGAAGCTGCTCACGCGGTACATGGAGCGGCACCGCCTTCTCGACGAGACGAGCGGGACGGCGCCGGAGCGCTTCCTCGTCACCCTCGTCAATCGCGCGATGGAGTTCGTCCCGTCGGAGACGTGTGCGCTCCTTCTGGACGACCCCGTCTCGAAGGAGGACGACCGTTCCCGCAACGAGCTCACGATCATCGTGATGGCCGGAGAGACGAAGGAAGGGTTCGTGGGGCGGAAGGCGCGGCCGGTCGACGGGATCGCCGGGTTCGTATACGCCCGCGGGGAGCGCACCTGCGTCAACGAGGTCGGCGGGGCGTACGCCTTCTCGCGCGAGACGGACGGCCTCCTCGACAAGGCGGTCCGGAACGTCCTCGCGGTCCCCGTCGTCATCGAGAACCACGTCTGCGGGTCGCTCGTCCTCCTGAACCGCGAGGGAGAGCCCGCGTTCACGCCGCGCGACGAGCGCCTCATGGAGCTCTTCGGCGACACGCTGTCGCTGGCGCTCCAGAATCTCCTCGACGAGCGCCGCGCCCGGGAGGTCGCCCGCCGCGACTCGCTCACGTCGCTTTACAACGACCGCTATTTCCACCGCAAGCTCCAGCGCGAGATCGACCGGCTCGCGGAGACGAAGGAAGGCAACCTGGCCCTCCTCTTCCTCGACTGCGACCACCTCAAGAAGGTCAACGACCTCCACGGCCACCTCGCGGGCAGCCAGGTCCTGCGCGAGGTCTCGTTCATCCTCCAGCGCACGCTCGCGGACACGGTGTCGCTCGCCTGCCGGTATGGCGGCGACGAGTTCACGGTCATCCTTCTCGAGGCGACGCGCGAGAAGGCCGTCGAGATCGCCGAGAAGGTCCGGAAGGCGATCAACGACTGGGTCTTCCTGCCGATGTCGATCGGCCCGGGGGAGCCGGCGCTCAACCTCAAGAACCAGATCTCGATGTCCATCGGCGTCGCGACCTGGAAGGAGAACGTGAACCCCCGGCTCTCCGCGCCGGAGCAGAAGAACGTGCTCCTCAAGCTCGCGGACTCGGCCCTCTACCAGGCGAAAACCCGGGGCAAGAACTGCGTCGTCGCGGCCGGCGCCGCGGAGCCCGGCGAGGACTCGGCAGCCGTCATCCTCAAGACCTGATCTCAGCGAGGCAACCCGTTCGTCTTCAGTGAGTTAAGGCGTCGAGCAGGACCGGGTTATCATGCCCGCATGGCGCACCACGTCGCTCCCCGTCTGATCTCGAATCTCGACCCGAACCA
>JBBQDQ010000220.1:0-5652 GCA_038319835.1 Thermoanaerobaculia bacterium | reverse complement strand
GTGGTAGATGAACGGCTTGAACAGCTCGAGGGCCATCTTCTTCGGCAGGCCGCACTGGTGGAGCTTGAGCTCCGGCCCGACGACGATGACGGAACGGCCCGAGTAATCGACGCGCTTGCCGAGGAGGTTCTGCCGGAAGCGGCCCGACTTGCCCTTGAGCGTGTCCGAGAGCGACTTGAGCGGGCGGTTATTCGAGCCCTTGAGGACGCGGCCGCGGCGGCCGTTGTCGAACAGGGCGTCGACGGCCTCCTGAAGCATGCGCTTCTCGTTGCGGACGATGACCTCGGGCGCGCGGAGCTCGAGGAGCTTCTTGAGGCGGTTGTTGCGGTTGATGACGCGGCGGTAGAGGTCGTTGAGATCCGACGTGGCGAACCGGCCGCCGTCCAGGGGAACGAGAGGACGAAGCTCCGGAGGGATGACCGGGATGACATTCAGGATCATCCACTCGGGCCGGTGGCCAGAGCGGCGGAACGCGTCGACGACCTTCAGGCGCTTGGCGGCCTTGAGGCGCTTCAGAGCCGACGTCTCCGTCTTCATGACGAGACGCAGCTCCTCGGCCAGGTCGTCGATGTTGACGCTCTGGAGGAGCTCCTGGATCGCCTCGGCGCCCATCTTGGCGACGAACGCGTCGCCGCCGTATTTGACCTTGAGCTCGCGGAACTTCTCTTCCGTGATGAGGCTCTTGATCTCGAGGTTCTCGTCCTCCGAGAGCGGACCCGGGTCGATGACGACGTACTGCTCGAAGTAGAGAATGCGCTCGAGGTCGCGGAGCGTCAGGTCGAGGAGATGCCCGATCCGGGACGGAAGGCCCTTGAAGAACCACACGTGGGACACGGGCGCAGCCAGCTCGATGTGGCCCATGCGCTCGCGGCGGACCTTGGACTTCGTGACCTCGACACCGCACTTGTCGCAGACGACGCCGCGGTGCTTCATCCGCTTGTACTTGCCGCAGAGGCATTCCCAGTCGGTGATCGGCCCGAAGATCTTGGCGCAGAACAGGCCGTCACGCTCCGGCTTGAACGTACGGTAGTTGATCGTCTCGGGCTTCGTCACCTCGCCGAATGACCACGAGCGGATCTTCTCGGGGCTCGCGAGGGCGATCTTGATGGCGTTGAAGTCGCGGGGGCCCGGGTTGCGGAACGGGGACACCGCGCCGGCACCGGGGAACGCGGAAGAGGGCGAAAAGGCTTCCATGTATTCCTCTTCTCCTTAGACCTTCAGCAGCTCGACGTCGAGGCAGAGCGACTGCAGCTCGCGGACGAGGACGTTGAAAGATTCGGGCAGGCCCGGTTCGTCCGGAACCTCTCCCTTGACAATCGCCTCGTACACCTTGGAGCGGCCCTCGACGTCGTCGGACTTGACGGTGAGGAGCTCCTGGAGCGTGTACGCCGCGCCGTAGGCTTCGAGAGCCCAGACCTCCATCTCGCCGAACCGCTGGCCGCCGAACTGGGCCTTGCCGCCCAGGGGCTGCTGCGTGATGAGCGAGTAGGGGCCGATCGAGCGCGCGTGGATCTTGTCGTCCACGAGGTGCGAGAGCTTGAGCATGTAAATGTAGCCGACCGTGACGAGCTGCTCGAACCGCGAGCCCGTCATGCCGTCGTAGAGGACCGTCTTGCCGCTCGTCGGGAGGTCCGCCTTGCGGAGCAGCGTGCGGATCTCCTCCTCGGAGCAGCCGTCGAAGACCGGCGTCGCGATGTTGAGGCCGAGCGCCCGTGCGGCCCACCCGAGGTGGGTCTCGAGGATCTGCCCGACGTTCATTCGAGAAGGCACGCCGAGAGGATTCAGAACGATTTCGACGGGAGTTCCGTCCGGAAGGTACGGCATGTCCTCCTCGGGGAGGATCCGGCTGATGACGCCCTTGTTGCCGTGGCGTCCGGCCATCTTGTCGCCGACCTGAAGCTTGCGCTTCATCGCGACGAAGACCTTGACCGTCTTGTTGACGCCGGGCGCGAGCTCGTCACCCTTTGCGAGAAGGGTCACGCGGTCCGCGCTGACCTTCTTGATCACGTCGATCTGCGAGTCCGTCCGCTGGAGGATGAGCCGCACCTGGTCGCGGATCTCCTCGTCCTTGAGCTTGAGCCCCTTGAGCATGCGGGGCGTCATCATCCCGACCTTCTCGACCGTGAGCTTGCCGCCCTCCTTGACGAGGACGTTGCCCTGCGAGTCCGCGACGTCCTCGAGGACGGTGCGGCCGGCGAGGAGCGACTCGATCTTCTCCTTCGCCTCGGTGCGGATGATGCGGATTTCGTCGTCGGCGTTCTTCGTGAGCCGCCCGACCTCCTCGTCGAGGATCTGCTTGGCGCGGGCGTCCTTCTGCTTCTCCTCGTCCTTGCGCGTGAAGATCTTCACGTCCACGACGACGCCCTCGATGCCCGGGGGGCACTTGAGCGAGGCGTCGCGCACGTCGCCGGCCTTCTCGCCGAAGATCGCGCGGAGGAGCTTCTCTTCCGGAGTGAGCTGCGTCTCGCCCTTCGGCGTGACCTTGCCGACGAGGATGTCGCCGGGCTTGACGTTCGCGCCGATCCGGATGATGCCGGACTCGTCGAGGTCGCGGAGCGCGTGCTCAGAGACGTTCGGGATGTCCTTCGTGATCTCCTCGGCGCCGAGCTTCGTCTCGCGGGCCTCGATCTCGAACTCCTCGATGTGGATGGAGGTGTAGTAGTCCTCCTTGACCATCTTCTCGGAGATGAGGATCGCGTCCTCGTAGTTGTAGCCGCGCCACGGCATGAACGCGACGAGGATGTTCCGGCCGAGCGCGAGCTCGCCCTGCGACGTGCAGGGGCCGTCCGCGAGGACCTGACCCGCCACGACACGGTCGCCTTCCTTCACGATCGGCTTCTGGTTGATGCACGTGTTCTGGTTCGACCGGCGGAACTTGAGGAGCGGGTAGATGTCCGCGCCGAAGTCCTTGGTCTCGCCGTCGTCGCCCGTGATCTGGACGCGGACGATGATCCGGCGGGCGTCGACCGTGTCGACGATCCCGTCGCGCTTGCAGGTCACGACGGCGCCGGAGTCGCGGGCGACGATGCCCTCGAGGCCCGTGCCGACGAGAGGCGGCTCCGTGCGGAGGAGCGGCACCGACTGGCGCTGCATGTTCGAGCCCATGAGGGCGCGGTTCGCGTCGTCGTGCTCGAGGAACGGGATGAGCGCCGCGGCCACCGACACGAGCTGTTTCGGCGACACGTCCATGAACTCGACCTTGTCCTTCTCGACCGTGATGAACTCGCCGCCCGCGCGGGCGACGATGCGGTCTTCCGTGAACTTGCCCTTGTCGTCCACCTCGGCGTTCGCCTGGGCGATCGTGTAGTTCTCCTCTTCCCAGGCGGGCTGGAAGAAGGCCGTCGGACGCCCGACGGGCACCCTCTTGTGGCCCTTCTTCATCCTCGCGACGGCCTCCTCGAGCTCCTCGGCCTCGATGATCTGGCCCTTCTTCCACCCCGAGTCGCCCACCGTGACGATCTCGTAGTGGTCGAGGACGCGCCCGTTCTTGACCTTCTTGTACGGGCTCTCGATGAACCCGAACTCGGAGATGCGCGCGAAGCACGAGAGTGACGAGATGAGGCCGATGTTCGGGCCTTCCGGCGTCTCGATCGGGCAGATGCGGCCGTAGTGGGTTGCGTGAACGTCCCGCACCTCGAAGCCCGCGCGCTCGCGCGAGAGGCCGCCCAGCCCGAGGGCCGAGAGACGCCGCTTGTGCGTGACCTCGGAGAGGGGGTTCGTCTGGTCCATGAACTGCGACAGCTGCGAGGACCCGAAGAACTCCTTGATCGCCGCGATGACCGGTTTGGAGTTGATGAGGTCGTGCGGCATCGCCGAGTCGATGTCCTGATGGACGGACATCTTTTCCTTGATCGCGCGCTCCATTCGGACGAGGCCGATCCGGAACTGGTTCTCGAGCAGCTCGCCGACGCAGCGGACCCGGCGGTTGCCGAGGTTGTCGATGTCGTCGGTCTTGCCGATGTCCCGCTTGAGCTCGAGGAGGTGCGAGATCACGACGTAGAAGTCCTCGGCGGTCAGGGTCTTCTGGTCGAGCGACGTGTGGAGACCGGTCCGGATGTTGAACTTGAAGCGGCCGACGCGCGAGAAGTCGTACTTCCGCGGGTCGAAGAACATGCCCGCGAAGAGATTCTTCGCGCTTTCGTCCGTCGGCGGGTCGCCGGGACGCATGCGCTTGTAGATCTCGAGGAGGGCCTCGCGCTTCGTCTTGACGCCGTCCTTGCGGAGGGTCGCGATGAGCGTCTCGCCGATCGGCTCCCAGTCCGGGAAAATCGCCTCGACGCCGGTCGCCTGCTTGCCCTCGAGCTGCGCCGCGAGGTCCTCGGGGATCTCCGAGCCCGTCTCGAAGAGCACTTCGCCCGAGCCAAGGTCGACGACGTCGGCGGCGAACAGGGCCCGGCCGAGCTTGGCCGGGTCGACGGAGACTTCGAAGCTCTCGCCCTTGGCGAGCGTTTCCTTCGCTTCGGCCGTCAGCTTGACGTCCGCGAAGATGCGGCCGTCCTTACGGATGCCGCGGAGGTGCTTGAGACGGAGCTCTTCCTTGACGAGGACGTCGGGCGGCAGGACGAGGCGTGCCTTGCCCTTCTCGAACGACAGCTTCACCGCGGAGTAGAACTTCTTGAGGATGAGCTCGTCGCTCTCGAGGCCGAGCGCGCGGAGGAACACCGTCCCCGGAAACTTGCGCTTGCGGTCGATGCGGACGCCGAAGAGGCCCTTCGGATCGATCTCGAACTCGACCCAGGAGCCGCGGTACGGAATGATCTTGCCGATGAGCGTGTGCGCGCCTTCGCGCGTGAAGAAGACGCCCGGCGAGCGGTGGAGCTGCGACACGATGACGCGCTCCGTCCCGTTGATGACGAACGTTCCGTTGTCCGTCATGAGCGGGATCTCGCCGAAGTAGACCTCTTCCTCCTTGATGTCCCGGATCGGCCATTCCTTCGGGGCACCCTTCCCCGTCGGTGCGTTTTCCTTGTCGAACACCTTGAGGCGGAACGTCACCTTGAGGGGCACCGAGTACGTCGCGCCGCGCTCCTGGCACTCGGCGACCGAGTACGGGAGGCGCAGCTCGACCGGGGTGCCGCAGACCTCGTCGATCGTGACCTTGTTCGCGTTCGGATGGCCGCAGACGCCGCACTCGACGCGCGTCGCGCGCGGGTCCTTCACCTTCACCGTCGCGCCGCAGTGCTCGCACGAGAAGCGCAGATGCTGGAGACCTTCGAGCCTGCCGCTGCGGGACTTCCACTCGCCGATGCGGTAGGACACGAACTCCAGCGCGCACGTCTCGCGGAAGTCGCTGAACGGGAACACGCTCTTGAAGACGGCCTGCAGGCCGACGTCGTGCCGCTCTTCGGGCAGGAGGTCCATCTGGAGGAAGTCCTCGTACGACTTGCGCTGGACGTCGATGAGGTTCGGAAGGGGCAGGAAGGAGCGGATCTTGCCGAAGCTCGTCCGTTCCTTCGCACCGGCGGCGGGGGTGCGTCCGATCATGGGGTGCTTGTCCTCTCATGGCCGCGCGCTGGCCGGGGTGTGAGGCGCGCGATGGGGCGACGACGAAGATCGAGAGAAGCGGCTGTTGGCGGGGGAAACCGAACCTCGGTTTCCCCCGCACCCCCATCCGGGTTACTTGACCTCGACCTTCGCGCCCGCGTCCTCGAA
>JBBQDQ010000219.1:0-5652 GCA_038319835.1 Thermoanaerobaculia bacterium | reverse complement strand
CCGTCTCAGTCGTCTTCGAACGGGTCGCGGCCCATCTCGGCGATGACCTTGTCCAGCCGGTACTGGCTCGGGCCGAAGACGAAGCGCATCTCGCCGTTCTCGCAGACGACGTCCTTGACCTGGACGGAGAGCTCGGGCGGGCGGACGCCGTTCAGGTTTACGACGACGATGCGCTCCTCGGGGTAGAAGAACGCGCGCCCGTCAGGCTGCCGCTCGACGATCTTCGTGAGAACCCAGTTCGGGATCGGGACCAGCTCCGGTACGCCGATCGCGGCGACCTCGTGGAGATCCCGACGCGCACGTGAGGATCTGGATCGACTAGGAGACTTCCCCTACCGCCCTCGTTGCTCGGGGCTTGAAGGAGAGGGCTACTGACCCGCCACGAGCTTCTGGAACCTCGGATTGCTTCGGAGGGGGTCGAACGTCGGGTCGATCTTCAGCCATTCCTTGGAGAGAATGAACGGGATCTTCAGAAGTGGTTCAAGCTTGTCGAGGGCCTTCTCGGGTTCACCGAGGAGCATGTACGAGCGCACCAGATAGAACTGATAGTAGGGGCCAGCAAAGGCGTCCTTTGAGGGCGGGATCCGCTCGACAGCAAGCTCTCCCTCCCGAATCGCATCGTCCTTCCGTCCGGCAAGCGCGTAACGATAACCAAGTACGGCGTGGTTCTCGACGTTCTGAGGATCGGCGCGCACCGCGTCCTCGGCAAACTTCACCGCGAACTCCGCGAGATGTCGTGCCCTGCCGCTGTCCCCGCGCAGGCGGTGAGCCTGGGCAAGGAAAGAAGCCCACTGCCCCTCGCTGTCGAAGGAACTTGCCGGCAGACGCAGGAGGAGGTCGAACTGCGCCGAATCGAATGCCCAGATCATGCTCCAATGACTCGCCATGTACGACACGATTGAGACGGCATCGACGTTCTTCTCTGCCGCATGCAAGGTCGCCTGAGCGCCGGCGAGGTTTCCCTCGCCAAGATAGGTCATCGCCTTGTAATTCAGGGCACTGAGGTTGCGGGGGGAGAGAGCGAGGCAGTCGTCTGCGGCTTTGCGTGCTTCTGGGTACCGCCGCATCCAGTGCAGCATGATTGCCAGCGACCGCGCAACAGACACGGAGCGTGGGTCTAGGAGCTTGCCTTGCCGGAGGCGCGCGAGGCCGTCTTCCCATCTGCCAAGGCTGTACTCCGCATTAGCCATGGCGGAAAAAGGGGCCGCCAGCCCGGGTGCGGCGTGATGGGCCGTGGCGAAATCCTGTAGCGCACCGGGGATGTCTCGAACGACCCACCGCCGATAGGAGCCCCTTGCCAGGTGTCCCTCGGGGCGCTCTGGCGCCAATTCGATGGAGCGCTCGGCGGCAAATCGGGCGCGCTCCGCCCGCTCCGGAGTCGCCCCAGAGCCGTCGTAAAGAGACATCAAAGCTCGCCCAAGCTCTCCCCACGCCGGAGCGAATGCGGGATCGAGAGCTACTGCCTGCTCGTAGAAGTCGATCGCCCGTTTCGTGCTGGGTGCATCGATCAAGGTGAGACCCTGGCTGGCTTCTTCTCCCTTGAGGTATGCGTCGTAGGCGGCAAGGTTCTTCGTCGGCTTTGTAGACAGTCTCTTCTGATCACCGCTCCCGAGGGCGACTCCAAGTGCCGCCGCCACGCGGGAGGCGACATCCGCCTGCACCTGGAAGACGTCCGTCATCGACGCGTCGAACGTCTGCTGCCAGCGGGAGGTGGGTGCGCCCGAGTCCTTCACTTCCACGAGTTCGGGCGTCACGTGCACGCGGCTCGCATCGGTTCCCTTCTGCCAGCGCACCGTGGCCGTCAACAGGTATTTCACTCCGAGTTCGTCGGCAATCTGCCCCGGCGTCTTCGACGTCTTCTTGTAAGGCGTCGAACTGCCCCGGGCGATGACCTCGATGCCCTGCAGGGAGGTGAGCTTTCCGCGGATCTCGTCCGCGACCCCATCGGCGAAGTAGTCGTCCTCGGGAGAGCCCAGGTTCTCGAACGGCAACACCGCGACTCGCTTGACGCCTTCAGCCCCGACTGGGCGTCGTCCTGACCGCCGCAGGAGAACTACCCCAGCGAGCGCGAGCGTCGCGATCACGGCCACAACCAGGAGCGCGCGGTTCTTTGAAAAGGCAGGAACGACAGTCTGTGCCGGGCTAGTTGCCGAAGCCGGGCCGGAAGCTTCTCCGAGGGCGAACGCGATGTCACGCGCCGACTGGAACCGACGCTCGCGGTCCTTCTCAATGCAATGCCTGACGATGTGATCGAGCGAGGCCGGGATGTTCCGCCCCGATTCCGACAACTCGGGCGGCTCCTCTTTCAGGGTGGCGGCGATCGTGTCGCTCGACGTGTCCCTCTTGAATGCCCTCTTGCCCGAAAGCAGCTCATAGAGAATCGCTCCGAACGAGAAGATGTCCGAGCGGTGATCGACCGGAAGCCCCCGGACCTGCTCGGGCGACATGTAGCCCATGGTCCCCATCACGGTGCCGGGCTCCGTGTGCTTCGAAGCCGTGGGAGAGCTCGTCTCGCCGTCGTCGTCCGACCCGGTTCTCTTCGCGAGCCCGAAGTCGAGGATCTTGAGACGGCCGTCGCGGGTCACGAAGACGTTCTCGGGCTTCAAGTCCCGATGGACGACGCCCTTCTCGTGAGCGGCCGAGAGGCCTTTCGCGATCTGGAGCGCGACGTGCACCACCTCCCTTTGGGAGATCGGTCCGGCGTCGAGCTTCCCGCGCAGCGTCTCTCCTTCCAGAAGCTCCGTGACCGCGTAGGCCCTTCCATCGTGCGTCCCGAAGTCGAAGATCGACAGGATGTTCGGGTGGGAGAGCGCCGCGACGGCTCTTGCCTCACGCTCGAAGCGGGCCAGCGTCTCGGGGTGGCCGGCCATGGATTCGGGAAGCACCTTGATCGCCACATCGCGATCGAGTTTCTTGTCCCGAGCCCGGTATACCTCGCCCATCCCTCCCGCACCCAGAGGCGACAGGATCTCGTAGGGGCCGAGCAAGGTGCCGGCTGAAATCGTCATCAGTTGCTTACGGAGTCTAGACCGGCAGGACGAGTGGCAACGAGCCGCTACTCGTCCGCGAACGGGTCGCGGCCCATGTCGGCGAGCAGCTTGTCGAGCCGGTACTGGCTCGGCCCGAACACGAGCCGCATCTCGCCGTTCTCGCAGACGACGTCCTTGACCTGCACGGAGAGCTCCGGCGGCAGGACGCCGCTCAGGTCCACGACGACGATGCGGTCCTCGGGGTAGAAGAACGCGCGCCCGGGCGGCTGCATGTCGACGATCTTCTTGACGACCCAGTTCGGGATCGGGACGCGCTTGAAGACGCGCAGGTCGGCGATCGCGAACCCGAGATAACCGTCCTTGACGCGCATGTCGCGGATCTCGCCGCGGAACGCGACGGGGATCCCCTTCTTGACGCGCACGGTGATCCCGAGACGGCCGTCCTCGGGGTCGATCAGGACCTCGCGGACCTCGGGGACGTTGCGGATCAGCTGGCGGGCGAACGTGTTCAGGGTCGTCGCGTCGATCGCGACGACGAGCCCTTCCCAGCGGACCGTCAGGGCCGGCAGGTCGGGCGTCGGGGGCAGCGAGGCGGGCTCGAACACGCGCTCATCGTACGCCAATTCCTACAGGACGTAAGCGAGCGCGAAGCCCACCTGCGCGCTCATGAGCATGAGGTACATGTGCGTCCAGGACGGGTGGTTCTCGGTCGTCGCGAGCTCGTCCGGGTTGCGGCCGAGGAGGCGGACCGTGTACGCCCCCCAGCCCGCGAGGAGGAGCCCGAGGGCCGTCAGGAGCCATGGGTTGCCGGAGAGCAGCCGCTGGCCGGGCGTGAATGGATCCTCGGCCCACGCGAGGCCCGCGAGGAGGAGCCACGGGAGGACGAAGAACGGCGAGATCATCGCGACGGCCTTCCGGTTCCCGTACTTGACGGGCAGCGTCTCGCAGCCGCCCGCGCGGTCGCCCTCGGCGTCCGAGAAGTCCTTCGTCGAGGAAGCACCGAGGAGGAAGAGCCCGAAAATCCCGCCGATGACCCACGGCTCGGCCGAGAAGGCGGACGCGACGAGCGTCCAGCCCGCGACCTTCAGGAGCGTCCCGCGCGGAATCGCGATCGTCACGTTCGCCCAGACGCCGAGGCGCTTCGTCCTCCCGAACGAAGGCACGGAGTAGACGAACGTCGCGAGGAGGCCCCCCATGAAGAGGAAAAAGCACTGGTGCATCGGGACGGGCGCGAGGGCGCGCGCCGCAAAGCCGGGGACCGCGGGCACGACGATCCACCACGTCGGGACCATCGCGAGGACGTAGAGAACCGCCGTCAGCCGCCATGACGACGCCACGCTCGCCTCTCCGGTCACGATCGGCCGGTCGGGCTTGTTGATCCGGTCCACCTCGAGGTCCGTGATCTGGTTCAGGACGTTCGAGGCCGCGTTCAGGAGCGACGCCGAGAGCGCCCCCAGCGCGACGATCCCGAGAAGTCCCGGCGTCACGCGATGGGCGGGGTCCGGGTTGTGGACGCTCCCGAACGCGCAGACGGCGCCCGAGAGGATCCCGAGGAGCGGCGGCAGGAGCGTGAACGGCCGCGTGAGGCGGACCGCGGTCTTCGGCGTCACGAGAGGCCCCCGAGAAGGGCGGCGAGGGGCGGCGCAGCCGCGGCGCCGGCGAGCGTGTTCACGAAGTTCAGGACGTGGCCGTTCGAGACGCGCCACGGCGCGCCGGCGCGGCCGAGCAGGCTCTCGACGACGGTCCCGAGGAGCGCGGCGAGAACGACGGCCGCGGCGCCGGCGCCCGTCAGGACGAACGCGCGGACGCCCACGACGGCGAGGACGCCCGCGGCCGCGAGGCCCGCGAGCGTGCCCGCGACGGACAGGGCGCCGTCCGTGCCCGGCGGTACGCGGCGGAAATCCGGGAGGAGGACGGTCGGCGACGCGAACGCCTGGCCGACCTCCGTTCCGACGGTGTCCATGAGCGCCGTCGCGAGCGCGGCGGCGGCGGCCAGCTGGAGGGCGCCACCGTGAGGTCCCATCCCGGCGGCGAGGGCGCAGAAAGCGGGCACCGAGACGTTCGCGAGGACGTTCGCGGCGCCGCGCCGGCCGCCCTTTTCCTCCGCCTTCCCCATCGCTTCCTTGCGCGCCTTGCGGAACCGCGTCGCGAGCGTTCCGCCGAGGAAGAAGACCCACAAGAGGGCGTAGAGCCCCGCGCCGCCGAAGCCGAGAACGACGGTCCCGAGGAGGGCGCCCGCGAGGGCGCCCGACGGGCGGACCACGCGCAGCGCGGCCGCGAGCCCCGCGACGGCCGCGTTGATGGCGAGCGCGACGGCGAACCCCGTCAGGCCCGCGGGCTCGAGGGCGTCCGCGAAGCCGGCCCGGCACGGGAGGAGCAGCGCGAGGGCCGCCGCGGCGACGAGCGGCGGCAGGACGTTGTCGTCCAGCTCCGACGGCAGGCTCTCGACGGCCGCGCCGGCGAGCGCCGCGGCGGCGAGACATCCCAGCTCCCACGCGGACGGCACGCGCGCGGCGACGAAGCCGTAAAGGAACGCGGCGCCGAGGGATCCGAAGACGAGATAGCCGAGGAATCCGGAGAGAGATTTCTTCGGGTTCCAGGGCAGGCGCGGGCCGCCGAGGACCATTCCGAGAATCGTCGCGAAGCCATCCCCGAAGGCAAG
>JBBQDQ010000218.1:0-5653 GCA_038319835.1 Thermoanaerobaculia bacterium | reverse complement strand
CGTTCACGATCTTCGGGCATTTGCCGGTGGACCTCCGCGACCTCGTGCGCTCGGCGGGCACTCTCCCGATGCCGCGCGCCGCCTACGCCGCCGCGTGGAACGTCCCGACGCTCCCGGACGCCGTCGCCGCAGGATCGGCGTTCCCGGTGCGGCTCGGCGTGCGAAACGACGGGCCGTGCACCTGGATGCAGGGAGTCCGTCTCCGCGCGGACTGGTCGGGAGCCGGGACGCGGCGCGAGACGATCAGGGCCCCGGACCGCCGCGTGGCTCCGGGCGAGACGGCGGAGTTTTCCGTGCTCCTCACGGCGCCAGAGAATCCCGGAGCGTACCGTGTGCGCTTCGACCTCGAGCAGGAGGGAGTCGCGGCGTTCTCGGACCGGGGCGGCCGTCCCGTCACCGCGGAATTACGTGTTCGATAAGAACGGAGAAGTCTGCGATGCTCCGACGCGGAGGCCTTGATCACGCGTGCGCGGCACTCTCCTGACACTCCTCGGCGATCTCATCCGGTGCACGGAGCTTCCCGAACCCGTCTATGAGTTCGGTTCGTTCCGGGTTCCGGGGCAGCGCCACCTGCCCGCCGTCCGGGACTACTTTCCGGACCGGACGTTCGTCGGATGCGATCTCCGGATGGGTCCGGGGGTCGACGAGGTCCAGGACCTGCACGCGCTGGCGATCCCCGACGGCTCCGTCGGGACGGCCCTCCTCTTCGACACGATCGAGCACGTGCGCGCCCCGTGGAAGGCCATGGCGGAGCTCCACCGCGTCCTGAAGCCCGGGGGCCTCATCATCATGACCTCCGTGTGGTACTTCCCGATTCACGCCTATCCCGACGACTACTGGCGCTTCACGTCGAGCGCGTTCCGGACCCTCTTCGAGGATTTCGAGACCGTCTCCGTCGCGATGTGCGGGATCCGGCGGCTCCCTCACACGGTCGTCGGCGTCGCGTCGAAGGGCGCGCTCGCGCCCGAGGCCGCCGCTGCGATCGACCGCACCGTGCAGTCGTGGCGCGTGCACGGGTCGCGGACGTGGAAGGAGAGCGTCCTCGATCTCGCCCCGCCGCTGCTTCTCGTCCACGGGTACCACTGGTTCCTGCAGACGATGGACCGGGTGGACCGGATCCTGGGACGGGATGCGCCTCCGGACCACCCGCACGGGTCCTGACCTCGCCGGCGTCCCGGACCGTCGCGATCAATCCCGGAACGCGGGAAGAAGGCGCGCCAGAACGGGTCCCGGCAGGAGCCGCCACTTCGCCGCACGCGGTGGCCCGATGAGCGTCTCGGGCGCGTAGCCCGCGGCGCTGATCCTGATCGGCGCGTTCTCGTCTCCGCGCAGAACGAGGCGGTATCGGCCCTCCACGGGACGGAACGCAACGACGACGAGATCCTCGAAGCGCATGATCTGTCCGGGGCACGTTCCCGCGTCGAAGCAGCTCTTCTCGGAATCCACCCAGCAGCGCAGGCTCGCGTCCTCGACCCGGCATCCGCCAGGCGCCCCCGGCGTCCATCGGAAGGTGCTCATCGAGAGATCCGGGGTCTCGTCGTAGAGGATGCGAACCCAGGCCCGCATGATGTAGTCCGCCTTCGTCGCGTGCCACCCGGGATCGTCCGGCATGAAGAGGATGAGGCTCGTGCCGGGCTTCACGGACGGAACGGCCTCGAGAAGGGACGCGAGCTCGCGGCGGTGATCCCTCCACGAGGAGAGGAAGTAGTCCTGCCGCTCGACGGCGCCCGCTGCGCCGAATCCGACGAAGGCGGCCGCCAGCGCCCAGCCGAGAAGAGCGCGCCGGCTCCTCAGGAGCGCGTCGACCGCGACGCCGAGGCCGGCCGAGACGAAGACGCGCGACAGGAGATGCGTCCGGTAGAACGTGTCCGAGAAGTGCACCGACGCGAAGGCGATGTTCGACGCGACGGCCATCGCGAGGAGGACGGCGAGCGAGGCGCGCGCGCGCCACCCGGCGGGCCCCGGACGGGGACCGGCCACGGCGGACGTGACCATACGGCGTCCGCGTACGGCGAAGAGCGCGACGCACGCGACCGCGACGAGGACCCAGAGCGCAACGGGCACGACACGCGGCGGCGGCGTGCCGAACTCGGGCCGGTCCAGGGACCACTGCCAGGGCAGGACGTTGTTCAGAAGGAGGATCAGGGCGCGGAACGCCAGCTGCGCGGGTTTCAGGTGCAGGCTCGCGGCGGCCGCGTAGCTGTCCGGGCTCCGCATGAACCGCGTGAAGGTGACAGCGTAGGGCAGCAGCGTAAGGCCGCTCGCGGCGAAAAGGACGAGTCGCCGGCGCGGAGCGCCCGGCGCGACGAAGAAGAGGATCGGCGCGAGGACGAGCGCCGGCGCGGCGACGTCGATGGTGTACACGCTCACGAGCAGGCTCGCGAGGCCGCCGACGAGGAGCCTCCAGGAGCCGCCGCCGAGGAACCTCAGGGCGCCGACGAGGAAGAGGACGTATCCGAGGACGGCGAGGTCGTACTCGGCGGCGACGAGGCTCGTGGTGAGGAAGTCGCTGGACGCGCAGATCGTGAGGGCGCCCGCGGAGAACGCGGCGAGCGGGCGGCCCGGAAAGAGCGTCCTCACGAGCGCGGCCGCCGCGACGCCGATGCCGAGCCACGTCAGGAAGTGAATCACGTGCAGGGCCTGGACGGGAAACCCGGTCAGCTCGGCGAGAAGCGACGGCGCGCCGAGGAGGAGGCGCGTCGGCGACCCCATCGGATGGACGAGCGCGGGGAGGAGCCCGAGGCGCACGCGCGCGTCGTGCGCGAGCGAGAGAACGTTCGCGTCGTCCTGCCAGAAGCCCCGGTCGAAGGCGAAGAGGCCTCGCACGAGAAGCGTCAGCGCGACGAAGACGAAGAGGTCCCGGCCGGCCGGGAGCGACCCCGTAACATCGGGGGGTGACGATGTCCCGCCGCGCGGCGCTCGCCCTGCTCCCGCTCGTGCTCGCGTCATGCGTGCGCGTCCGGCACGTGCCGGCCCTTCCGGACGAGGCGTTCGCGGCCCGGCTTTCGCTTCTCTCGCCGCCCGCCTCCGCGGCGCCGCTCGCGCGGTTCAAGGTGTCTCTCGTCGTTGAGAACCGCAGCCCGGTCGCGTGGCCGCGCACGACCTGGACGTCGGCCGGCCGGCTCCTGAACGTCTCGTACCACTGGAAGGCCGCGGACGGCTCGATGGCGGTCCACGACGGCCTGAGGACTCCCATGAGAAGAGCGCTCGGACCCGGCGAGAGCGCCCGCGTGTCCGTCGCGGTCGAGGCGCCGCCCCGCCCGGGCGCCTACATGCTGGAGGTGGACCTCGTCCAGGAAGGCGTCGGATGGTTCGGCGACCATGGATCGCCGGTGGCCCGAACGGCGGTTCGCGTGGAGGGTCAGATCGTCACTCCCTGACGAAGCCTATCCGGAAGACCTCGACGGAAACCTCCCGCCCGTCGCCCGAGCCCGGAAGGACGGACGCGGGCTTCCACGTCGAGCTCGACGCGAGGACGATCCGGACCGGCCGGCCGCCTCGTGCCTCCCGGTAGTCCTCCGGCACCGCGAGGTCGTACGCGCGCCACGCCGAGCCTTCGGGCCGGATCACGCCGAGACGCACCGGGGCGCCACCCTCGGCGTCTTCCAGGGAGACCTCGATCTCCGGCACGGGCACGGGGGGGCGCGCCGCCGCGAGCGCGTCGACGGGGCAGGCGAACTCGACCCGGAGCTTCGGGGCGACGAGGACCGCACGCACGACGCCGCGTCGCCCCATCCAGCGCGTCGGCTGCGTCCACGCGTGGAAGCCCGAGAGGACGTCCGACTCCTGAGCGGAGATCACGAAGTCGACGACGCCGGGTCGGTGGAGGTCGCGGATCTCGCCGTTGTCGACGGCGAACCACGGCTTCTCGCCGATCTCGCGCGCCCACGCGTCGAAGACGCCGTTCAGGACGGCTGCGTCGCGAGCCCCGACCACGCCGTGCGCGAGGACGAGGCGGGGTGTCGGCCGCCGGTTCGAGATCGTGAGGAGGAAGCGCGTCGAGATCCTTCCGTTGTGGATGTCCGGAAAGAAGAAGTTCGTGTCGGGGACCTCCAGGGGAGGGGCGTCCGGCGGGAGTGCGCGGGCCGCGTCGGAGAGCATCCCCGCCAGCCGCGTGAGCGAGGCGAGACGCCGCGCGTGCGTCGCGTAGACGTCCCACGAGACCCGCGACAGCATCGCCCGGCGGTGGAGGAGCGTCTCCAGACCGAGCACGGCGATCGCGAGACCGAGGAGCGCGCCAAGGAGTCGCCGGTTTCCCGCGAGACGCTCGCGGAGAGCGGCGGCCGCAGCCCCGCCGAGGAGCGCCGCGGGAATGAGGAGCGGGAAGAAGTAACGGTCGCCGTCGAAGAGCTCCTCGTACGGGTAGTTCCACCGCGCGATCCCGACGAGAGCGAGGAAGCCCAGCCCGGCGGGCAGCGTCGCGAGCGCCGCCGTGACCGCGCGCCGTGTGGACGGCGTCAGGAGTGGGATCAGGGCGCCCGCAATGGCGAGCGCGACGACGAGGCCGAACGCCGACTCCATCTTCGGGAACCATTCGGCGATGCCGAGAGGCCGAACGACGCTCGGCCCGGGGAACACATACCGGAACGGCGCCGCGCATGCGAGGAAGACGAACCGCTTGAGGGCGGCGACGGGCTCGGTGTGGAGCGCGACGCCCGTCAGTCGCGTGTAGGCGAGACGCGTCGCGAGGAGCGCGAGAGCCGACAGAGCCACCAGGAAGGCCTCCAGCCGGCCGGCGAGGCGCCGATCCCCCGAGCGCCATCGCTCGGCGATCGAGAGAAAGAACGGCGCCGACACGAGCGCCACGAGCGAGTTGTCGCAGGCGAGGGCGAAGACGCAGCCGGCGGCCGCGAGAAGCGCCGCGCGCCTGCGGCCCAGCGTGTCCGCGTGGACGAGCGCGGCGAGGGCGCCCGTCACGCCGACGATTCCGATCGGGACGCAGCCGCCGCTCGGGAACCAGAGCCACATCGAGGAGAAGCCGCACGGCAGGATGTAGAGGATTCCCGCGAAGACGGCCGCGACATCGTCCCGGAGGAGGCGACGCGCGGAGAGGGCGACGAAGAACGCCGAGAGGACGTGCGACGCGAAGACGAGGAGGCGCAGCGGCGTGGCGTTCGTCCCGAAGAGCGTGGCGCTTGCGGTCAGGAGGAGCCGCAGCACGGGGACGAAGTGCTCGCCCTGCGGACGGAACAGCACTCCCCAGAACGGCGCCCGGCCCGCGAGGACGTCCGCCAAGTGGTTCAGGTAGTCGATGTCGTCGTAGGCGTAGGAGCCGCCGAACGTGGGGCCGTACAGATAGAGCCCGAGCAGGGCCGCCGATCCGAGGACGACCGGGGCGAACCGGCGCGCCTTCACGGCCTCCTCCCGACCTGCGCGACGGGAGGGGAGGGCCGGCCCGGCAGGAACGGCCCGGAAGAGAAGTCGAACGCCGCCACCGCGAGGCCGATCCCGAGGGCGAGAGGGAACGAACGAAGCGAGATCCGCGCGAGAAGGAGGCCGAGGCAGGCCGCGAGCAGCGGGAAGACGAAGAATAGGGTACGCGCCGCCGGCCCGGGCGTCCGCGCGGCGTCCGAGAACACGAAGAGCGCGGCCGCGAGCGCGCCCGCGAGCGCGAGGGGCGCGAGACCCTGGGCGATCGTGCGGTGGCGGCGGA
>JBBQDQ010000217.1:0-5667 GCA_038319835.1 Thermoanaerobaculia bacterium | reverse complement strand
GGCCGAGGCGTAGAGGACCGAGAGGTGCTTGCTCACGTTGGCCTGCGTGCCGCCGACCTCTTCGAGAATCTCGCCCACGGAGGCGTCGCTTCGGAAGAGGCGCCGGAGGATCTTCAGACGCATCGGCTCGGAGAGCGCGCGGAAGCGGAGTGCGACTTCGTCGCAGGCGGCGTCCGTCAGGGGCAGATGCGCGTGGATCGCCATGTAGTGATCATCGGGTCGTGCCTTTGCGACGTCAACTGTGCCGGTGCATCAGGCCTCGGGGCGCCTGGCGACGGAGGGCCGCCCGCCTCGGACCGACCGCACGAGAACGAACGCGCTGACGGCGACGGCGGCCAGAACCAGAGGGAAAAGTCCGGGTCGAGCCGGCTCGGTCCTTGCCGCGTGCATGAATCCGGGGGGAACGAAACAGACCGACGAGAACAGGAGGGCTCCGTCCCGATCCGTGTGCGCCTCCACATGGGAAGACGGCAGCTCCGCGCTCAGAGCCGGGATCAGGTCCTCGTGCCCGAAGAGAACGACGGCGTAGGGCCGCTCTCGCGGGAAGTCCACGCGCCTCGACAGAATCTCCTCGGGTGTGACGTTACGGCCCGCCATCCCTCGATTGAAGAACTGGAAGCAGTACTCCGCCCACGGGACCTGGTCCGCCACGAGGAAGACCTGGGTCTCTTGCGGCAGAGTCGCGAGAAAGCGCGCGGCCTCGATGCGGCGTCCCGCGTTGTCGCTCGCGAATCGGTAGTAGACGATCCAGTTGTGGACCCCCGCGGCGATCAGAACCGCGGCCAGCGCCACGGGGCCCAGCACCCTGCCACCCGGCACGACGCCGGAGAGTGCTCTTGTGAGCCGATCGGCCCCCAGTCCCCCGAGAAGAGCGACGGCCGGAAGAGCAATGTTCAGATGTGGCCAGTACGGTGGGTCGGCCGTCAGGACGCCCCCGAGAACGAACGTCAGGATCACCCAGGAGACGACGAGGACGTACGGCGCGCGGCGGAGGCGCGTCAGGCAAAGGCCCACCCCGAGGACGCACAGGGCGGCGGCGACGGCTCCGACCATCGGCCGCGGGAGCGCGAAGTGCGGGCTCTCGTCCCCGTAGAGGTGAAGCGTGAGAAACGTCCTCCGGACCTGCTCGAAGAGCACCGCAGAAACGGAATCGACGCGGTACTTCGTCATGGAGTGGGCCAGGACGCCGGGGCTCCAGATCATCACGGACGTGCCCCGACCGACGAACGCCTGGAAGTCCCGGATCACGAATCCCGTCATGGGTCCGAAGCCCGTGAACGCCCCGACAAGAAAGAGACCCCAGCCTCCGGCCTGCGCTCGCATCGTTGCCCGATCCCGCAGGAGGCCCGAGGCCAGAAGAGTCAGGACGATCACCGGCCCCACCCGGCTCGAGTAATAGGTCAACAGCGAGACTCCCATCGCCAGTCCACCCAGGGCCCACCACAGAGCGCGGCCGGATCGCATCGCCCGGAACACGAGCGCGAACGACAAACAAAGGAAGAAGGTCGCGATCGGCCCGAAGAGGATGCGGCTGAAGTGGATGTGTGTGTAGCCGGCGGCGAGCAGCGCCGTCGAGATGAGAGCGACCCGCCGTGAGAAGGCGTCCCGGGCGAGAAGGTAGAGCACCGGAAGGGTGAGCGTCCCGGCCAGGACCGACGGCAGGACGAGGCCGAAGTAATCCGCACCGAAGAGCCTGAGCCCGAACGCCTGGAGTTGGTGGCTCGAGAGGAGATGGTCCGATTCCGCGAGGCCGAGCCATCGTGGGTCGCCGGATTCCAGAATCCGGAGCGTGTGAACCCCCATGAGGGCGACGTCGTTGTCCGCGTGCTCCGGAACCTCGGTGACGCGGTAGAAGCGGAGAAGGAACCCGATCAGCGTGAGCGCGAGGAGCGCCGGCCCTTCCCAACGGGCCCATCCTTCCGCGTTCGCGGACGAGAGGCGAACCCTGTTGAACCCGTGGAGCAGGAGCGGAAGGATCAGAGAGCACACGCTGAGAACCCACAGGATCCGGACCGCACTCGACTCGCCCGACAGAACGAAGAGGCCGATTGCCGCGACGTTCAGAGCGACGGCGAGTCCGCACGCGCCGACGGCGAATCGTCCGATGCGATGCGGAACGTAAACGGAGGGTTGCGCCTCGTCCGGATCGGGACGACCGGACCAGGCCGCAAGGACCACGGCGAGCAGAAGAAGCAGGACCCCGGTCGTTTCGCGAGGAAGCCACTCCCACGCGATCGTGTCCTTGAGCCTCGTGAGAATCTCGCCTGTGAACAGGTACTGGGCCGCGAAGCACATCGCGAGGGCCGCGGCGAGGCCAAGAGCGGCAACCGAGATCCTGCCCTTGGGAGAAGCAATCGAGGCGCGAGGATCCTTCACGTGGCGATCATGAGGTCGTGCCCCTGCCGCGTCAGCCGGTCCGGTGCATCAGACCAGGGGTCGGCGGCCGCGGCGCTCCGGCGCCGACTCCTCGAGAAGAGCCGCCGCGACGGCGGCGAGGAGATCGGCGGCGGGCCGCAGCCGGTGCGCCGGCACTCCCGAGAGAACGCGTTTGACGACGGCTTCGACCGTCCCGGCGGAGGGAATGTCGAGGGCGCGTCCCCTGGGCGTCAGGGCCAGGCGGGCTCGGCGCCCGTCCTCCGGATCGCGGGCCCGCTTCACGAAGCCGCGCTCCTCGAGACGGCTCAGGATCCCCGTCAGCGTGCTCGGGTGGATCCGCAGGATCGACGCGAGGTCGCCCGCCGAGATTCCGGGCCGCCGGCCGAGGACGCGGAGCGCGACCCGCTGGGGGCCCGTGAGCCCGAGGTTCTTCTGCATCCTCTTCGAGAGGGCCTGCAGGCCATGGTCGAGCGCCCAGATCAGGCGCATGAAGTCCAGCACCCGGCCCATGCCCTTGGGGGATCGCTCGCGGTGATCCATCGGGGCGATCATCGCACGAAAATTGATTTGACCTCAAAACAAAAACGCGGGAGACTCCTCCCGGAAAGGAGTCTCCAATGCTTCTCCCTCCCCGCCTCCTCCCTGCCGGCCTCCTCGCGGCGGCCGGCCTCCTCGCCGCGGCCTGCTCCTCGAAGCCCCCGGCCCAGACCGTGGCGCCCGCCCCGACGCCGACGCCCACGGTCGTGACGCTCGAGCCCACACCCGCGCCCACGCCCGCACCACCACGCGTCGCGGAAGACGTCCTCCCGTCGTCTGTGGACGAGATCAACCGCCGCGGATACCTCAAGGACGCATTCTTCGATCTCGACAGGTACGCGATCGAACCGGCCCAGCGGGATGCCCTGGCGGGGGACGGGACCTGGCTGAAGGCTCACCCGACAGTCAAGGCGACGATCGAGGGGCACTGCGACGAGCGGGGAACCGCTGCCTACAACATGGCGCTCGGCGAGCGGCGCGCGACTGCGGCGCGCGAGTATCTCGCGAGCCTCGGCGTGGACGTCTCGCGACTGAAGACGATTTCCTACGGCAAGGAGCGTCCCTTCGCCACGGCGCATGACGAAGCGGCTTGGTCCCAGAACCGCCGGGCTCACTTCGTGGTGACGGTGCGCTGACGGTGGACGTCGAAGAGCCGCCGCCTGCGCTGGCGGACGAGACGCGCTGGTACACGGAGCACACGGCTCTTCTCATCAGCACGCTGAAATGGGCGGTGCTCGGGGCGGGGGCCGGCCTCTGCGTCGGCTTTGGGACGCGGGCTTTCCTGTGGGCCCTCGGCGCTTCGGACGCATACGTGAAGCGCCACACGCCGGCGGGCTTCTCGCCCACCTGGCTCCTCCCGCTCGCGCTTCCGGTGTGCGTCTTCCTGATCCGGACTTTCGCGCCGTCGGCGCGCGGGCATGGAACCGAGGCTGTCATCGCGGCGATCCACCGGGATTCGGGCCGAGTTCCCTGGAAGGTCGCCCCCGTGAAGCTCCTCGCGACCGTCGTGACGCTCGCGTTCGGCGGGTCCGTCGGAAAAGAGGGTCCGTGCGCCCAGATCGGCGCCTCGATCACGAGCTTTTTCGCCGACGTCCTGCGCCTCAACGACGAGGATCGCCGGCGGCTCGTGATCTGCGGAATCGGCGGGGGATTCGCTGCCGTCTTCGGGACGCCGATCTCGGGCGCCCTCTTCGGGATCGAGGTTCTCTACCTCGGGCGCATCGAATACTCCGTCCTCTTCCCGTGCCTCGTGTCCGGAATCGTCGCCCACCTCGTCTGCGGCGTTCAGGCGCCGGTCCCGGCCCTCCACGAGGGTCTCGCGGGACTCGGGCGGTCCGAAATCGTCGGCCTCTCGATTCTCTGCGGCGCGCTCTTCGGCCTCGTCGCGCTTCTCCTCATCGAGTCGATGCGCGGCCTCGAGCGGGGCCTGCGCCGCTTCGAGAAGCACCCGTACCTCGTTGCGGCGTGCGGCGGCGTCTTTCTGGCCGTGTTCTACGCCGTCGCCGGACCCGCCTACGCGGGCCTGGGTGTCCCGACCATCGAGGGAGCGCTCGCGGCGACCGCGCCCGTCGTGATCCTCGCGTTTCTCGGGAAGATCGTCGCGACGTCTGTCACGCTGGAGACCGGCGGGAGCGGAGGCATCGTGACGCCGCTCTTCTTCATCGGGGCGACGAGCGGGGCCGCCCTCGGGCACCTTCTTCACCTGCCGCCCGGGATCTTCGCGGCGTTCGGGTTCGTGAGCGTCGTCGCCGCCGCCGCGAACACGCCGATCGCGGCGGCCGTCATGGGAATCGAGCTTCTCCCGCGCGACATCGGCGTCTACGCAGCCCTCGCCGCAGGGACGGCGTTCCTCCTCGTTGGGCACCGCAGCGTCTACGCGAGCCAGAAGATCGGCCTCTCGAAGTCGGGGGGCCTCGACGTGCGGATGGATGTCGCGATCGGCGACCTGACGCGCTCGGGCATGCAGGTCCGCAAGGGGAGCCTCACCGAGAGGGTCCAGAAGTTCGGGAACCGGTCTGTGACGCGTGGCAAGGAGCCCCCCGCTGAGCCGTGAACGCGCCGTCGGCCGTCACACGCGGCTCCTCGGGAGCCGTGCTCTTCTCTCGGGGCGATCTCCGGCTGCCCACCCTCGTTCGGTGAGATCCGGACGCCACTTCGATTAGTCTTGCGCGGATGCAGCTCTCCTCCCGCCGCAGCGGGGACCAGGCCGCGGGAGGAAGGGGCGCGACTCACCCGGAGAAGACGTATCGGTGGCCGCGCGTCCTGTGGCTCACGGGCGTCGATTACTTCTCGACTCTCGGCTATCAGCCGGGGATCGCGCTCCTCGCGGCCGGCGCGCTTGCGCCCCTCGCAACCGGCCTGCTCGTTCTCGTCACGCTCTTCGCGGCGGTGCCCGTCTACCGCGAGGTCGCGCGGCACTCCTACGTCGGCCAAGGGTCGATCGCGATGCTCGAGAACCTGCTGACGGGATGGAAGCAGAAGTTCTTCGTCCTCGCCCTTCTCGGGTTCGCGACGACCGACTTCGTGATCACGATGACGCTTTCGGCGGCGGACGCGGCGGAGCACGCCTGCGAGAATCCGTATTTCGGCAGGGTTCTCGAGGGACACCAGATCGCCGTCACGCTCACTCTCCTTGCGCTCCTCGCGGGGGTGTTCCTGCGGGGATTCCGTGAGGCGATCGGCGTTGCGACGTTCGTCGGCGTCCCCTACATCGCCCTGAACGCCGTCGTGATCATCCGCGGGTTCGTCGAGATC
>JBBQDQ010000216.1:0-5677 GCA_038319835.1 Thermoanaerobaculia bacterium | reverse complement strand
GGAGCGCCACGCGGCCTTCGAGCTCGACGCGCCCGCCGTCCATCCCGCGACTCACGCCTTCAGGCGGCCCGCATCCGGGTCACTTCCGGTCCACCTGCCGGATCTTCAGGTAGAGGAGGACGCCGAAGAGCGAGATGAGGACCGTGGCGAGGAGGAGGCCGTTCCTTCGGAAGCGGTACTCCTTCCACACGTTGGCGGCGCCGGCCTTGAGAGCGTCCATCGCGGTCGTCGTCGCGTCCGCGTTGCGCGTGAAGTCACTCCGGTCGAACGTGTGGATGCCGAGCCGCGTCTTACGGAGCGCGTCGGCGACGGTGCTCGACTGGAACCGCAGCTCGTCCACGTCGAACCCGCGCTCGAGAAGGCGGTCCACGTCGTGGTTGAGCTTCTCGTGCGACTCGGCGAGGCCGGTGATCGACTTGTAGAAGTAGCGCGCGGTCTCGTCGCACTTCGGCTGGCCGAATTTCGCGTGGCAGTCGTGGCAGAGGGCCTTCGGGTCGTCGCTCAGCATCGCGTCCGTCGGACGCGCGATGTCGTGCTTGCCGTGGCACGTCTCGCACTCCGGCCAGCCGTGCTGGTCGAAGGCCTTCTTGTGCGGGCTGCCGTCGAAGAGGCTCCCGTTCGCCGCGTGGCAGTTGCGACAGACCTGCGAAACGAAGGCGACCTGCGGTGGAAGGGCCGCGTGGTTGTCGTGGCAGCTGTTGCACGCGGGCGCGCCGGCGTCGTGCTTCACGAGAAGCGCGAGCCCGTGGACGCTCTTCTTGTACTGCTCGAGCTGGTTCGTCGGAAGCGGCGTCCTGCCGTCCTCCTTCATGTAGCCCTTCATGTATTCGGCGTCCGCGTGGCACTTGCCGCACGTCGCGGGGATGTTCTCGCGGTAGACGAGGGAGTTCGTGCTGTCGGGCGGGCGGATCCCGTGCACGCCGTGGCAGCTCACGCACTGCGCGGCCTTCGCGTCCTTCTTCTCGAGGAGGAGCTGGCCGTGCTTGGAGGTCTTGTACTTCAGGAGCTGGTCGACCGGGAGCGACGGGTTGTAGGCCCGCATGAACTCGCTCGAGGAGTGGCACTTCGCGCAGAACTCCGGGATCCACGAACGGTCCTTCTTGCGGACCTCGGACGACGGCCAGCGCTTGCCGATGTCGGCCGACATCTCGAGGTCCGTGGCCTTGCCGCCGTGGCAGCCCGCGCACATGAGCCCGCCACGGATGTGGACGTCGCTCACGACCTCGCGGATGTCGAGGTGGGCGAGCGGGTCGCCCTTCTCGCGCTTCTTGAAGAGGATCTCGTCCGGCAGGTCGGGGTTCGAGTGGCAGAGGAAGCAGTTGTCTCCGAGGGTGAGCTCGACCTTGCGGTCGTCGATGTCGAGCGACAGGAGCGTCGCGAGGTGCGTGCCGCCGGCGAGGGTCCCGGCCTTCGCGGCAGCGAAGAACAGCTCCTGTGCGTGCGTCGGGAGGGCCTTGAACCGGGCGCGCGCCTTCTCGTCGAGGACCGGAACGCCCTTCTCGGCGGCCTCGTACATCTTCTTGAAGTCCGCAGGCCAGGAGGCTTCGGCGACGTGTCCGGCCGGAGCAGCGGCTTTCTCCTTCTCGTCTGCGCGCGCCGGAGGCGCGGCGAGTGCGACGAGGGCGAGGACCGCGGCTGCGGCCGCTCCGCCGCTTTTCACGCGGCGGGCGATCGTCATCGCGGTGAGGGCGAGGAGGGCGATGCCGCCCGAGGCGAGCCACGAAAGGTTTGCGAAGCCGTTGAGCGCGGCCTGAAGCAGGACCGCGATCGTGAAGTCGAACGCGGAGTGCTTCCACTTCAGGCGCCTGAGGATCGTCACGGCGAGGCCGATCCCGATGATCCAGATCGCCGCCGTGCGCGCAATCGTTCCCGCGAGGACGGGATCGGCGGTCGGGTCCTTGCCCTTCGGGACCGTCACGCCAACGTCCCACGCCTTGACGGTCAGGAACCCCAGGAAGAGAAGGCCCGCGACGCCGAGGTCCGTGAAGAGCGGGCTGGGCTTTCCCTTCGCGGCGTTACGGTCGAGGAGCGGGATGAAGAACGCGATGCCGCCGAGGATGCTCGCGAGGAGGATGCAGGCCTGCGGCCCCTCCATGCCCGCGATGTGCGCCGGGAACTCCTTGAGCATCTGGTACACCCACAGGAAGTACCACTCGGGCTTGATGCCGGGGTACGCGGGCTTGAGCGGGTTCGCCTTGTCGCCGAGCTCCCACTCCATGCCGGGAATGCCGGGACCGAACGGGAGGATGACGGCGAGGAGCGCGAGGACGTTGAGGACCATGACCCAGAGGAGGAGGTCGCGGAGCGCGAAGTTCGGGAAGAACGGCATCCCCCGCTTCTTCTCGAGGGGCTCGTGCCCGCCCTCGATCGGCTCGGCCATCCCCTGGCGCTGGATGAAGAGGAGGTGGGCCCCGATGAGACCCGCGATCGCGAGCGGGAGGATGCACACGTGGAGCGCGAAGAAGCGGTAGAGCGTCTGAACGGACACTTCGTCGCCGCCGCGCAGCACGCGCAGCAGCCACGGGCCGACGAGCGGGATCGCCTTGAGCGAGTCGGTCCCGACGGCCGTTGCGAAGTAGCTCAGCTCGTTCCACGGGAGGAGGTACCCGGAGAACCCGAAGCCGAGCACGAGCCCCAGCATCGCGAAGCCCGTGTACCACGTGAGCTCGCGCGGCTTGCGGTACGCCTTGACGAAGAGAACGCTGAAGAGGTGCGCGATCACCGCGAGGCTCATGAGGTGAGCCGACCAGCAGTGGATCGACCGGACGAGCCACCCGAACGGCACGCGGCCCACGAGGTGCTTCATGGACTCGTACGAGGTGTTCTCCCCGACCTGATAGTTCATGAGAAGCAGGATTCCCGTGCCGATCTGGACGACGAAGAGGAAGAGCGAGAGCCCGCCGAGGTAGTACCAGACGATCGAGTGCGAGGCGGGCACCTCCTTGTGCCCGAGGAACTCGACGAGGCCGGAGAGATGGAAGCGCTCGTCGATCGCCTGCCAGGCGCGGTCGGCGAGGTTCCGGGGGGCGGGCGTCGCGCTCACGCGGCACTTCCCTTCGAGATCGTGACGGCGCCCTTGAGGTCGCCCTCCACGTTGTAGGCCGCCAGCGGCCGCGGCGGCGGACCGGAGATCACGCGCCCGTCCAGGGCGAATTTCCCGTTGTGGCAGGCGCACCAGACGATCCCGTCGGCCTTCACGAACTGCACCGTGCAGCCCTCGTGCGTGCACTTGGCCGACATCGCCTTGACCTTCTGGTCCTTGTCCTTCAGGACGAGCACGCGCTCGCTGCCGAGGCGCGCGATGACGAATCCGTTCGCCTGGATCTCCTTCTCCTGGGCTTCCGTGAGCGTCGCCTTGTTGGCGCCGCCGCCGTCCTTGGCGGGCGTCAGGTATCGCACGATCGGGTAGACGACCGCGCCCGCCCACGCGACAAAGCTCGAGCCGAGCAGGACGTCGATCCACCGGCGACGCGAAAGCGAGGCATCCGGCTCACGAGAAAGGCTGCTTTCCACTGTTCCTCCCGATTCCCGCGTGGACGACTCGAATACCCCAGTCCCGCAGGCGTGCATCGCAGCACGCACGCGGGAGCCTCATCTCGTTGTTGGCGCCGATGCTGAGTTCGGACGCAGTCTCATGCCATGATGCGATTGCTTCAATTCTAGTCGCTGACGCTAGACTCGCGCATGCTTCTCGCGCCCGCCCTCCTCGCCGTCGTTTCTCTCTCGAGCGCACCTCCGGCCTCCGCGGGGATGTCCGCGGCCCGCCTCGGCAATCTGGACGCTGCGATCACGGATTCGATCGCGAAGAAGGAGTGCCCGGGGGCGGTGGTCCTCGTGGGGCGCCACGGCAAGATCGTCTATCGCAAGGCCTACGGAAACCGCGCCGTCGTTCCGGCCGCCGAGCCGATGACGGTCGACACGGTCTTCGACATGGCGTCGCTCACAAAAGTCGTCGCGACCGCGACGAGCGTCATGACGCTTGTCGAGGACGGGAGGGTGCGCCTCCAGGACCGCGTCGCGAAGCACATCCCCGAGTTCGCCTCCGGCGGCGGCGCGCGCGACCAGGTGACGGTCGAGGAGCTTCTGACGCACCGGGCGGGATTGGCAGCAGACGATCCCATGGCTCTCTACGTCGGATCGCCGCAAGAGATCTTTGAAAGGAAATATCGCCAGCCTCTCGTTGCGGCGCCCGGCTCGCGTTTCCTGTATTCGGACGTGGGGTTCGAAGTCCTCGGAGAATTGGTGCGCCGCATTTCTTCTCTTCCACTCGAAGAATTCGCGCGTCAGCGCGTCTTTCTTCCCCTCGGGATGAAGGACACCGGCTTCATACCGCTCTCTTCACCTTCAAAGAGGTCCCCTTCTTCTCTTTCGCTTCCTCTTTCCAGAATCGCGCCCACGGAGCGGATCAACGGTGGGATCCGCCGCGGCGCCGTCCACGACCCGCGCGCGTACGCGCTCGGCGGCGTCGCGGGGCACGCGGGCCTCTTCTCGACCGCCGACGACCTCGCCCGCTTCTGCGCGGCGATGCTGAAGGGCGGCGGCGGCGTCCTGTCTCCCGCCGGCGTCGCGTCGATGATGCGGCCGCGGTTCTACGGCGACGGCGTCCTGCGCGGGCTGGGCTGGGACATCGGGAGCTCGTTCTCCTCCAACCGGGGAGACCTCTTCCCGCTCGGCTCCGTCGGGCACACGGGCTGGACCGGGACGTCGATGTGGCTCGACCCCGCGACGGACACGTTCGTGATCCTCCTGACGAACCGCAACCACCCCGACGAATCCGGCAACGTCGTCGCGCTGCGCGGCAGGGTCGCAACCATCGTGGCGAGTGCGATCACGGACCGAAGACCGCAAGAGCTTGGAAAGGCTTCGGAGGGGACCGCACTTTTGGCCGCGGCAGGCGCCATGTCGTCTGGCTCGAGGAGCACGGGCGCGCCTTCGGCGCCTTCTTCGAAGGTGACCGGAGCCGCGGCTACGCCGCCGCACGTCGTGGGACAGGTCCGGCCGGGCATCGACATGCTCGAAGAGAAATCCTTCGAAGCCATCAAGGGCCTCAAGGTCGCATTGCTGACCAACCACACCGGCCTGACGCGGGACGGTCGCTCGACGATCGACGTCCTCAACTCGGAGAAAGCCCGGGCGGCCGGTGTCGTCCTTTCGAAGCTCTTTTCCCCCGAACACGGAGTTCGCGGAGCGCTGGACGAGAAGGTCTCGGACTCCGTCGACGAGAAGACGGGGCTGCCCGTGCGCTCTCTCTACGGCGACACTCCCGAATCTCGGCGGCCGTCTCCAGCCGACCTCGCCGGCCTCGACGCCGTCGCCGTGGACCTGCAGGACGCGGGCTGCCGGTTCTACACGTACCTCACGACGCTCGGGTACGTCCTCTAAGACGCCGCGAAAGCGAAGGTAAGGGTCGTCGTCCTCGACCGGCCGAACCCGATCCGGGCGGACGTGACGGAGGGGCCGACCGCCGATCTCGACGCGCTCTCCTTCGTCGCGTACCACGCGATCCCGATCCGGACGGGCATGACGATCGGCGAGCTCGCGGGCCTCTTCAACGCCGAGCGGAAGATCGGCGCGGACCTGACGGTGGTGAAGATGGCCGGCTACACGCGCGACCTCTGGTACGACGAGACGGGCCTGCCGTGGGTGAATCCCTCCCCGAACCTTCGCTCGGTCACGG
>JBBQDQ010000215.1:0-5682 GCA_038319835.1 Thermoanaerobaculia bacterium | reverse complement strand
TCGTGCTTCCCGAAGGAGGGGCCGGGTCGGCCTCTCCCGTCTCGACGTACAGGGCAAGGGCGTCCGCGTCGTCGGAGAGCGTGAAGAGCGCCGAGAGCTTCGTCCATTCGTTGGCCGTGACGGTGAGCGCAGGAACGACGTTCACGTAGGTCGTGGCGCCCTGATAGCCGCGCTGGAGCGTCACGCTCATCGGTGCGCTGGGAAACGAGCCGTCCGCGACGAGTCGCGCCCACGCCGTGACGCGGTACCGGAGCCCTTCGTCATCTTCCCGAGAACGTTGAGACTCGGGCCCTGGTACGGCCGCCGCCGGCCCGTCGTCTTGAGGCTGTGCGTGCCGCCGTGAGCCTGCTCCGTGGAGTTGGCGATCACCGCGTCGCCGCCGCGCGGGCCCCAGTTCCGCACCGTCGCACCGTCCGGCAGCACGTAGCCCTTGAGCGTGCCGTCCTCGAAGTCCGACGTGAACCCGGTCTGATCCGGCCCCGTCTGGGCGTAGGAGACGCCGGAAACGAGGGTCACCGCAAGAACGACGAGGGCCAGAACACGAACGAAACGAGACATGAACACTCCCTTGATCACAAATGCTCTGCGCAGCCTAAGGACTGTGATCGATCTGCGGTCCCTACGAGCGTAGGGCCCCCGACTCCACCCGTCAACGCCCGGGAGCCCTCGTCACGGGCCGCGCGGATTAGACTCCCCCGCCGGAGGGGAGAAGCATGCGCTGGAACGACGACGGGGGCGGGCTGGGGCCCGACATCGAGGACCGGCGGGGCGAAGGGGGCGGCGGCGGCTTCAACTTCGGAGGCGGCGGCATGCGCCTCGGCTGCGGCGGCATCATCCTCCTCGGCGTCCTGAGCCTGATCTTCAAACAGAACTTCTTCGCGCTTCTCTCCCCGCAGGGCGGAGGGGCGCCGCAGGCGCGCGTGGACTCGCGCCCCGTCGCGCCGCCTTCGGCAAAGGAAGACGAGCGCGCGCGGTTCGTGAAGTTCGTCGTGACGGACGTCCAGAAAACGTGGGATCAGGTGTTCCCGTCGCTCGGCCGCAACTACACGCACGCGACGCTCGTTCTCTACCGGGACGGAACGCGCTCGGGCTGCGGCTTCGCGCAGGCTCAGATGGGACCGTTCTACTGCCCCACCGACCGCAAGGTCTACCTCGACATGGACTTTTTCGACGAGCTCGCGCAGCGCTTCGGCGCGCCCGGCGACTTCGCGCAGGCCTACGTGATCGCCCACGAGTTCGGCCACCACGTCCAGACGCTGCTCGGGATCGAAGGCGGCGTGAGGCGTGCCATGGAGCAGAACCCCTCGCAGGAGAAGGCGCTCTCCGTCCGCCTCGAGCTGCAGGCGGACTGCCTCGCGGGCGTCTGGGGCCACGGGACCGCCGAGCGGAACATCCTCGAGAACGGCGACGTCGAGAAGGGGCTCGCCGCGGCCGCCGCCGTCGGCGACGACCGCCTCCAGCGCGCGGCCGGGAAGCGCGTGAACCCCGAGAGCTGGACGCACGGCTCGGCGAGCCAGCGCACGGAGTGGTTCACCCGCGGGCTCCGGGAGGGCACCGTCGGGGCCTGCGACACGTTCAAGGCCGCGCGTTGAGCCCGTCCTCCCCGGGAGGCGCGTCAACCCGGCAGGGCTCTTGCACGTCCAACCGTCGGAGGTGGATCCCGTGAAGAAGTTTCTGCTCCCGCTCGCAGCCGCCGCGGCCGTTCTCGCCGGGGCCGGCTGCTCGAGCATCACGACGAAGGTCGACTACGACACCGGTGCGCACTTCGCCGGCTACCGCACATACGCCTTCAAGGACGTCCACGACCGTGACGCGTTCCAGATGAAGCGCGTCCAGGCCGCGGTCGACAGGACGCTGCAGGCCAAGGGCCTCACGAAGGCCGACGGCAAGCCCGACCTCTGGGTCGTCCTGCACACGCGGACCCGCACCGACCGGGTCGTTTCAACCTACAGCTCGGGCTGGGGCTGGGGATGGGGATGGCGCGGAGGCTACTGGAACACGGCCCGCGTCGAGAACATCCCGGTCGGGACGCTCGTCGTCGACCTCGTCGACACGAGCCGCAAGGAGATGGTGTGGCGCGGCACGGCCTCGCGCGCCCTGGACCGCGACGAGACGCCCGCGGACCGGATGAAGGTCACGCAGGAAGCCGTCGACAAGCTCTTCGAGGGCTTCCCGCCGAACCGCTGATCACGCCCCCCGGCTGCCGCGGAGCTTCTCGAGGGCGATCACCTGCTCGATCGCGCGGAGCGCGAGCTCGTCCTTGCCGAGCTCGCGCAGCGGCGCCCAGTCCCGCCGGAGGCCACGGGCGAGCGGGTCGGGCAGCGTGCGGAGCCAACCCTCGATCCTCAGGTCGACGAACTCGCGCTTTTCCTCGATCGTGAGCTCGCGCGCGAGAAGGAGCCGGGGGGCCTCCTCGGCGTCGACGAGGGTCTGGAGCACCGTCCAGCGGGCCCCAGGCCGCTCGGCACAGAGCGCGGCGAAGGCGCCGCTCGACGTCTCGCGGATGAGCTCCTCCTCGCGGGTCGTGAGGCTCTCGTGCTCCTTCGTCTCGTCCCAGCTGTCGGACTCGTCCGCGAGGAAGCGCAGGTAGAGCATCGCGAAGAGGCACGTCGGCTCGACGAGATCCTCCGGGACGCGCACGTCGGCCCACACGGCCGCCGCCGCGCGGAGGACCCGGCGCGCGGCCGCCTCGGCGAAGCGCTTCCCGAAGACGAGCGCGACGGCCTCCCGCACGAAATACGGCAGCTCGCGCGCGAGGATCTCCCGGTAACCCGGGACGTGCCGGTCGAGGAGGACCGCGGCGCGTTTGTCGAGAGCCGCGAGGTCGCTCGTCACCGCGGGCAGGCCGAGCGTCGTGCAGCCGAGGTTGTAGTTGATCGCCCGCGGCAGCGTGACCCCTTCGGGCCACGCGTCGCGCAGGTCGCGGTTATCGGGGAGCGCGCCGCCCCCGCCCCACTCCTCGGGGTAGACGGGAATCGAGCGGCCGTAGTTCACGGAGCCCGTCGCGCGGATCCGGACGCGCGTCTGCGGAACGAGGCCGCTGAACGGCGCGAGAAGCGGCGCGATTCGAAGCAGCGTCTCCGTGTGCGCCTTGACGCCGGCGTCGAGGAGCCCGTTCAGGGACTCGCGCTCCCCCGCCCCGACGGACGGAGCCGGGCGCCGCTCGGCGGCGACCTCGCGGAATCTCGCGGCGAGTCGCGCCGCCTCCGCGGGAGCGTCCGCCCGGATCCCCTGGAGCGTGACGCCGTCGGCGCGCGCAAACTGCGCGACGACGCCCTCGTGCTCCGGGTCGAAGCCGCCGCGGAACCCGGCGCGGCCCGCGCCGATCAGGAACGTGACGCGGGGCGCCGGCTCGCCAATCCGGCGCGCGCGCTCCGCGAGCCGGCGCTCGGCCTCGTCGCGCGCGGCGACCGTCAGCGTGTACGCGGCGTCCGTCGCGATCTTTCCGCTCTGCTCGGCCGTGTCGGACATCGCGACGAAGACGCGGACGACCGCGTCGGACGCGTCGAAGCCCGTCCGCAGGCCCGCCGGGGTCGGGAGATCGGCCGCGCCGTGGTGGCGCTCGAGCGCCTGGTAATAGGCCTCGAGGAGGTCCGGCAGGTGCGCGAGGGCCCCGACGTTCTCGACGAGCGGGACGAGGCGTACGCGCGACACGCGCGCGACGAACGAGGCGCGCTTCTCCTTCGGGATACGCGCCGTGAGAAACGCGTCGATCCGGTCGGGCGCGCCTCCGAAGAGGTCGGCGACGGCCGCGAGGTAGAGCGTCCCGATCTTGACGACGGCGCCGATCTCGGCGCGCGCGTTCACCTGCGGGATGCTCAGCTCGTGGATCGCGTTGCGGCGCGGCGCGATCCCGAGGCGCTCGCAGGCGAGGAGGAAAAGGACGTTCGCGCGCGCGACCGACGCGAGGATCTTCGAGACCTTCTCCTCGTCCTGCTCGATCCAGGGGTTCGGGACGCGGAAAAGGAGGTGGCGGTCCTCGCCGGGCACGAGCCCGTGACGGAGGAGCGCGAGGACGGCCTTCTCCGGGACGTCCACCCACTCGGGGCTGATCTGCCGGCCCTCGAAGTCGAGGAGGACCTCCGAGCACGGTCCGAGGAGGTCCGCGATCGTCTCCTCGAACTCCGAGCGGGCGTCGACGAGCGGGTTCCACTCGAGATACGTGAGCGCGACGTGCGCGCGGTCCGGCGTTCCCTCGGGCGCCGCACGGAGCGCCCGCGCGAGCTGCTCGGCGCGATGGGCCGTCGAGTCCGGATGCTTCGTCCCCGTGAGACGGGCCGGGCCCTGCGGAGGGCGCGCGGCCGCGGCCTTCCGCGCCTCGGCGAAGGCCCGCGCGTCGAGGCCGTCGAGAGCGGCGTAGCCCGCCTCCGTGCACGCGCTCTCCCACACGGCCGCTTCGGGCGTCGCGGCGGCGGCCGGGGCGGGCGCGCTGGAGCCCTTTCGCCCCGCGGCCTCGATCCGCGTCTTCACGCGGTCCATGAAGACCGCGAGCTCGGGCACGTCCTTCGAGCCGTACGAGAGGCGCTGCCACGTGCCGTAGCGCGCGGCGTCCGTGCCGGCGAACGCGGCGAACGGGATTCCGCCCACGCCGCCGGAGAGGAGGAGCTCGAACGCGTCGACGGACGTCCGCACGACCGCGCGTTCCTTCACGCCGTTGCGGAGCCGGTCGAAGGACTCTCCGACGAGACCCGGGAACGCGAGGGGGGCGTAGAACGTGCCGCCGAAATCCGTCCGCTCGACGCCGAGGTGCGCGATCGCGTCCGTCGCCTCGAGCATGTAGTCCCGGCGCTCGCGCATGTAGGGCGACGGCCGGCGCAGCGCGGCGAGCGGGCTCTGGAGCGCCGCGAGCGCCCAGTCCTGCGCGAGGGTGGACGGCGTCGCGACGAGCCATGCGGAGAGGTTGGCGAGGATCTCGCGCGCCCTCACGCCGTTCGAGCGGATCTCGTCCGAGAGCACGAGCCAGCAGGCGCGCGCGCCCGTCGACGCCCCGAACATGTCCATCTTCGAGAGTCCCGAGAGCGTCACGACCCACTCGCGCCATTCGGGGTCCGCGAACGCCGGGTTCACGAAGGAGTCGACGTAGTCGAGCCGCTGGTAGACCGAGTCGTAGAGGACGAAGACCTTTCGCGCCACGGCGACGCGCACGAGCGCCTCGACGAGCGCTCGGGGATAGACCCGGCCCGTCGGGTTGTGCGGGTTGTTCAGGATGACCGAGGAGATCCCGCCCTTGGCGAGGAGCCGGTCGAGCGCCTCGGGGTCGGGCAGGAACCCGGGCGCATCCGTCGGCAGCTCGACGACGCGCTTGCCCGCCCGCTCGACGAACCAGTCGTACTCCCAGCTCGGCCGCGGCACGACGACGCCCGAGCCGTCCTCGCCGAGGACCTCGAGGACGATCGCGAGTCCCGCGCGTGTTCCCGGGGTAAAGAGGATCTCGTCGGGCAGGAACCGCACGTCGGACGCCGGGTAGTCCCTCAGACCGTCGCGGTTGAAGAACTCCGCGATCTCGCTTCTCACGTCCATCCGGCCGACGGCAGGGCCGTAGCTGTGGACCGTGTTGCGCGTGATCCGCTGAGCGGCGCGGACGACTTCCGGGTGCGGCGCGAAGTCCGCGTTCTTGTAGTCGCCCTGCGTGAGGTCGAGAGCGCCCTCCTGCTGCACGCGCCGGGCGAACGCGCGGACGAG
>JBBQDQ010000214.1:0-5704 GCA_038319835.1 Thermoanaerobaculia bacterium | reverse complement strand
CTGCTTCTGCTTGATGATGTCCGCCTCGATCGTGACGCCGAGGTGGTTGGCCTGCGACGACAGGTCGGCGGAGACGTGGAAGTCCTTCTCCTTCGTCTTGAACTCGGGGTTCCTGAGGTAGCACCACAGGACCGTGAACATCCCGTAGTCGTGCGCCTGCTGGAACGCGTGCGAGATCTCCGTGATCTGCCGGCGCGAGTTGTCGGAGCCGAAGTAGATCGTCGCCCCGATCCCCGCCGCGCCCATGTCGAACGCCTGCTTGACGTTCGCGAAGATTGTCTGGTCGTAGGACGTCGGGAGCGTCAGAAGCTCGTTGTGGTTGATCTTGACGATGAACGGGATCCGGTGCGCCCACGTGCGCGCGACAGAGCCGAGGACGCCGAGCGTCGAGGCGACCGCGTTGCAGCCGCCCTCGTGTGCGAGCCTCACGATGTTCTCGGGGTCGAAATACTCCGGTGCGGGCGCGAAGGACGACGCGCCCGAATGCTCGATCCCCTGGTCGACGGGGAGGATCGACACGTACCCCGTGTCCGCGAGGCGGCCCTGCCCGAACATCCAGGACAGGCTGCGCAGGACGCCGGCGGGGCGGTCGGACGGGACGAAGACCCGGTCGACGTAGTCGGGTCCGGGGAGGTGGAGCATCGAGGCGGGGACGCCCTGCGCCTTGTAGTCGAGGAGCGAGGAGCGTTCGCCGAGCTGCTTGCGGATGGTCTCGAGCATCAAGGCCTCCTGAGGCGGGACCTCCATCCTAGCCGAAGGCCCGAGTCGAGACGGGGTATCGCCCGCGCCGCGACGGAGGCTCCGTGGCATCCTCGCACCAGTGTCCCAGGCCCCCGGATCCGCAGCGCCCCCGCCCCCGACGATCGTCTCGGACTTCGTCAACACGACGTTCGGGCTCTGGTTCCCGTTCTTCCGGTGGATGGCGCGGACGCTCCCGCCGGTCGGCGTCGCCCGGCTGGCCGAGGCGACGGCCGAGCGCGCGATCTGGGAGCGCGACAGCGTGCGCGAGGCGATCCTCGACAACTACGCCGCCGTCCTCGGGCTGCCGCGCAACGCCCGCGAGGTCGAGTGCGCCGGACGGGAGATGGTCTCGCGGCACTCGCGCCTCTGGATCGACCTCCTCCGGTACTCGGGCCGAAGGGACGTAGACCCCGCGTCCCTCCTCGCGGCCCGCTCCGGGGACGAGCGCCTCGTCGCGGCCGAGCGCGAGGGCAAGGGCGCCCTCCTTCTCACGGCGCACGTCGGCAACTTCGAGCTCGGGGGACTCTTCCTCGCCCAGCTCGGGCTCCAGGTCGCGGCCGTCTACGTCCCGGATCCGTCCCCCGTCATCGAGAAGCACCGCGACGACGCGCGGAAGATGCTCGGCGTGTCGGGCATTCCCGTCGACCGCTCCCCGTTCGGGTTCCTGCCCGTCCTGCGCGCCCTCGAGAAGAACATGTTCGTCGCGATCCAGGGCGACCGGGACGTCTCGGGCACGGGGCGCTCGATGCCGTTCTTCGGGAAGACGGCGTCGTTTCCGATCGGCCCGTTTCGCATCGCGCAGGCCTCGGGTGCGCCGGTCTTCCCCGTCTTCGTCCTGCAGGAGAAGGACGGACGGTACCGGACGATCGTCGAGGAGGCGATTCGCATTCCGCACGCCCGCGGCGCCGCAGCCGACGAAGCGGTGGTGGCGGGCCTCGCGGCGTTCGTCGCGCGGATGGAGGCGACGATCCGCGCCTACCCGACGCAGTGGTACCGCTTCGCGCGCTTCTGGGAGAGCGAGGAGTGAGGCCGGCCGCGGGCGGCTCGCTCGCCGCAATCGCCGGCGCGGCAACGCTTGCGCTCGCGGCGGGCTGCGCCCCGTCCCGGCCCGCGGGCGCACCGGAGGCCGCGGCTCCCGACCCGGCGGTCGAGACGCGCGGCGAGGTCCGCCGCCTCGGCACGTCGTGGGTCGCACGCGTCACGCCGCCCGGATCGTCGGAGGGCGTCCTCGTCGGCCGTTTCTCGGGCGCGCCGTACGATCTCGGCCTCGCCTTCGGCCGGCTCACGCGGCCCTGGATCCGCTCGCAGGAGACGCATCTCGACACGCTCTTTGCGGCGCTGATTCCCGGCGGCCTCAAACGCTCCTTCATCCGCCAGCTCTCCGCCTTCCGGCTCCGCACGCTGCCGGACGAGATTCCGAAGGACCTCCTCGTCTCGATCGCGGGCCTCGCCGACGGGTACGAGCCTGTCCCGCCGGCCTCGGGCTGGAACGCATGGAGGCGGATGCTGGATCTCCACGCGCTGCACGACGTCTCCCAGCGATTCGTGGACGCGCCCGGCCTCGCGGCCGCTTGCACGGGCTTCCTCGCGAAGACGCCGGACGGCGGGGTCCTCCTCGCGCGCAACTTCGACTTCGAGGGAGGCGACATCTTCGACCGGCAGAAGCTCGTCTCGGTGGTGGCGCCGGAAGGGAAGATCCCGTACCTCACCGTCGGCTTCTCGGGGATGCTCGGCGCCGTCTCGGGATTCAACCGTGCGGGAATCGGCGTCGCGCTGAACGCGGTCGCGGGCGGCGAGACGGCGAGCTCGGGCGAGCCCGTCACCCTCCTCCTCGCGGACGTCCTGAGGAACGAGTCGACGTTCGACGGAGCGGTGGAGCGCCTGCGCTCCGCACGCGTCTTCGTCTCGGATCTCATCCTCGTCGCGGACGCGAAGGCGGGCCGGATCGCGATCGTCGAGAAGAGTCCGTCCGCGTTCGCCGTGCGCGAAACGACCGGAGCGTGGATCGGCGCGACGAACGAGGCCGAGGATGCCGCCGTGAGGGCGCGGGTCCGCGCCCTTCCGCCGGAGTCGACGTCGAGGAAGAGACGCGCGCGGCTGGACGAGCTCCTCTCGCGCGTGGGGGCGTCCCTCGACGTCGCCGGCGCGGTCGCCATCCTGCGCGACCGTCGGGGGGGCGGCGGCGCGGACCTCGGACACGGCAATCGCAACGCGATCGACGCGTCCATCGCCGCGCATTCCGTCGTCCTCGATCTCTCGCGGCGCGTCGCGTGGGTCGCCGTGGCGCCCCACACGCTGGGCCCGTACGTCCCCGTCGACCTCGAGGCCGTCCTCGCGGCCGAGGGCGACCCGCCCGCCGCCGCCGAGGCGCACCCGGCGGATCCGTGGCTCACCTCGGGAGGATTCGCCCGCTACCGCGAGGCGCGCGCGGCGCTTGCCGACCTGCGGCGGCTCGAGACGGACGCGGGCGACGGATGGGTTGGAAAGGCCGTCGCCGCCGCGACGCGCGCGCACGACCTCGCGCCCGACTTCCCCGAGGCGACGGCAAAGCTCGGCGAGATGGAGCTCCGGCGCGGGAACCGCGAACGGGCGCGAAGCCTGCTCGACGAAGCCCTGGCGCGTGATCCCGGCCCGGCTCCCGTGCGGGCCGCCGTGGTCGTCTGGCGGGACGCGGCGACACGAGGACGGGCGACGCCGAAGGACGGCATCCCGACCGTCCCGACGCCCGACGAGCTCATCGCAGAGAGAGCGAAGAAATAGAATTTCTTTGCTAGGAAAAGCATTCGAGAGTGACGGAGGCGCAAGACCCGTGAGCATCCCGCGCCACGTACCGGTGGATTTTTCTGGAAGGTAAACGGGGCCGAGGCTGGGCGAGCTCCGTCGCAATCTCCCATAGACCCGTTGCACCGAGGCGCTCGATCTCCGCGCCTTCCCGTCCCCGCACACCTCCCTGACCAACACCCTCCAAGAAGTCTTCGTCTTCCCGACCCTCGAATGTGAGCTGCGCGTTGACGAAGAGCGCCGTCCCCGGTTCCCTCTTACTCGAAGAATCCTCTTCTTCCGCCTCCACGAGCACCGCCGCGGCCGACTCGACGAGGGTCACGCCGGGGTTCTCGCGCTCCCACGCCGCGCGCGTCGTGCCGTCGATCCCCTCGGCTGCGACGACGAGGATGCGGTCCGCGTCGCCTTTCGCGACGCGTGAGGCCGCGAGGGCGAGGGCTTCGAGCCCGGCCGTGCGACCGGAGACGAGCGTCTCGGCGGGGCCGCCCAGGCCGAAGGCGATCGCCAGCTCGCCGGCCGCCGTGCTGTGGACGGTGGCCGCGAAGACCGAAGGCGCGAGGTCCTCGACGCGCGTCGCCGCCGCGAGGAGGCGCGCGTGCTGCGTGATTGCGTCCCGGCACCCGAGCGCCGATCCGACGATCACGCCGAAGCGCGGATCCGGGGCGGCGCCTGGAGTCGCGGCCCGGGCGCCTGCCCCCGCGAGGGCGCGGCTGCCCGCGAGGACGCCGGAGCGTCCGAAGCGGTCCATCCGCCGCAGCCGGTTCGCGTCCACGTGCTCGTCGCGCACGGCGCCGCCCCCGCCCTCGACTGTGGCGGCCGCCGACAGGACGACGCGCCTCACGCCCGCTCCAGAACGAGGGCGGCGTCCGTCCCCGAGAAGGCCGCGGACGTCGAGAGGGCGACGTCCACGCGCCGTTCCGGCCGGTGAGGGGCGCCCGAGACGCCGAAGAGGGGCGATCCCGGGCGCGAGGCGCGGTGGCCGGCCGTCGGCGGCACGTCTCCGGCCCGGAGGACGAGCGCACACAGGACGGCTTCGAAGGCTCCGGCGGCTCCGAGCGTGTGGCCGATCGCCCCTTTCAGGCCGTGGACCGGCACCGATCCTGCTCGGGAGCCCAGCACGTGCGCCAGAGCGGCCTCCTCCATCGCGTCGTTGAACACGGTCCCCGTGCCGTGGGCGCTCACGAAGCCCACGTCGGCGGCCGTGCGCCCCGCATCGGCGAGCGCGGCGGCCGCGGCGCGCGCGAGGCCGGCTCCGGACGGGTCCGGCCGCGTCATGTGGCACGCGTCCGCCGCCGAGCCGTATCCGGCGACGCGAGCGAGGACGCGCGCGCCGCGTGCGAGGGCCACGTCCTCGTCTTCGAGCAGGAGGAAGGCCGCGCCTTCGCCCAGGGTGAGGCCGTTGCGCTCCGCGTCGAAGGGCCGCGCGGCCGCAGGGCTCAGGGCGCGCAGCGCGTCGAAGCCCGAGAATACGAACGGCGAGAGCGCGTCGGCGCCGCCCGCGAGGACGCGCACCGCGCGGCCCTCGCGGATCCACGCGGCCGCGAGGCCGATGGCCGCGGTGCCGGAGGCGCACGCCGTGGAGACCGTGGCGACGGGCCCGCGCGCCTCGAAACGTCCGGCGAGGAGAGCCGCGAGGGCGCCGGGAAACGAGCGCACGGCGGCCGGAGCGCCCGCCCCGAGGCTGGAGCTCCACGCGTCGACGCCCGCGAGCGTCGTCCCGACGGCGAGCCCCGCCTTCGCGCCGCCGAAGGGCGCGCCCCCGAGAGCTTCGGCCGCGGCCGCGAGGGCGAGCCGCGCGCCGCGGTCGACCGTCTTTCCTTCGCGGTCGGCGGGGACCGGCGCCTCGGCGGCCGTCTTCGCGACGAAACGGGACACGTCGAAGAGCGTCACGGGCGCGATCGCGCTCGCGCCGCTCCACGCGCCCGCACTGAGGGCGGCGACGCCTTCGCCGAACGCGCTCACCGCTCCCATCCCCGTCACGGCCACGCGCCGCAGTCCGCCCATGTCCTCCCTATAATCTCCCGCCGCGGCGCCTTTGTGGCGCGCGTCCCGGGGCACGCCTGCCCGACCCACCCATGAAGATCGTCCTCGCGTCCGACGCCCATCAGCCCAACGAGGCGTACCGGGGTGCCCTCCTCGCGGCGGGAGCCCTGCCCGAGGAAGTCGTTCTCGTCCTTGCGGG
>JBBQDQ010000213.1:0-5762 GCA_038319835.1 Thermoanaerobaculia bacterium | reverse complement strand
ACCGGGCGCGCCGCGGGCGGCTGCGCCGGCACGGCGGCCGGAGTCGCACCGAGAACGCCGCGGACGCGGTGGTTCCCGCCGTCGTCCACGAGGGGCACGCGGTTTCCCGGCACGGGCTTGCCGTCCACGGTGAGCTCCGCGAGGCCGCCCGTCCTGCCGTCGGGGTTCTCGATCCGGATTTCCCAGCGCGTTCGGCCGATCCGGAGCGACACGGCGTATCCCGGCCACGAGGGCGGAATGCAGGGCGCGAGGCGCAAGACCTGTCCCTCGCGGTGCAGGCCGAGGAGACTCTCGGTCGCGGCGCGGTAGAGCCAGCCCGCCGAGCCCGTGTACCACGTCCACCCCGCGCGCCCGAGGTGCGCGGGGTGGGCGAGGACGTCGCCGGCGACGACGTACGGCTCGCCGCCGTAGCGGCGGACCGCGCCCTCGGTTCGCGTGTGGTTGACGGGATTCAGCATGTGGAAGATCTCGAGCGCCTCGTCCGCGGAGTCCTGCGCGGCGGCGGCGATCACGACCCAGGCGGCCGCGTGCGTGTACTGGCCGCCGTTCTCGCGGACTCCGGGCGGATAGCCCTTGATGTAGCCCGGCGCTTCCGGCCCGGCGTCGAAGGGCGGCGCGAGGAGCGCGACGACCTCCGCGTCCCGGCGCACGAGGCGCGACAGGACCGAGTCCATGGCCCGCTCGGCGCGCGCGCGGGGGGCCGCGCCCGAGAGGACGGCCCACGTCTGGGCGATCGAGTCGATCTGGCCGTCCGTGTTCCGGCGCGAGCCGAGGGGCGAGCCGTCGTCGAACGTCGCCCGCCGGTACCAGTCGCCGTCCCAGGCGAGGCCGAGCGCGTGCCGGAGGCGGGCCGCTTCGTTCCGGTAGCGCGCGGCCGCGGCCGCGTCCCCGCGCGACTCGCAGAGCGCGGCGAACGGGACGAGGATCGAGTAGAGGAAAAAGCCGAGCCACACGCTTTCGCCGCGGCCCTCCGGGCCGACCTCGTTCATCCCATCGTTCCAGTCGCCGGTGCCGATGAGCGGGAGCCCCTGCGCGCCCGCGGTCAGAGACGCGTCGAGAGCGCGGGCCGAGTGGCGGAAGAGCGTGTCGCGGTCCGTCGAGACGGTGGGCTCGAAATACGCTTCGCGCTGGCCCTCGGCCAGGGGCGGACCTTCCAGCCAGGGCGCCGTCTCCTCCCACACCGCCGCGTCGCCCGTCGTCGCCGCGTAACGCAGGGCCGTCCACGGGAGCCACAGGAGGTCGTCAGAGCAGCGCGTGCGCGTGCCGCGCCCGGAAGGCTCGTGCCACCAGTGCTGCACGTCGCCCTCGCGGAACTGGCGGCCCGCAGCGCGCAGGAGGTGCTCGCGCGCGAGGTCGGGGCGGACGAGGACGAGCGACGCGACGTCCTGCAGCTGGTCTCGGAATCCCCACGCGCCGCCGGGCTGGTGGTAGCCGGTCCGGGCCCAGAGACGCGACGCGATGACCTGGCAGGGGAGCCACCGGTTCACGAGGAGGTCGAGGGAGTCGTCGGGCGTGCTCACGACGAGCGCGCTCAGCGTCTCCTCCCACGCGGCGCGCACGCGTCCGCGCTCGGCGACGGCGGCCGCGGTGTCGCCGAACCGCGCTGCCAGTTCGAGAGCGGCGGCCTCGCCGCAGCCCTCCCCAAGCGCGAACGAGATCGTCTTCGCCTCTCCGGGAGCGAGCGAGACGGCCACATGCAGCGCGGCGCAGGGGTCGAGCCCGCCTCCGGTTCGCCCGGAGAAGCGCGCGCGGTGCGGGCCCGTCGCCGTGCGGAGCGTGCGGCCGGCGCCCCGGAACTCGCGGCGATCCCCCGTCCAGGAGACGAGCGGCTCGCTCGATGCGAGGAAGGCCATCCGATCCGCGAAGGGCGCGTTTTCCGGGTTGCGCGCAAGGAGCGACCGCCCGTCCGGCGCGAGCGTCGTGACGACGTGGCGGGGCGCCGCGGGCCGAGGCGGTCCGAGCGCCCAGTCGGCGACCGCGAAGACCGCGAGATGGCGCGTCCGCCCCGTGAGGTTCTCGAGCGTGAGAAGGGAGATCTTCACCGGCTCCACGCGGGCGACGAAGGTGTCCAGCGTCCGCGCGATGCCGCCCGTCGTCCGATGGAACCGCGAGAGGCCGGGTTCGTGCGTGATGCGCCAGCGTCCCGTCTTCTCGCGCGGCCGTGCGCCAGGCGTCGCGCCGAAGACCTCGCCCGTCTCCTCGTCGCGCACGAGGACGGCCTCGGAGAGGGGATCGCTGACGGGATCGTTCGCGAACGGCGTCAGCCGGTTCTCGCGGCTGTTCGTCGACCACGTCATCGCGGCGCCCGAAGCCGTCACGAGCGACCCGAAGGACGGGTTCGCGAGGACGTTTGCCCACGGGTGCGGCGTCTCGCGGTCGCCGTCGAGGACGATCTCGTACGTCCGGCCGCCCTCGCCGAAGCCGCCGTAGCCGTTCGCCATCTCGAGGCGCGGAAGGGGCGTCGCGCCGTTCGTCTCGGAATCCGCTTTCGGAGCCGGCGGTGGAGGCGGCTCGGCCGCCCACGGCACGGTGCGGTCGAGCTGCAGCGCGAGCTCGCCGTCCTGGCCGCGCAGGATCGCGCTCGCGTAGACGAGAAGTCCGCGCTGCTCGTCCGGACCGAGGAGGTCCCCACGCAGGAGGAAGACGCCGCCCTTCTTGCCCGCGTGCGGCGCCCAGGGCCCGCGCTCGACGAGCTCCGTGAGGGCGTCGTGCAGCTCTTTGCGGTAGCCCTCGGGGTGCTCGTTCAGGAGGACGAGGTCCGCGGCGAGGCCTTTCAGGCGCCAGTACTCCTGGGCCTCGAGAGCCTGGCGCGCGAGCGCGATGTCCGAGGCGCGCTCGAGGCGCACCGTGAGCATCGGAAGGTCGCCGGAGATGCCGTGCCGCCAAAGGGCGGAGGCGTCGAGGACGTTCACGGCGTGGACGCTGCCCGGCGCCGCGAGGACCCGGTCCGAGCCGAGGACACACGACGCGAGCTGCTCGAACAGGCGCGTGTCCTCGGCCGCGAGGCCGAGGTGCCTCACGGCGACCTGGGCGTGCGTGCGGGCCAGGGCGAACGCGCGCACCGCGGCGGACGGGTCGTGATGTTTCTGCGCGAGAGCGAGCGCGGTCTCGCGAGTCTCCGCGACGCCCGTCGTGAAGACGAGGCGGGCGATCGCCCCGGGGGCGAGCCGCACGCGCTGGCGGAGGCTGAGGATCGGGTCGAGGACGGTCCCCGTCGTCCCGGAGAGCGCGCGGCCTTCCAGCGCGGCCGGATCGGCTGCGTCGCGCCCGCGGCCGAGGAATCGGGCGCGGTCGGTCTCCCATTCGAGCGATCCCTGCCGGCGGCCGGCGACCGCGAGGACGTGGACGGCCCAGAGCGGCGTCTCGCCCGCCGTGCGCGGCCGGCGCCTGCAGAGGAGAGCCGCGTTCTGGGGGACGATCTCCGTCTCGAGGAACAGCTTCCCGAAGGCCGGGTGGGCGACGTCGTCCTCGGGGCGGGCGAGGACGACCTCGGCCGCGCTCGTGACCTCGATCTCGCGGACCGCGGCCCCGAGGTTCGTGAGCGTCAGGCGGCGCACCTCGACGTCTTCCTCGGGGGAGACGGCGACTTCGAGGAGGCTCTCGATCTCGTCGTCGCGGCGGCGGATCGAAGCCGACTCCGGCAGGAACGTGACGCGGTAGCTCTCGGGCTCGCGGAAGGTTGGCGCGTAGGTTGCGGACCAGACGGCGCCGCTGCGCACGTCGCGGAGATAGAGGGCGTGGCCGGCGGGGTCGACGGTCGGGTCGTCGCGGCGCCGGACGACCGAGAGGCCTCGCCACGAGCTCCACCCGCCGCCGGCCTGGGTGATCGCCGTGACGAACGAGCCGTTGGAGAGGAACTGCGTCGTGGGATACGCCGCGTGCGGCGACCTGTAGACGCGCGGCGCCGCGGCCGGCGACGCCGGAATCGGGAGCACCTCCTCGGACGAGGGGCGCGTCTGGGCGACCGGCGCCTGGCGCGGGGGCCGCTCCTGCAGGAGGAGCTCCGTGGCGCGCACGCGCGGGTCGGCGTGGAACCGGCGCACCATGACGCCGCCGAGGAGCACGTTCGCGAGGGCGACGAGGCTCATCCCCTGGTGGTGCGCGAACGCCGTGCGGACGATGATCCCGCGGCCGTCCGCCGTGCGCGGCAGTGAAGACGGGTCCGCGCTCTCGGGCGCCCTCGTGTAGTCCACGGCATCCCAGAACCCCCACCTGCCCTCGGCCCCCGCCGCGGTGAGCCGCCGGAGATTTTTCGCAGCCTCGGACGGCGCGAGAAGCGCGGCGAGGACGGTCGCGTACGGCGCCACGACGAGGTCCTCGTCGAGGCCGCGCCGGAAGCCGAGCCCCGGGACGCCGAAGGCGCGGTACTGGTGCTCTCCCGCGAGGTCGACGGCGCGGTACGCCGATTCGGAGGAGCCCCACGGCACGCCATTCGCGCGCCCCCACTCGCGCTGCCGCCGGACCGCCATGCGGCAGGACTCGTCGAGGAGCGTGCCCGGCCAGGTCCGCATGAACAGAAGCGGCATGAGGTACTCGAACATCGAGCCGCTCCACGACAGGAGAGTCGGCACGCCGTGAAGGCTCACGGCGAGCCGGCCGAGCCGGAACCAGTGGCTCTGCGGCACGTCGCCCTTGGCGATCGCGAGGAAGCTCGCGACGCGCGCCTCGGAGGCGAGGAGGTCGTAGAACGTCTCGTCGCGGACGGCGATTCCCTGGGCCCTCGTGTGGCAGCCCGTCACGAAGAGCCCGCGGGCGGCGTCGTACAGCGCCCCGAAGTCCATCCCGTCGGCCAGCGCGAGGGCGCGCCGCGCGAGGTCCTCGGCCCGAGCGTCGTGGGCGGAGACCGCGGGCTCCCTGAGGCCGTGCGCGAGGACGACGAGGCAGGCCGCAAGGTTGCCGCTGTCGACGGTCGAGACGTAGCGGGGCTCGAGCGGCTCGAGGGTCCCCGTGTCGTACCAGTTGAGGACGTGCCCCTTCCACCTCTCCAGGCTCTCGACCGTCAGGAGCGCCCTCTCGAGGCGGGTCAGGAGGCCGGACGTGTCGAGCCAGCCGAAGTCGTGCGCGGCGAGATCGGCGAGGAGCGCGAGACCGACGTTCGTGGGAGAGGTCCGCGGGGCGACGACGAGCGCCTCGCCGCCGTCGCGCAGGGCGGCGTTGTCCGGCGCGAGGGCGTTCGTGTCATCCCGGGCCGCCATGTCGTCGAAGAAGCGCCACGTCTCCCGCGCGATCCTCAGGAGCTCGGTCCGGTCCTCCTCGCCGAGCGCGCGGGTTCCGGAGGGCGCCGCGTGGCTGAGCCACCACGCGAGGAGGGGGCTCGCGGCCCAGAGGACGAGGAACGGCGCGGCCAGCAGGAGCGCGAAGGGGCGTGCCGCCGCGACGACCATGCCGAGCAGGACCGCGGCGAGCGGGCTGGCCGCCATCTCGAGGAAGAACGACCGGGGCCCGCCCGAGAGGAGGCCCGCGGCGCGGGCCGCCCCGGTGGCGGCCGTCTCCCATTCGAGCAGGCGCCGACCCGTCACGGCGAGGCGGACGAGCGTCAGGACGATCGCGTGAACGGCCTCGAACGCGTAGTGCGGCAGGAAGGCGAGGCCGACGAGCGCCTGCGCGAGCGCCATCTCGAGCTCCTGCCCGACCTCCCGGGTGAACGACGAGAACGGCTGCTGCTCGCGCGGGCCCTCGAGGAGGAGGCGCACGACGGAGAAGAGCGGCAGCCCGAGGACGGCGAGGGCGAGGAGAACCCAGGCCGCGGGCGGCCCGGGGAG
>JBBQDQ010000212.1:0-5784 GCA_038319835.1 Thermoanaerobaculia bacterium | reverse complement strand
CGTCCAGACCCACGCAGCGCCAGCGGCACTGTTGTCGGCCCACGCTCCGATGATGGCCGTGTTGCCGTCGGCGGAGAGGGACACGGACGTGCCCTGGTTAGCCTTCCCCACGGCGCCCGAACCGACCAGTTTGGATCCCTGCTGAGTCCAGACTCCGGCGCTCCTCGTCCAGACCCACGCAGCGCCGACGCCCACGTTGTCGGCTAATCCTCCGATGATGGCCGTGTTGCCGTCGGCGGAGAGGGACACGGACTGGCCCTGGTCAGCGTTCCCCACGGCGCCCGAGCCCACCAACTTCGGCCCCTGCTGCGAGAACTGGGCGAGGGCTGGAGGGCAGGAAAGCAGCGTGGCGCAGACGAGGACGATCAGCGCAGCGAGACGGCGCATCTTCATTGCAAATCCTCCGACGAGAACGTCATTCTACGGGCAGTCGGACCGACGAGATCGCTCGCAAGCACTCTTGAGCACGGCGGGCCCTTGAGTTTCGGAAAAGGCGGGCGAGCCGGTCGGAGATAGGACTCCGCACTACGTCGTCAACTACGGGCGCCTCTTGACTTCCTGGCCACCGGGTGGTCCGGACACCGGTAAGTGGCGAGGCGCACCGTGGGGAGCCGTAGCCGCCTCGAGGTTCCAAATGCCGCAGCCCTCGCCCCCTGGGCTGCGGCTGATGCTCGGTCCGCGTCCTGACCATCGTCGACACGTATACGCGCGAATGCGTTGCTCTCGAGGCGTCAAATTTCTCTTGGGCTGTAGGGGCGCAATGGGAATTGCCGGGGGCGTTGGCGCGTACGGACCAGGGTCTCGCCCCCTGATTCCGGCCCCGTAGCCGGGCATTCTGGCCGGACGGGAGCCCTTCACATGCGCTCTTTCCGCCCGCCGACCAGTCCTGGCCACGCCGCTCCTGGCCGTTCAGTCGACCCGGCCGCCCTTCCCGCCCTTCTGCGAGCGACGCACCTTCTGGGGCTCGCTCTCGGGTCGGCCTTTGGAAAGCTGCGCGACACGGGCGTGACCGCGGCCAGGATGTTCGAGAAGGCCGAGGAGCAGGCCCTCCTCCTCAGAATGGCTCGTGAAGCCGCCGAGATCCTCGCGGCGCGCTGGGACAAGGTCCCCGGACGCCAGCGCCCGCATTACGGGTCCGAGCAGCGGTTCCGAATCCTGCGTATCCGGGGTTTCCTCGGCCTGGCACAGCGCGAGACCGCAGCCATGTTTCGAGTGTCGGTCGAGACCATTGCCCGGTGGGAGATGGAGGCAATGAGTCCCCGCCGGAGAGGGTCCGCGTCCCCTGGTTGCTCCGAATCCTCCCGTCCGGCGCTTCGCCGACGTCGTCAGGGCGGTGGTGAAGACGATGGAGCTGGCCGGGTTCGGAGGGAATGACTTGATCGCACGGACCTTGGCACGAGCAGGCTGGAAGCTGTCGTCACGGACGGTGGGACGGATCCGCAGAGAGCGATGGACAACTCCCCCACCTCCTGGAGCGGCACCGGGTGTCCCACGGGCCGTGAGGGCGAAACGGCCGAATCATGTCTGGATGGTGGATCTCACGGACGTGAAAGGGCTGTTCGGGATCGTGACGTTCAAGGTCGCGGTCGTCTTCGATGCGTTCTCGCGGATGCCGCTCTCCGGCAGGGTGTTCTCCAAGGAGGCGTCTGCCCGCGAGATCGCCCAGTTCGTCTCGAAGGCTGCGGGGAGGCATGGACGGCCGGCACACTTCGTCTCGGATCACGCTCGCTGCTTCACGGGCAAGGTCTTTCGCCACAGGCTCCGGGCCCTGGGGGTGAAGCAGCGGTTCGGGGCGGTCGGTAAGAAGGTCTCCATCGCCTTGATCGAGAGGCTGTGGAGGGCGCTGAAGGACTCGCTCGGCCTGCGCCTGCTGCGACCGCTGGCGGCGGTGGACCTGCTGAAGACGGTCGAACTGGGCCTCGTCCACTATGCCCACTTCCGCCCGCATCAGGCTCTCGGAGGAGCGACGCCGGCCGAGGTCTACTTCGGGAGGACGCCCGCACATCTCTCGGCGATCCCGCCACCTCGAGGCCGGCCGGGCGAAGGCCCGAAGGACTCGTCGCTTCGGATCGAATACCTCGATGCCGAGCGGCGCCTGCCCGTTCTCATTCGGAAAACTGCGTAGGACTCGGCCTTCTTGACTCGCTGGGGTGCCATGAAGTCGCTTGAGTTGCACCCGGCGGCGCCAGCGGTGAGGCCGCCGCAAATGGCCTGCAAGCGCCACAACTCACAATTCCGCCGATGTCCGCGACGTTCTTCGCATCAGCTCCGTATGGTACGAGCCAGCCCGCGACCCTGCATTTCACTCAGGCGGGTGGGCCCTCTTCTCCATTTCGATGTACGCGCCGTCGCCGGTCCTCTGCCCTGGGCCGCCGCCGTCGTTGATGACCCCGTAAGCCGCCCACGAGTGCCCGGGAAGGCCCGCGGGGTTGAAGATCTTCACCCACCCGTTCCGGACCCCTTTGATGGCGAGAATGTTGTTGACCTGTTTCCACTCGGACACGCCCACCGTGAGAACCTCCGGCGTTCCTGCAGGCGCTCCTCCAGCGTCCCCGTCGTACACCTGCAGGGAGAGCACGGCGGGTCCGTCTGTCGTCGGAGAGCCGTCGCTGAAATTGAAGACCGCCACGTTGGAGCGGTTGTTCTCGTCGGCCCGGAGCCCGAAGATGTAGCCGTCTTCGGTGAAGGCGGCCTGGGCGATCACGACCTCCGGAGAGAAGAGTCCATACTGGCCACCCTGCGGGGCGGGGGATTGTGACGCGGTCCGCGCCCCCGCATAAATCTCCCGGATGTCGGAGCCAGGAACCTCGACGTAGACGGATCCGACGAAGCTGCCGGAGCCCGCAGGCGCGAGACGGACGCCGTTCACCCGCAGAAACTGAATCGCGTTCGGAATGATCCGTTGCTCGGCAGGGCCGAGGGTCAGCGTCACGACTCCCGATCCGCCGGCCGGGTTCACCGACTCGTAATAGTTCAGGCGGAACACCTGTGGGTGGTTCGCGCTGTTGGAGAGGAGTAGCTCGCTGCGAAACGCCCCGGCCTCGACGAGGGCGGGGATGTTCACCGTGCTGCTGAAGTCACCGCTCACCGGGTTGATGTACGAGCCGTCGTTCGTCACGTTGTCGTTGATCACTCCGTACGCACGCCCGGGGCAGCCGTCGGGCCCGAGACAGGGGCCGACGACCTCGGCCCAGCCGTTCGAGAATCCGCTTTCGCCGAACGACACCTGTGCCCACCCGAGAGGGCCCACGGTGAGCGCGTCGCGAAGCACCTTCGACTGGCCGTCGCCGCTCCCCGAGAAGGCCGTAATTCTGAAATCGATCGCCGTCGTGGTGCTGGAGTTGTAGACCGCCACGTTCGAACGGTCGGTCGCGTTGGCGCGCAGGCCGAAGATCAGGGGGATGCCCGGGTAGGTCTGCTCGGAGGGGTTCAGGCCGCGATAGGCCAGGCCCGCGCTCCCGACGGGCTGCGGAGCGCCGGTCGCGGTCGTCGTCCGGGCGGTCGCCGAGACCATCTCGTTCGCGGAGACGCCGTCGAAGGTGACGAGAAGGGTGCCTCCCTGCTGGCCGGAGCTTCCCGCGGGAATTTGAAGTCCGTTCCCGCGAAGATAGGCGAGGACGTCGGGGATGACGAGCTGCCTGCCCGACGCAAGAAAGACCGGAACGGTCCCAGACCCGGAACCGAGCGACGCCGTGTAGCGCAGCGTGACGTTCACTCCGTTCGGCTCCGCGTTCGTCAGGGACAGCTCCGTCGAGAAATGTGCCGTTCCCGAGAACACGTCGAGAACGATCGGAACGAGACGCGTCGTCGAGGCGGCCACCGCGGGCTGCGCGGCCTGAACCGCCGCGAAGACGAGCGCAACAAGCATTCTTTTGTGGATCATCTGGACCTCCCTTTGCTGAGACTCATTCGCCTGTCTTCAGAGTGGAGGAACGGGCGGAACTATCCCAGCCCGGGAGCGGACGGCTACTTCGGGAGGACGGCGCGGAATCGGAAAGCCGCGAGGTCTCGCGCGGGACCGACTCCAAGCCCCTCGAGGGTCAGAACATAGGAGTCCTGGGAGAGAAGGCCCGGGGGGAGGGCAACCGCGAGCATTTCGTCCGAGGCCTTGCTCGCGTCCAGCGCATTCCCGACGGCGTGCCGATCGGCCGTCGAGATCCTCGCCCGATAGCTCTCGAAGCGCGGGAGCCCGGGCCGGTCGATGAGGAGAATGATCCACTCCCGGGAATCCCCGAGAACGATCCGGTTGTCGGGCTCGCCCGTGCCCGCTCCCCTCGTCAGGTCCAGGGTGAACACGGACGCCGCCAGCGGCACGACGCTCGCCTCACGGGCTCGGGTTGGCGCGGCCGACCCCCGCCGCGCTCCCTCGGAGATCCTGCGGACACTCTCCAGTTCGCCCTTCGTCCGGCGAAGCTCGCCGAGGAAAAGAGCGGGAGGGAGGATTGCAACGGCGAGGCACGCCGCCGCGAGCAGCGCGGCCGCAGGATGTTCGCGTATCAGGCGGACGAGGCCGGGACGCCGCGGTCTCGCCGCGGGGATCCCGGGCGGCGAAAGCTCTCCGAGCCCGGTCCGCAGTCCTTCGAGCGAATCGAGGTGTTCGAGACAGATCGGACAATCGACGAAGTGCTCCTCGAACCGGAGGCGCTCCTCCACGGACAGCTTTCCCATGAGATAGCGGTCGGGGACCTGGTTCCCCTGGATCGATTCGTGATCCATCTCACCGGTAAGTGTGATTCGCTCACCCATTATCGCGGCTCCCCCACACGCTTTCTCGTCGTCTCTTCATACAAATCCCGGTATCGCTCGCGGGCGCGGAAGAGCACCCGGTTGAAATGGAGGCTCGTGAGCACGAGGTCGCGGCAGATCGAGTCCTTCTCGTCTTCGGCGATGTAGAAGCGAAAGAGGATCTCGCGATCGCGCTCCGACGGAAGCTCCGCGAGCACGCGTCTGACGATCGACGCCTTCTCGACCCTCAGCAGGTTCTCGAGCGCGCCAGGCGCCGCATCGGCTGCCCGCGCACCTTCAAGGGAACCCGTGGATCGACGGGCCGCCGCCTTCCGGAAATGCTCGATCACGAGATTCCGCGCCAAGGAGCAGATGAATCCCGAAAGCCTCTCCGGCTCGCGAACGTCGCCCCGCCGGATCTTCTCGAGGGCAATCAGGAATGTCTGCTGGTAGAGGTCGTCGACGACCGATAAGTCGCTGCTCACGCGATGGATGAGGATGGTCACTCCGCGGCCGTACCTCGCGACCAGCTCGCTCTCCGCCGCGGCGTCTCCCGCCCGGATTCGCCGAACCAGCTCCGCCGTGGCTGCCGGTGAGGCGGCTTCACGGCTGCTCGACGTCAGTTCCATTCCCCCTGCAGTGTGAACCCTGCCCAGTAATACGGAGCAGACCAACGGTGTTCATGGCGCAAGGACTCCTGCGCCCGCCGCAAGGCCGCCGCCGGAGCCATGCGGTCCACCAGCATCGCGCGGTAGAAACGCTTCATCAGCTCCGCGGTGGCCACATCGGGGACCGGCCACAGGGTCGCGACGACACGTGGAGCGCCGGCGTACATGAACGCGCGCGTCAGGCCGAGCAATCCCTCTCCGCGGACGACCTTGCCCAGCGCCGTCTGGCAGGCGCTCAGAACCACGAGGTCGGCCCCGAGTTTCAGGTTGTAGATTTCATACGCCTGCAGAAAGCCGTCCGCGGACGCCCCCTTCGCGTTCACGAGAGACAGCACGAGTCCCGAGAGCTCCGGCTGCCGGGAGTTGAGCAGACCATGAACGGCGAAGTGCA
>JBBQDQ010000211.1:0-5786 GCA_038319835.1 Thermoanaerobaculia bacterium | reverse complement strand
TCAGCTTTCGCGGCTCGCCGCCCGCGAGGTCGAGGAGCCACACCTGCGGCGTCCCCGAGCGCGTCGAGACGAACGCGAGGGTCTTCCCGTCGGGGGAGAACCTCGGCGCGTTGTCGGTCTTCTCGTGCCGCGTGAGGGCGCGAGGCGGGGCCGAGCCGTCGGCCGGCACGATCCAGACGTCCGCGTTCCGCTTCCCGGCCGCGAGATTTGTCGTCGTCCGCACGAACGCGACGGACTTGCCGTCGGGCGAGAGCTGCGGGTCGCCCACGCGGACGGTCAGGAGATTGTCCTCGATCGTCATCGGGCGGGCGGCGAATACCGGGAGAGAAGAGGAAAAGATTCCTAGAAAGGTGAAGAGGGCAGCTGCTCCAGCGGCGTTCTTATTCATTCGAAGAAATCTCCTCTTCGTTCTTTTCCAAGAAAAAGGCCGGCCGTTTTCACGGCCGGCCTGGTCACGAGATGGTGAGCCGAGAGGGACTTGAACCCACAACCCAGAGATTAAGAGTCTCTTGCTCTGCCAATTGAGCTATCGGCCCATGCTCCGCATAACGGAGCGGCCGCGGAATATACCCCGCCCCGTCCGCGTCTTCAAGCGGGGTCATTTCGCCTTCTTGATGAGCTGCTTGATCTCGTTGTTCCCGAGAGGGGACGAGGCCGCGATGATGAGCGCCGCGTTGCCCGTCCCGATGTCCGGCAGGGCGCAGACGGACGAGACGCAGCCGTCGCCGGCCGTCACCCCCCGGAAGAGGATCTGCGGCGGCCGGAGTGTCGAAACGACCCGGATCGACACGTGGACGCCCGGGAGGGGCTTCTCGGTGAGCGACGTCGTGGCCTTGAGGGTCAGCGTCACCCGCCCGCCCGAGACGAGCTCGGCGTCGGACGTCAGGGAGAGCTCGAGGTGCTCGGAAGCGGCCTCCGAGGCCAGGTAGTCGACGATCACCTGGTCGAGCGAGCGCATCCCCGAGCCGGGCCGCTTGTTGGCGCCCGAGGCGGACGCCGAGCCGCCCGGAGGGGGCATCGATCCCGATGTCGGCTTGCGGGGGGCCACGACCGTGGGCGGCGGGGGCGGCGGGGGCGCCGGAGGAGCCGGGGCCGGAGCGGGAGCCGGAGGCGGCAGCGGCCGCGGGAGCGGCTGGGGCGGGAACGCCTCCTCCTCGCCCGTCGAGACGCGCGGCGGCGCGGCTTTCGGGGCGGGTGCAGCTGCAGCAGAGGAACGCGCGCCCGGCAGCGGCTCGGGAGGCGCCGCGAGGATCGCGTGCACCGCCGCGAGGGCCGCCGGAGAGACCTTGTCCGAGGACGGGAGCGTGTCGTCGGCCCAGTCCGGGGGCACCTCGCCGGCCTTCCCCTTGTCGAGGCGGCCCCTGCGGACCGCCTCGATGACCCGCCGATGCTGCAGGTCCATCATTTCCCGGAGCGCCTTCTCGTCCACGCGGTCGCCGGCGATCAGGTCCTTGTACGGGCTCTTCTTGGACAGCAGGATCTCGCCGCCCACGTAGACGAGCGACTCGATGACGGGGTTCGCGATGCCGCGGTCCTCCGTCTGCACGTGGTACACGCGCTCCGCGTGTTTCACGTCCGTATTGAAACCGGTGATCACGGTAACCGCAAATTCTAGCGGAAACGCTCCTTAGCGCCGCGCAAGAAGCGGGGCCAGGTACTTCCCCGTCGCCGAACGGGAGCTTTTCGCGACCTGCTCGGGCGTCCCCTCGGCCACGAGGTCGCCGCCGCGCGCGCCGCCCTCGGGCCCGAGGTCCACGACCCAGTCGGCCGTCTTGACGACGTCGAGGTTGTGCTCGATCACGATCACCGTGTTGCCGCGCTCGACGAGGGCGTGGAGCACGTTGAGCAGTTTCTTGACGTCGTCGAAGTGCAGGCCCGTCGTCGGCTCGTCGAGGATGTAGAGCGTCCGGCCCGTGGCCCGCCGCGCGAGCTCCTTCGCGAGCTTCACGCGCTGCGCCTCGCCGCCCGACAGCGTCGTCGCCGGCTGGCCGAGCTGGATGTACCCGAGGCCGACGTCGTTCAACGTGCCGGCGATCGTCTTGATCGGCGGGACGTTCGCGAAGATCTCGCCCGCCTGCTCGGCCGTGAGCGCGAGGATGTCGGCGATGTTCAGGCCCTTGTAGCGGACCTCGAGCGTCTCGCGGTTGTACCGCTTGCCGCCGCACACGTCGCACGTGACGTAGATGTCCGGCAGGAAGTGCATCTCGATCGCGATCTGCCCGCCGCCGCCGCAGTTCTCGCACCGGCCGCCCTTCACGTTGAAGGAAAAGCGCCCGGGGCCGTAGCCGCGCATGCGCGCCTCCGGCACCTGCGACATGAGCTCGCGAATCGGGTTGAAGACGTTCGTGTACGTCGCGGGGTTCGACCGCGGCGTCCTCCCGATGGGCGACTGGTCGATGTCGATGACCTTGTCGAGGTGCTCGAGGCCCTCGAGCTTGCGGTGCGCGCCGGGCTTGTTCGTCGCCTCGTGGAAGAGACGCGCAGCGGCGCGGTAGAGGATGTCGTTCACGAGCGTCGACTTCCCCGAGCCCGAGACGCCCGTCACGGCCGTGAAGACGCCGAGCGGGAACTTCACGGTGAGGTCCTTGAGGTTGTTCTCCGTCGCGCCCACGACGGCAAGCGTCTTGCCGGTTCCCTTGCGCCGCTGCTTCGGCGTCTCGATCCGGAGCGCGCCGGACAGGTACTTGCCCGTGAGCGAGCGCGGGAACGAGGCGAGCTCGTCGGCCGTGCCCTCCCCCACGATCTCGCCGCCGTGGATGCCGGCGCCGGGCCCGAGGTCCACGACGCGGTCCGCGAGCCGGATCGTCTCCTCGTCGTGCTCGACGACGACGACCGTGTTCCCGAGGTCGCGCATCGCGACGAGCGTGTCGATGAGCTTGCGGTTGTCCTTCGCGTGAAGGCCGATCGAGGGCTCGTCGAGGACGTAGAGGACGCCCATGAGCTTCGACCCGATCTGCGTCGCGAGGCGGATGCGCTGCGCCTCGCCGCCCGACAGCGTCGCGGAGGCGCGGGAGAGCGAGAGGTAGCCGATCCCGACGTCGTTCAGGAAGCCGAGCCGGTCCTGGATCTCCTTGAGGATCTTCGAGGCGATCTCGAGCTCCCGCGCCGTGGGTTTCAGCTTCCGGAAGAACGCCTGCGCGTCCTCGAGCGTGAGGGCCGTGAGCGTATCGATCGAGCGCCCGTCCACGAGAACCGAGAGCGCCTCGGGCTTCAGCCGCCGCCCGTTGCAGTCGGGGCAGGGCGAGGCCGACATGTAGTTCTGCATCTCGGCGCGCGCGTCCTCGCTCTCGACTTCCTTGTATTTCGTCTCGAGGAGCGGCACGAGCCCCTTGAAGGCCGACGACCAGTTGTACTCGCCCTTCTCGGACTTCCACTTCCACTTGATCTCGCGATCCCCGGAGCCGTGGAAGATGATTTCGCGCACGTCCTTCGGGAGCTTCGACCACGGGGTGTCGATCGAGAACTTCAGCACCTTCGCGAGGTGCTCGATCTGCCGCAGGCGCCAGTTCGCCGAGCCGGGCTTGTAGAGCGCGATCGCACCGTCCCGGATCGAGAGGGAAGGGTCCGGCACGAGGCGATCGGGGTCCACCTTCTGGACCGAGCCGAGGCCGCTGCACGTCGGGCAGGCTCCGAACGGCGAGTTGAAGGAGAAGAGGCGCGGCGTGATCTCGGCGAGCGACGTCCCGCAGTCCGGGCAGGCGTAGCTCGTCGAGAGCGTCTCGTCGGTCGTGGGCGCGTCGGCCGTCGCCCCGAGCGTCGCGATCGTCACGAGCCCCTTGCCAACCTTCGTGGCCGTCTCGAGGGAGTCCGCGAGGCGCCGGCGCGTGTCGTCGTCGCGCTTCACGACGAGGCGGTCCACGACGACCTCGATCGTGTGCTTCTTCTGCTTGTCGAGCTCGGGCGGGCTCTCGAGGTCGAGCATCTTCCCGTTTATCCGGGCGCGGAGGAAGCCCTGCTTGACCATCTCCTCCATCTGCTTCTTGTACTCGCCCTTTTTGCCGCGGACGAACGGGGCGAGGAGGAGGAACTTCGTCCCCTCCGGCATCGCGAGGACGCGGTCCACCATCTGCTGGATCGTCTGGGCCGCGATCTCGCGCCCGCACTCGGGGCAGTGCGGCCTCCCGACCGACGCGTAGAGGAGGCGGAGGTAGTCGTAGATCTCCGTGACGGTGCCGACCGTCGAGCGCGGGTTCTTCGACGTCGTCTTCTGCTCGATCGAGATCGCGGGCGAGAGCCCCTCGATCGAGTCGACGTCCGGCTTTTCCATCTGCTCGAGGAACTGGCGGGCGTACGCCGAGAGGGACTCGACGTACCGCCGCTGCCCCTCGGCGAAAAGCGTGTCGAACGCGAGCGAGGACTTCCCCGACCCCGAGACGCCCGTCAGGACGACGAGCGCGTTGCGGGGAATCGAGAGCGAGACGTTCTTGAGGTTGTGCTCGCGGGCGCCGCGAATGACGATGGATTCCATGGGGGGCGGAATTATGGACCCGGTCTAAGTCGCGGGCTGGCGGAGCCCCGGGTGCGGGCCTACCTCGCCGCCGACCGGCCCGCCGCCGGCACGCTCCCGCCGCCCGGACAGATCCGCGTCCGGATCGCTTCGTAGCGCGCCGCGGCGGCCGGGTCCTAAACTGACGCCTCGATGAACCCGTCAGGCCCGGACACGCACGCCGGTGACGAGCCGGGCCGTGGGTGGACCGTCGCCGTCTTCGCCGCCGCCGTTCTCGTGCGCGCGGCGGACCTGTGGCCCGCCGGCCGTTTCCCGGCGGACCCGGACGCGCTCCTCACGGCGATGCGCTCGCTCGACGTCCTCGCCGGAAACTTCCACGTCTTCCATTCGGGCGTCCGTCTCGGCGCCGTCGAGAGCTACGCCTTCGCGCCGCTCTTCGCGCTCTTCGGACCCACGCGTTTCGCCGTCACGCTCGGGCCGCTCCTCGAAGGAATCCTCGGCGTCGCGTGCGTGCTGGCGCTCGCACGCCGGATCCTCCCCCCGAAGGCGGCGCTCCTCGCGGCGCTCTTCTTCGCGATTCCCGCTCCCCCGCTCTTCGGCGTCGAGCAGCAGGCGACGGGCTACGCGACGGTTCTCCTTCTGGGCGTCGCCGTGCTCGCCCTCGCCGCGATTTACGCCGAGCGGCCCCGCGCCGTTACGGGAGTCGCTCTCGGTCTCGCGGCAGGCCTCGGGCTCTGGTGCTCGATCCAGACGCTAAGCGCAACGGCGGCCGCGGCGGTGTGGCTCCTCGACACGGGGCGGCGGCCCCGCGTCCGCCTCCTCGTGTCGGCGGGAGCGGGCTTCGTCGTGGGCGCGCTGCCGTGGCTCGCCTTCAGCGTCACGCATGCGTTCTCGACGCTGCGCGACAACTACGGCGCGAAGCCGGCCGGCGGCCCCGGAGCCATCCTCTCCAACTTCTGGTGGGCGGCGACCGGCGGGTTTGCGGAATTCGTCGCGGGAGGAGTCCCGGGCGTCCCGGTCTTCCCCACCCTACTCCTCGCATTTCACGCGGCCGCGTTCGCGTGGTTCGTGTGGTCGGCGTCCCGCGAGTCGTCCCGCGGCTCGTGGCAGCTGCCGGTCCTCGCGGCGTTCTTCACGCTCCTCGTCTTCTCCGTCTCGTCGGCGGGCAACTACCACACGCGCTCGGTCCGGTTCTTCATCCTCGCGTATCCCCTCGTCGCGATCGCCGACGGCGCGCTCGTGTGGGCGCTCTGGCGGAGGGCGCGCCCGGCCGGCGCGCTGGCCGCGGCGGCGCTCGTCGCCGGCCACCTCTGGAACTTCCAGCCGGCCTGGTCGGAAG
>JBBQDQ010000210.1:0-5793 GCA_038319835.1 Thermoanaerobaculia bacterium | reverse complement strand
GCTGGACCCGGTCGAGGCGTCCAGCGGCGAAGAGGCCCTGCGGCTCGTCCGGGAGGCCGTTCCCGACCTCGTCCTCCTCGATGTGTCGCTGACCCCGGGGCTCACGGGCTTCGACGTCTGCCGCATCCTCAAGGAGAACCCCGCGACGTCCGGCATCCCCATCATCATGCTCACGGCCCGCACGCTCCCGGCCGAGCGCGACCTCGGCATGCGCCTCGGCGCGGCGAGCTACATCACGAAGCCGTTCTCGACGAAGGTGCTCGTGCAGGAGATCGAGAAGGCCCTCAGCTGAAAAGAAAAGGGCCCCGGCGAACCGGGGCCCTTCGGACGTCTCGTTCGGGGAGCGCCTAGCTGCCGACCTTCCGGTGGCCGCCGGCGTGGCCGCCGCCGCCCTTCGGGCCGCCGCCGCCCTTCGGGCCCTTGATCTTCGCGGCCTTCGGCTTCGCAACGGGCTTGGCCTTCTTCTCGGCCTCCGCCTCGCCCTCGGCCCCTTCGGCCTTCTTCTCGCCATCGCCGCCCTTGCCGGAGACGAGCTTCTTGGCCCTCTCGAGGAGGGAGGCCTTCTTCTCGTCGGCCGCCTTCGCGGCGACCTTCTTCTCGGCCGTGCGCTGCGCGAAGTCGAAGTCGATGAACTCGAGGATCGCCATCTCGGCGCCGTCGCCCTGGCGCCGGCCGAGCTTCATGATCCTCGTGTAGCCGCCGGCGCGCTCCTTGAAGCGCGGGGCGATTTCCTCGAAGAGCTTCTTGACCGTCACGGCCTCGGGAATGGTCTTCAGCGCGAGGCGTCGGGCGTGGAGGCCTCCCCGCTTGCCGAGCGTGACCATCTTCTCGATGAGCGGCCGCAGGTCTTTCGCCTTCGGGAGCGTCGTCTGGATGCGTTCGTGGGTGATCAGGGACGAGAGCTGGTTCCGGAACATCGACTTGCGGTGTGCCGTCGTCCGGCCGAGCTTGCGGCCCGCGCGATTGTGCTGCATCGAATCCTCAGCGTCCCGCGCCCGTCGGGGCCTCGAGCTTCATGCCGAAGGCGAGCCCCTTCTCGCGCAGGATGTCCTTGATCTCGTTCAGGCTCTTGCGCCCGAAGTTCTTCGTCTCGAGCATGTCCTTCTCGGTCTTCTGGACGAGCTCGCGGAGCGTGCGGATGCCCGCGTTCTTCAGGCAGTTCGCGCTGCGCACGGACAGCTCGAGCTCCTCGACGTTCGTGTCGAGAAGGGCGTCGAGCTCGCTCTGCGGCATCTCGGCGCCGGCGGCCACGGCCGCGTCGTCGGTCTCGACGTTCACGAAGATCGCGAGGTGGTCCCGAAGGAGGACGGCAGCCACGCCCACCGCGTCGCGGGGCGTGATCGTTCCGTTCGTCCACACTTCGATGACGAGCTTGTCGTAGTCCGTCGCCTGGCCGACGCGGGCCGCCTCGACGTGGTAGTTCACGCGGCGAACCGGGGAATGGGCCGAGTCCAGGGGAATCGTCCCGATCGGCGCTTCGGGGTCGAAGTTCCGGTCGGCGGGCACGTAGCCGCGGCCTTTTGTGACGGTCGCCTCGAGGCGCAGGCGACCTCCATCGGCGAGCGTCGCGATCGGCGCCTCGGCGTTCAGGATCTCGAGCTGCGCGTCGTCCTCGAAGGCGTCCGCGGTCACGAGGCCCTTGGTCTTGACGTCCAGGTTGAGCGAGCGCGGACCGTCCTCGTGGAGGCGGATCGCGAGGCTCTTGAGGTTCAGGATGATGGCGGTCACGTCCTCGACGACGCCCGGCACGGCGGTGAACTCGTGCTCGACGCCCTCGATCTTGACCGCGGTGATCGCGGCGCCCTCGATCGACGAGAGGAGAACGCGCCGGAGCGCGTTGCCGACGGTCGTCCCCCACCCGCGCTCGAGCGGCTGGGCGGTGAACCGGCCGTAGTTCCCCTTCTCTTCTTCGACGTCGAGGCGATTGGGACGCTGAAAGCCCTTCCACAGCATGGTGTCTTCTCCTGGCCCTGCGACTTATCCGCTGAGCGGCGCGCGAGAGCTCCTGTTGGCGGCGTTACTTGGAGTACAGCTCGACGATCAGCTTTTCGCTGATGGGGATCGAGACGTCCTCGCGCTTCGGAAGCGCGACGACCTTCCCCTGGAACTGGGCGGCGTCGAGCTCGAGCCACGCGGGGATCCCGCGGCCCCTTGCGGTCTCGACCGCGGAGGCGATGAGCGGGTTCGTGCGGCTCTTGTCCTTGATGGACACGACCGCGCCCTGCGGCACGATCATGCTCGGGACGTTGACCTTGCGCCCGTTCACGCGGACGTGGCCGTGGCGGACGAGCTGGCGGGCCTGCGGCCGCGAGCCCGAGAAGCCGAGCCGGTGCACGACGTTGTCGAGGCGGCGCTCGAGCAGCGAGAGGAGGTTCTCGCCCGTGACGCCCCGCATGCGCTCGGCCTGCTGGAACGTGAGGCGGAACTGGCCCTCGAGGATCCCGTAGAAGCGCTTGACCTTCTGCTTCTCACGGAGCTGGATGCCGTACCCCAGGATCTTGGAGCGGCGCTTGCCGTGCTGACCCGGGGGGAAGTTGCGGCGCTCCACGGCGCACTTGTTGGTGAAGCAGCGGTCCCCCTTGAGGAACAGCTTCATTCCTTCGCGCCGGCACAGCCGGCAAACCGATTCACGATAACGAGCCACGGGAAATCAGGCCTCCGTCGATTCCGTCATTTGTCGTCTGTCCTTCTTCCCGGCCCGGAATCGAGAGCGCGGTTTACGGACGTTCCGGTTCCTAGACCCGCCGGCGCTTGCGCGGGCGGCAACCGTTGTGGGGGATGGGCGTCGTGTCCTTGATGGACCGGATGTCGATGCCCGCAGCAGCGAGGGCGCGGATCGCACTCTCGCGGCCGGCTCCGGGCCCGGTCACCTTGACGTCGAGGGAGCGCACGCCGTGCTCCTGCGCGATCTGGGCGGCGTTGCCCGCGGCGAGCTGCGCCGCGAACGGCGTGCCCTTGCGCGAGCCCTTGAAGCCGATGCGCCCCGCCGACGACCAGGCCAGGACGTTGCCCTGCTGGTCCGTAATCGAGACGATCGTGTTGTTGAAGGACGCCTGCACGGTCGCGAGAGCGTGCGGGATGTTCTTCTTTTCCTTCTTGGGGCCCTTCTTCTTGCCCTTGGCGGCAGAAGCCTTGGCGGCAGCGGTCGATTCAGTGGGTGTTGCCATTCATCTACCTACTTTTTCGTAGCCTTCTTCTTACCGGCCACGGCGCCCTTGCGGGGACCCTTCCGCGTGCGGGCGTTCGTGTGGGTGCGCTGGCCGCGGGTCGGGAGATTCCGGCGGTGACGCAGGCCTCGGTAGCAGCCGATCTCCATGAGACGCTTGATGTTCTGCGCCGTGTCCTTGCGGAGGTCGCCCTCCACCTGGATCGTGTCCTGGATCGTCTTGCGGATCCGCGACACCTCGTCCTCGGAAAGGTCCTTGACCCGGGTGTTGCGGTCCACCTTGGCGGTCACGAGGATCTTGTTCGAGACCGGGCGCCCGATCCCGAAGATGTAGGTCAGACCGATTTCGACGCGCTTGTTCGGGGGAAGGTCGACACCTGCGATACGTGCCATTCGTGGTTCCTCTTCAGCCCTGACGCTGCTTGTGCTTGACGTTCTCGCAGATGACCCTCACGACGCCGGCGCGACGGATCACCTTGCACTTGCTGCAGATTTTCTTGACGGACGTGCGAACTTTCATGATTTCCCTCGGCTCACTTGTACCGGTAGATGATGCGCCCGCGAGTCAGGTCGTACGGCGAGAGCTCGACGAGGACCTTGTCCCCAGGCAGGATGCGGATGAAGTGTTTCCGCATCTTCCCGGAGATGTGCGCGAGCACCTGATGCTTGTTTTCCAGCTCGACCTTGAACATCGCGTTCGGCAACGGTTCGATCACCGTTGCAGTCACTTCGATGGCGTCTTCCTTCGACATGTTCCTCCGTTACGCCTGGACCGCCACGGGCAGCGGGTACTCGTGGGCGCCGGGGGCTCCGGCGAGGATGGCGTCGGGCGCGTAACGTCCGAAGCCGAGGACGACGGGGCCCCGTGCCGTCGCGACGACCGTGTGCTCGAAGTGGGCCGACGGCCGCCTGTCCTTCGTGCGCACGGTCCACCCGTCCGGGTCCGTCGTGACGGCTGCGCCGCCGAGGTTGAACATGGGCTCGATCGCAAGGGTCATCCCCTCGCGGATGACTTCGCGCTTGCCGGCGGGGCCGTAGTTGGGAACCTGCGGCTCCTCGTGGAGCGCCGTCCCGATGCCGTGCCCGACGAACTCGCGCACGACGCCATATTTCCGCTGCTTCGCCACGGCCTCGACGGCCGCGCCGATGTCGCCGATCCGGCCGCCGACGCGGACGGCCTCGATGCCGGCCAGGAGCGCGGCGTGGGTCGTGTCGACGAGGACCTTCACGTCCTCCGTCACGGGCTCGACTGCGATCGAGCGCGCGGCGTCGGCGTAGTAGCCCTCGACGATCGCACCGAGGTCGAGTCCGACGACGTCTCCGGGCTTGATGACGCGGGTCGCCGACGGGATTCCGTGCACGACCTCGTCGTTGACCGAGATGCAGATCGTCTTCGGATAGCCGCGGTAGCCGGGGAACGCCGCCTTGCCGCCGCGCGAGGCGATGCCCTGCGCCGCGATCCGGTCGATCTCCTCGGTCGTGACCCCGGGACGGCACACCGCGGCGCACTCGGCGAGCGCCTCGTGGACGATGCGCGCGGCCCGTTCCATCTTCAGGAGCTCGGACTTGCCCTTGCAGGTGATCACGCGCTCACCCGGGACTTCGAAACGGCCGCCGTCACGTCCGACGCGACCGTCTCGACGGCGCGGTTGCCGTCGATCGTAACGAGTTGGCCGGCCTTACGGTAGAGGTCGGCGAGAGGAGCGGTCTTCTCGCGGTAGACGTGGAGACGCTCGGCGATCGTCTCTTTCGTGTCGTCGGCGCGGCCCTCGAGGACGGCCCGCTTGACGAGCCGGTCGACGAGCACGGCGTCCGGAACGTCGATGAAGAGGACGACGTCGACCTTCCCCCCGGCGGCCTTCAGGAGAGCGTCGAGCGACACGGCCTGCGCGACGGTGCGCGGGTACCCGTCGAAGATTGCCCCCGGGACCGCGTCCTTCTCGGCGAGGCGCTCCTCGAGCATCTTCGTGACGAGCTCGTCCGGCACGAGCGCGCCGGACTCCATGATGGGTCTGGCGATGGCGCCGAGCGGTGTCCCCTTTGCCACGTGGCTCCTCAAGAGATCCCCCGTCGAAACCTGGGGAATCCCCAGCGACGCCGCGAGACGCGACGCCTGGGTTCCCTTGCCCGACCCGGGAGGTCCGAAGAACACGATGGCGGACGGCATGATTCCTCCGCTATCCCCTGCGGCCCCGGACGCGGCCCTTCTTCAGGAACCCGTCGTAGTTGCGCATGACGAGCTGGGACTCGATCTGCTGGACCGTGTCCATCGCTACGCCCACCACGATGAGCAGCGACGTGCCGCCGAAGAAGAACGAGACGCCGAGGCCCTGCGTCACGAAATTCGGCAGGTGCGCGTCGAGCCACGGGCCGATCCCCGGGAGGCTCTGGACGCGGAAGCCCATCGTGAGGAACTCCGGGATCAGCGCGACGACGACGAGATACACGGCGCCGATGAGCGTGATCCGCGTGAGGACCGAGTCGATGTAGTCGGACGTGGCCTTGCCCGGACGGATGCCCGGGATGAAGCCGCCGTACTTGCGCATGTTCTCGGCCGTGTCGTTCGGGTTGAAGATGATCGAGATGTAGAAATAGCAGAAGAAGATGATCCCGACCGCGTAGAAGAG
>JBBQDQ010000209.1:0-5815 GCA_038319835.1 Thermoanaerobaculia bacterium | reverse complement strand
CGGGACGAAGTGGAAGAGGCCGCGCAGGAGGGCATCACCTTCCGGCACCGGGTCGGCCCGAAGCGCCTCGTCGGCCGCGATGGCCGGGTCGTCGGGGTGGAGTTCCAGAAGGTGTCTCGGGTTTTCGACGAGAACGGTCGGTTCGCGCCCGAGTTCGTCGAGGGGTCCGAAACCGTCGTCCCGACCGAGAGCGTCATCGTCTCGATCGGCCAAACCGGCGACTTCTCGTTCCTCGCGCCGGAGGACGGCGTCGAGACGAAGGGCGGGCGGATCATCATCGACCCCGACACGCTCGCGACGACCGCGCCTCACGTCTTCACGGGAGGCGACGCGGCGTTCGGCCCCCGCATCGCGATTAACGCAGTCGCCGACGGGAAGAAGGCCGCTCGGTCGATCGACGTCTTTCTGCGCGGCGTCGTGCGCCCCGAGCTCTCGACCGACGTGGAGATCGACGTCCACGAGCGCTGGGACCGCCCGTACGACACCGAGGGAATCCCGCGGCAGAAGCCCCCCGTCCGCCCGATCGAACGCCGGATCGGGATCGCCGAGGTGGAGGAGACGTTTCCGGAAGCGGCCGCCCGGCTCGAGGGATCTCGCTGCTTGCGTTGCTGGACGAACACGATCTTCGACGAGAGCGCCGCGGAGGGGACGGAGTGTCTCCTGTGCGGCGGGTGTCAGGACATCTGCCCGGAGGACTGCATCGAGATCGTCCCCGCCGCCTTCATTGTGGAGCTTCCCGAGGGCGCGCGCGAGCTCGCCCCCATCCTCGTCGACGGCCGCGCCGAGGGCTCGATCCTCCTGAAGGACGAGGAGGTCTGCATCCGGTGCGGCCTCTGCGCCCTCCGGTGCCCCGCCGGGACCATCACGATGCAGAGCTTCGATATCAAGGAGGTCGCCCGTGCCTGACGATCCCGAAAAGATCTCGCCGGCCGAAGGCGACGCGCCTCCGAACCGCAGGGACGTCCTGACGCGCCTCGGCGTCGGCGCCTGCGCCGTGGCGGCCGCCGGCTCCGGCGCCGTGACGCTCGATTTCCTGAACCCGAAGGTGCTCTTCGAGCCGGCGACGAAGTTCCGCGCCGGCAGCCCCGCCGACTTCCCCGAGGGGACGGTCCGCTTCGATCACGAGCGGAAGGCCTACGTCGTGGGAGCCGCGGGCGGCGTCTTCGCGATGTCGGCCGTCTGCACGCACCTCGGGTGCATCACGCGGTACGTCTCGGACGAGAACGCGATTGCCTGCCCGTGCCACGGGAGCCGCTTCGACCTCGAAGGCAACGTCACGCACGGGCCCGCTCCGCGGCCGCTTCCCTGGCTCGAGGTGACTCTCGACGCCGACGGAAACCTCGTGGTCGACACGAGCGTCGTGATCCCGCGCGGAAAGTTGTTCCGCGCATGAGTGCCCGCTGGGAAGACCTCCTGATGACCCGCCTGAGGGAGACGTCCGTGTGGCGCTCCATCGTTCGCCACGGAGCCGCGGGGACAAACCGCAACCGCTCCCTCATCGTCTTCGAGAACCTGTTCCTGCACGTCCACCCGGTCAAGGTCCGGGAACGCTCGCTCCGGTTCACCCACACGTTCTGGCTCGGGGGCGTGACCGTCGTCTCGATGCTCGTCCTCGTGGCGACGGGCGTCCTCCTGATGTTCTATTACCACCCGTCGGTCCCGCAGGCCTACCGCGACATGAAGGAGCTCGCCTTCGTCGTCGACAACGGCGTCTTCCTCCGGAACCTTCACCGCTGGTCGGCGCACCTCATGGTCTTCGCGGCGATGCTCCACATGCTGCGGGTCTTCTTCCACGGTGCCTACAGGCCTCCGCGCCAGTTCAACTGGGTGATCGGCGTCTTCCTGCTCCTGATCACGCTTCTCCTCTCGTATACCGGATATCTCCTGCCGTGGGACCAGCTCGCGTTCTGGGGCGTCTCGGTCGGGACGAACATGGCCAAGGAGGCGCCCGTCGTGGGCGAGAAGATCCGCTTCCTCCTCCTCGGAGGAAACGTCGTCTCGGAAAATGCGCTCCTCCGCTTCTACGTCCTCCACTGCGTCGTCCTCCCGGTCGCGCTCGTCCTCTTCGTCTCCGTCCACATCTGGCGGGTCCGGAAGGACGGCGGCGTGCAGGGGCCGCGCGAGGACGCCCCGCCGGAGGTGAACCCGTGAGCACGCTGAAGGTCGTCGAGTCCCGCGATCCGCTCGTCGTGCCGCGCCGGGTCGCGCTCGTCCGTCCGGACACGCGGCCTACGGTGCGGCGTCGCGAGGAGCGGTACGTCATGACGTTCCCGCACCTGATCATCCGGGAGGTCATCCTTTTCCAGGTCGTCCTGATCGCGCTCTCGCTCGTCTCGCTCTTCTTCGACGCGCCGCTCGAGGGGCTCGCCAACCCCCTCGAAACTCCCAATCCGGCAAAGGCGCCCTGGTACTTCCTCGGTCTTCAGGAGCTCCTTCACTACTTTCCGCCCGTGGTGGCGGGAGTTCTCCTTCCCGGTCTCGTCGTGATCGCGCTCGTCGTCATCCCGTACGCGCGCGTAAACCTCGACGCGCGCCCGCTGTGGGACGGGGCCGGACGCCGGAAGGCCGGGATCGTGGCGGGTTCCATTCTCGCTCTCCTCGCGCTCGTCTCCGCCTTCCGCTGCGGGCCGGTCGTCGTCCCGACGCTCCTCCCGGGAGTCGCGATGCTCGCTGCCCGCGGTGCGCCGGAGGGCTCCCCGCGCGCCCGCCTCGCGCGCGTGACGCTTCCCGAGTGGATCATGACGTGGTTCGTCGTCGTCGCCGGTCTCCTCACGATCATCGGCACCTTCTTCCGCGGTCCGGGCTGGTCCTGGGTGTGGCCCTGGCTCCCGGGCTCGGTGTTCTGAGGAGGCCGCCGTGCCGATTCGCCGGATCTTCGCCGTCACGAGCCTTCTCTTCCTCCTCGTCCTCGCCGTCTCGCCCGCGAAGAACGCTTTCCGTTCGTACCGTGCGTTCCAGCGCCGTTTCGCGACGCTTGGGGCCTCCCGCGCACGGAGCGCCAAGGAGATCCGCGCGTACAAGGACAGCCCGGTCGCGATCCGCCAGATCTGGATGCGCGACTTTGCGGACCGCGTCGACCGCTGCGAGACCTGCCACCTCGGCGTGGCGGATCCCGTCATGGCCGGCGCGCCCGCGCCGTTCGGCCTCCACACCTCGACGGTTCACACGCCCTCCGGCTTCGACAGGATCGGCTGCACCTCCTGCCACGGCGGCCAGGGTCTCGCCACGTCGCAGGAAGAAGCGCACGGGACGGCGAAGGAAGCCGGGCCGCCGATGACGCCGGCTTCCTACATCGAGGCGGGATGCGGGCGCTGCCACTCCGGCGAGTCGCTCGCCGGGGCCCCGCGGCTCTCGCGCGGACGCGCGCTCGTCGCGCGGGCGGGGTGTTTCGCCTGCCACACGGTACGCGGCCAGGAGCGCTTCCGCTCCGAGGCTCCGCCTCTGAACGCGATCTCGGCCAAGACGGGCGGCGCCGTCGTGAGGAAGTGGCTGAAAGGCCCGAAGGCCGCGGACCCGAACGCGACGATGCCGGACTTCCAGCTCGCCGACGCGGACGTCGAGGCGCTCACGAACGCGCTCTTCGCCCGGCCCGTTCCCGAGACGCTCGCGCGCGCCGTGAGGGACGCGGAGGCCGAGCCGCCCGGGAACGTCGCCAACGGAAAGAAGATCTTCTCGGAATCCCGGTGCATCTCCTGCCACACGGTGGAGGGAAAGGGGCACGGCTCGGCTCCCGAGCTGTCGAAGGTGGCCTCGCAGGCCACGCGCGGCTGGCTCCTCGCGTTTCTGCGCGATCCGCACGCCTTCAACCCGCGGACGCCGATGCCCCGCTACGGGTTTGCCGCGGCCGAGTCGCGCGACGTGGTCGCGTTCCTCGAGGATCAGATGCGCGACTTCGACGCGCCGAAGGACGTCCTCGAGCCCGTCCACGTGAGCCAACCTCTTGCCGAGAAGGGGGAGGAGCTCTTCCGGCAGTACGGCTGCTTCTCGTGTCACGGCCCATTCGCCGGCCCGGGGGGCGAGAAGTTCGGGCCGTCGCTCGACGGTGTCGGTGACAAACGCGCCGCCTCACTGGACTTCGGAAAGCGGACCGACCTCCCGCGCACGCTGCCGGCGTGGGTCGCCGCCAAGCTCGAAGCGCCGCGCTCCTTCGCGCCCGGGCTCAAGATGCCCGCCTTCGGCCTTTCGCCCGAGGATTCCCGTGCCGTCGTGACCGCCGTGCTCGCGCTCGGCGCCGAGCCCGTGCCCGAGGCGTTCCGGCACGCGCCGGCCCGGCCCGCGGCCGTGCTTCCCGGCGGGGAGGTCGGTGCGCTGATCGACCGCTACCGCTGCCTTTCGTGCCACGAGATCGGAGACCGCGGCGGCGACATCTCGACGGCGCCTCTCGCGTTCGAGGGAAGCAAGGTCAAGCGGGACTGGCTCGTCGATTACCTCGTCCTCTCGTTCACGATCCGTCCGATCCTGGAAGAGCGGATGCCGATCTTCAGGATGTCGCGCGAGGAGGCCACGAAGCTGGCCGACGCGATCGAAGGGTTCTGGCTGGATCCCGCGATCGCCGACGATCCGTTCGCGGGGCGCCCGGCGGCGGATGCGGACACGGGCGAGGGACAACGGCTTTTCGTCGCGCTCGGCTGCCGCGGCTGTCACATCATCGGCGCGTCGGGGGGCTACTACGGCCCGCCGCTCACCGACGCCTCGAAGCGTCTGAAGCCGGGCTGGATCTACACGTGGCTGAAGGGACCGCAGCGCTGGCGTGCGGACGTGAGGTGTCCCGACTACGGACTCCGCGAGACCGACGCCCTCCGCTTGACGGCCTACCTCGGGACGTTGAAGTCCGGCCCCGAGGCGAAGAAGGAAGGTGCAAAGTGAAGAGGGCGGTTGTGCTCCTCGCGGCGACGGCGCTTCTCGGCACGGCTTGCGCGCGGCGGAAGGCCGCTGCCCCGGCAGCCGTGCCGGCGCCCGCGGCCGCGACGCCTGTGCCTCCGGATCCGTCGTACGCCGTGAGGATGGGCGAGCACGTCTGGGGGCACTACTGTCAGACGTGCCACGGCGAAACCGGCGCGGGCGACGGCTTCAACGCGTTCAATCTCGATCCGCACCCGCGCGACCTCTCGGATCCGGAGTTCCAGAAGAAGAAGAGCGATGCCGATCTGCGCGAGGCCGTGACGCGGGGCGGCGCGGGAGTCGGGCTCTCGTCCCTGATGCCGCCCTGGGGGCGCACGCTGTCGCCGCGGGAGGTCGAGCAGGTGATTCTTTTCATAAGGTCGTTGAAAAAAAGCGCCGCGTCGACGTCCTAATCCTGAGACGCATCGTCAGGGTATCGCTCTTGCATTGCCGCGCCGCCCATGAGGACGACAAATTTGAAACGTATCCTGGCCGCCGCATTTGCGGCTGTCCTGCTCGCACGGACGGCCCGTGCTGCCGAGCTGGCTCCTTCCGTGCGCCTCCGCCAGATGAACGAGGAGCCTTTCTCTCTCGAGTCCGTCAAAGGAAACGTCGTCGTCCTCGACTTCTGGGCGCCGTGGTGCGTCCCGTGCCGGGCGAGCTTCCCGGCGTTCGACGCCCTCCAGACGAAATACGGCAAGCAGGGCGTCCGCGTCCTCGGGCTCACGCTCGACACGAACGACGACGCGATCATCGCATTCCTGAACTCGGTGCCGGTGACGTTCACGATCCTGCGCGACGTCTCCGGCCAGGCGGGCGAAGCCTTCAACGTCGTCGCGATGCCGACGACCTTCGTCCTCGATAAGGAGGGACGGGTCGCGGCGCGGTTCGAGGGCGGCGGGACGGCCGTGCATGCGAAGGTCGAGGCGGCCGT
>JBBQDQ010000208.1:0-5817 GCA_038319835.1 Thermoanaerobaculia bacterium | reverse complement strand
GAACGTCTCGGCCGTCGCGGGCTTGAGATCGCCGCCCGCGGCGACGCCCATGAGCTCGATCTCGCACGTCCCCTCGTTCGGAGAGACGCGCTTGATGCGCATCCGGCCCCTGCCCGGGAGCGCCGTCTCCGGCGCCTCGGTGGCGGCTTCGCCCTCGGTCGCGCCGAAGTACATGACGTATTTCGCCGTTTTCTCCTCCGCGACCTCCGCCGTCGTGACGAGGAAATTCGCGGTGACGGTCACGTGGGGGCGTTTGGCGTCACGAATCGCGGAGCGGTCGGCGTTGAAGTCCAGGAACTTGATCTTGATCCCGTCGGCGCTCTTGCTTTCGCCCTTCTTGAGGGCGACCACCGACCCCTCGACGCGCGCGGGCTGGCCAGGGTCGTAGGACTGCGGCGAGATGTAGAGGTCCATGAGCGGCGTCGAGTCGACGTCGGGGTTCGCCATCATCTGCTGCGTGCGCGGGTTCATGTACATCTTCGGGTAGGCCTTCCAGACCTTGCCGCCCGGAGACGCGACGGTGACCTCCATCGCCTGCTTGGCGCGGCGGTCGTCGAGGCTCGCCATGTTCAGCTCGTCGGGCCGCTTCACGTCACCCTTCTCGTTCATGAAGACGACGCGCGTGAACGTCATCGTGTGGCGTCCAACCTTCGTGGGCTGGTCCTTGACGAGATTGACGGGAGTCTTCGTCTCGTAGACACCGGAGATCAGGATCCCGACGAGCATGATCGAGACGCCGACGTGCGCGAGGTAGCCGCCTACGGTGGAGACGGCCTTGCGCCGCACGAAAAGGACCACGGTCTGCGCGTTCGCGACGAGGCCGAAAATCGCGAAGGCGATGATCGAGAGATCGCGCACGCCGCGGACGCCCGCGGCGAAGGCGACGCCGGCGGCGAGGAGCCCGGCCGCGGCGGAGACGAACGACTTCTTCGCGACCGCGGCCACAGTTTCGCCGCGCCACGAGAGGATCGGGACGAGCGCGATGAGGAAGCCGATGAGAGCCGCGATCGGCGCGTGCGTCACGTTGTAGAAGCCCGTCGAGACCTGCGAGGCCTTGCCGCCGATGCGCGTGAGGATCGGAGCGGACGTTCCGAGGAGGATCACGAGCCCGGACGCGCAGAAGAGCGTGACGGAGAGGATGAAGAGGACGGAGCGCGAGAAGAACGGCTCCTCCTTCTCCTTCCCCGTTGCGGCGTCGAGGTCGGAGACGACCGGGATCTCCTTCCAGCGGAAGGCGAGGAGCGCGAGGCCGCCGACGAGGAAGACCACGATGATCGCGACCAGCCAGCCTGTGATCCCGAGGTCGATGAAGGAGTGGACCGAGAAGTCCGCGAGGACTCCGGAGCGCGTCAGGAAAGTCCCATAGAGGATGCAGCAGAAGGCGAGGATCGCGAGGATGATGTTGATCTTGCGGTGCTTTTCGCGCGCCTTCTGGAGGAACATCCCGTGCACGAGCGCGACGGTCGCGAGCCACGGGACGAGCGACGTGTTCTCGACGGGGTCCCACGCCCAGTAGCCGCCCCAGCCGAGCGTCTTGTAGGCCCAGTAGCCGCCCATGAGGATCGCGGTCCCGAGCGTCACGAACGTGAAGAGGGCCCACGGCATCGCGCGGACGACCCAGCCGTCCCAGCGCTTCATCCAGAGCGCGGCGATCGCGAACGCGAACGGCACGCTGAGCGAGGCGAAGCCGGAGAACATGACCGGCGGGTGGATGACCATCCACGGGTCCTGCAGCAGCGGGTTCAGGCCCTGGCCGTCGGGCGGGATCTGGCCGAGGAAGCGGAACGGCGACTGCTTCACGAGGATCGCGACGATCCCGATGAAGGAGGCGACGTACACGATCATGACGGGAGGCTCCTGCTCCCTGGCCGACTTCAGGACGAACAGGCCGATGAGCGAGCCCCAGAAGAGCCACAGGAGGAACGAGCCTTCCTGTCCGGCCCAGAACGTCGAGAACAGGTAGTAGATGGGGAGGTCCCGGCCCGAGTACGACGCGACGTACGACAGGCGGAAGTCGTGCGACAGGAGGCGCGTCATCAGGAGGACGGAGGCGAGGACGACGCTGAACGTGAAGGCGTAATAGAGCCTTCTTGCCAGGAGAAGACTTGGATTTTCCTCGAATGGGGATAGGGCAGCCCCATCGGCCGTCGCTGCCTGTATGCGCATCGCGCGCCAGTAGGTCAGGGCGCAGAGGACTCCGAAGACGAGCGCCGCCCACATCGCGACGGTGCCCGGCGCGAATCCGAGGGGAGATCCCAGGCCCATCTCAGGCCTTCTTCCCGTACTGCTTCTCGATTTCCTCGCCCTGGTACTTGGACGGGCATTTCACGAGGAGCTTCTCCGCCGCGAATTTCTCGTTCTGGTAGCGGCCGATCGCGACGATCGACACGGCGTCCTCGAAGTTCGCGGGCTTCACGTCCGTATAGGTGACCGGAATGATCTCCTTCGTCTGCGGATCGACGAGGGTGAAGTGAAGGGTTTTCTTCTCGATGTCGTACTTCGTCGAGCCCTTTTCGAGGGCGCCCATCACCTGCACGGTGCGGCGCGAGGACTTGGCCTCGGTGAACGTCACGTACGGCGTCATCGACTTCGTGAACGTCGTGAGCCCGAGCGCGAGGAACCCGAGGATGAGGACGGCTCCGGCCCAGTAAGCGCGTTTCATGGCTTGTTCTCCCCGTCGGGCCGCGCCGCTTCGGCAGCGCGGACCCGGCGATCCAGGTAAATGAGGTAGCCGAAGATTCCGGCCCAGATGACGATGTTCACCGCGGCGACGTAGCCGAGTGCCGTGTTCATGCAGCCCTCTCACGGACGATCCGCGAGACGCGGCGGTCCAGATTCCACATCCAATAGAAAAGTCCCATGAATGCCACCATCGACGAGAAGAAGATCAGGCGGATGTCGGAGGACATCTCGACCTTCCCCCGGGCGTTGATCACGGTGTCCGGGTGCAGCGACTGGTACATGCGTGGAACGGCGAAGATCAGGAAGGGCACGGTGACGACGGCGACGAGCGCGTACGCCGCCGAGAGGGTCGCGCGCCGCTCGGGGTCCTCGAGCGCGCCCCTCAGCCCGAGGTACGCGCCGTAGACGAGCAGGAGCAGGACGATCGACGTCTCCCGGGGGTCCCAGTTCCAGTACGAGTTCCACATGACGCGGGCGAAGATCGAGCCCGTGACGGTCGCGAGGACGCAAAAGAGGAAGCCGAGCCGCGCGGCCGCGGAGGCGGCCTCGTCGTCCTCGATCCGGCGCTTCCTGAGGTACCTCCACGAGTACCAGGCCGCGACGAAGAAGGCGAGTGTCGAAACCCAGGCCTGGGGGACGTGGAAGAAGACGATCCGCGAGGACTCGCCCACGAAGTTCTGGGCGGGCCGCGCGTAGAGGAAAGCCCCCCAGCAAATAGCCGCCATCCCAAGGCCCAGGAGCCACTTGGCGGGAAGTTCGAGGCTCTTCACGGCGGAGATCATAACGCCCGGAACGCCCCCTTCCATTAGTTCATCTGCTTCAGAGTCTCGATTTCAAACACGGGCGCCCTTCCGGGGCCCCAACCCCCGCTAGAAGCGGTACGTGAGGCCCAGAAGACCCCTGTTCTGCGTGGACGTGTCGTCGACGAGCTCCTCGGCCGTCAGCATGAGGGAGAACGAGCGGGACATGTTCCAGATTCCCGACAGGCTGTAGCGGCGCGAAGAAGGCTTGTTGACGACCGTGAGGCCGCCGAGGTCCGTCAGCTGGAGGACGGACAGGGAGGTCGAGTAGTCGAGCGTCAGGTAGAACCGCGAGCCGATGCTCCGGCCCAGGGAGAAGTACCAGGCGTCGTAGCTCGAGGTGCCCGGCCGGTTCGTGCGGTTGTCCGAGACGAACACGTCGAGCCCGGTGCCCGCGACGTTCATCGCGGACAGGCCGAACTGCCAGCGGTCCGAGGCGACGTCGTCGCGGTTGTTCTTGTCCTGGTAGTAGCCGGCCCAGACGCGCCAGCCGCGCGCGAACTCCACGGTCGCGCGGCCGCCGATCGAGTCGAAGAGGAAGCCGTCCAGCGCCTTGGCGTCGATCGGGCGCCCGGCAATCTGGTCCTGCGTGATCGTGCGGGCGTCGACGGAACGCCCGTGCTGGTAGGTCCCCTGGATCTCGAAGGCTCGCACGGGCGACCAGCGGGCCGTGGCGAAGAAGTACGCGAGGCCGCCGCTCCCGGTGCCGCCCGGCCCGGTCAGGTCGTACTCGGCGGCCTGGTACAGGAAGAACTCCCGGCCGAACGGCAGGAAGTTCAGCGTCGTCAGGACGTTCCGTTCCGTGACGCCCTGGTTGCGGATCGTCACGAAGCCGAGGACGTTGCGCCAGCCGCGCTCGCCGTCGAAGGCCGCGTAGGCGCCGCCCTTTCTCACGTCCGTGACGTAGCCCGGGTCGAAGCCCTTGGGCTCGAGGCCGCCGAAGAGCCCGAACCGGAACTTCCCGGCGCGAGTCTCGAGGTGGAGGCCCCCGACGCCGCCGAGCGCTCCGAGGTCGTTCACGTACATCTGGCCGAGCCGGACGGCGACCTTGCCGCTCGCGACCCGGCCGCCGACCCAGGCGTCGTAAATGGAGACTCGGGCGTCGCGATTCGAGACGGACGGGTACTCCGAGCCGCGGGCGTCGAGCGAGAACTCCACGCCGTCGCCGTCGCGCGGAGGCGTGTGGATCGTGACGGCGGCGTTGATCTCGTTGTAGGCGGTCGAGCTCCCGTCGTCGTTCTTCGTGCGGATGACCTGCCCGAAGATCGAGACCCGGCCCCAGTCGAGGGCCGACTGCGCCGCCGCCGGGGCCCCCCAGGCGAGGAGGGCCGCGAAAATCGCGAGTCGCCGGTGCATCAGCCGGCTCGCCCGTTCGGGTGGCACGAGTAGCACGCGGTGGACGCCCAGACGTAGCCCTTGACGCCGTTGTGATGCGTCGGCGGGCTCGTCTGCGCGGCGGTGTGGCAGCCGATGCAGTTGTAGACCGTGTACGTGCCGGCCGTCGTGTGACACCGGTTGCAGGCGACGTTGTGGTTGCTCGTCAGCGGGAAGTACGTGTGGTTGAACGTCCCCTGGGACCAGAGCGTGTCGGTGAACTTGTGGCACGTGTCGCAGGTCGTCGGGAAGCCGGCCGCGATGTGATTCACGGGCGCCGTGGCGGTGTTGTAGTCCTTCAGGTGGCACGCCGAGCACGGGCTCGTCGGCACCGCGAGATAGTTGTTGGCGCTGGGCGCGTACGGCGGGTTGTGGCACTGCGAGCAGGGTGCCGTGACGTGGGCGCCGGCGAGCGCGAAGTAGGCCGAGTGGTTGAAGGCGGACTTCTGGCTCCAGGTCGCGTCCGTGTTCTTGTGGCAGGTGTCGCAGGTCGTGGCGAAGCCCGTGTGGGGCACGGGCGCCCCGTTCGCGGCGTTGTTGAAGTCCCGGATGTGGCAGCCGTAGCAGGTAGTCGGGACGGCCACGTAGTTGTTGGCCGACGGGGCGTACGGCGGGTTGTGGCACGTGGCACAGGCGGTCGTGGCGTGGACGCCGACGAGCGGGAACGTCGTGTGCGCGAACTTCCCCTGGGACCAGAGCGTGTCGGTGAACTTGTGGCACGAGTCGCAGGTCGTCGGGAAGCCCGAGGCAACGTGGTTCAGGGGCGCCGTGGCGGTGTTGTAGTCCTTCAGGTGGCAGCCCGAGCACGGGCTCGTGGGCACGGTGAGGTAGTTATTGGCGCTGGGCGCGTACGGCGGGTTGTGGCACTGCGAGCAGGGTGCCGTGACGTGGGCGCCGGCGAGCGCGAAGTAGGCCGAGTGGTTGAAGGCGGACTTCTGGCTCCAGGTCGCGTCCGTGTTCT
>JBBQDQ010000207.1:0-5869 GCA_038319835.1 Thermoanaerobaculia bacterium | reverse complement strand
TCGCGATCGCGGCCCTGTCCTCGGGCGAGAGCGAACCGAAGGTCCTCTCGGATCTCTCGGGCCTCGGCCGGCGGCGCCCGCTCGCGGCCACCGTCCTCACGCTTTCGATGATCTCCCTGACCGGCCTTCCGCCCACCGTCGGGTTCATCGGCAAGCTCCTCGTCTTCCGCGCCGCCGTCGACGGAGGCCTCGTGCCGCTGACGGTCATCGGCGTCTTCGGCAGCCTCGTGTCCGTGGGCTACTACCTGAGAGTCGTCTACCACCTGTGGATGAAGGAGCCCGTGCGCGAGGTCTCGCTCGTCCCGGACGACGTCCTCTCGGGTGCGGCGTTCCTCCTCTGCGCGACGCTCATGCTCCTCTGGGGCGTGTTCCCGCGCGCGCTCCTCGACGTGGCCCGCCAGGCCGCCTCCTCGCTCATCGGACGCTGAGATGCCCATGAAATCCTGGGACCGTCCCGACGGGGTCCCGGAAGCCACCAGCGAGCGGCTCTCGCTGGTCCTGCGCGGGCTTCGCGCCCTCGAGGCGCAGGGCGTCCACACGGTATCCTCGTACCAGCTCGCCGAGCGGTTCGGGCTGAACCCGGCGCAGATCCGCAAGGACCTCGCGCAATTCGGCGAGTTCGGCGTGCGCGGCGTCGGCTACCGCGTCGCGGACCTGAAGGCGAAGCTCAAGGAGCTCATGGGCCTCGAGCGGACACGCACGGTCGTGATCGCCGGCGCGGGCAACCTCGGTCAGGCCCTCGCGGACTCGCGCAACTTCAATATCGACGGGTTCAGGGTTGCCGCGCTCTTCGACGTGGACGGACGCAAGATCGGCGGGAAGTCGCGAACGGGCGTCCCGATCGTCGACCTTACGGACCTGCAGAGGGTCGCGGCCGAGCTGAAGGCCGACATCGGCGTCATCGCCGTGCCCGCCGAAGATGCTCTCGAGGTCGCTCGGCTCCTCGCGGGCGCGGGCGTACCGGCGATCCTGAACTTCGCACCGGTCTCCGTCCCCCCCACCGAGGGGACTTTCGTGCGGAACGTCGACCTGACGTTCTTCCTCGAGAACCTCTCCTTCCAGCTCGCGGTCCGGAGGCGCTAGCAGAGCCCCCGTGCCGCGAGCGGTCGCCAGAAGACACCATGAAAGCAATCGTCCAGGACGCCTACGGCTCGACCGACGTTCTGACCCTCCGGGACGTCGATAGGCCGGACGTCGGCGACGATGGCGTCCTCGTGCGCGTTCAGGCAGCCGGGATCGATCCCAGCGTGTGGCATCTCATGTCTGGCCTGCCCTACCTCATCCGTCTCGTCGGCTTCGGCCTCCGGCGCCCCAGGACCCGCGTCCGCGGATGGGACGTCGCGGGACGCGTCGAAGCGATCGGAAAGAACGTGGCCGGACTCCGGCCGGGCGACGAGGTCTTCGGCACGTGCAACGGCGCGTTCGCGGAATACGCGTGCACGCGGGAGGAGAAGCTCGCCCCGAGGCCGGAGAGCCTCGCGCCGGAGCAGGCCGCGGCCGTCCCCACGTCCGGCTACACGGCTCTTCAGGCGCTGCGCGACGCGGGAGAGGTCAAGCCGGGCCACAGGGTCTTGATCGTCGGCGCCTCCGGAGGCGTTGGGACCTTCGCCGTCCAGATCGCAAAGGCGCTCGGAGCCGAGGTCACGGGCGTGTGCCGCGGAGCGAAGGCGGACCTCGTCCGGTCGATCGGCGCGGACCACGTCGTCGACTACACCCGTGAGGACTGCGCCGACGGCCGGACGAAATACGACGCCGTCCTCGACATCGGGGGCAATCGTTCACCCGTGCACCTCCGGCGCGCTCTGACCCCTCGCGGAATCCTCGTGATGATCGGAGGCGAGGGCGGAGGGCTGTGGCTCGGGGGCATGGATCTCGGCCTTCGGGCGCTCGTGCGAGCGTCACTCGGGAGCCAGAAGGTCCGTTTGTTCCTCGCGAAGGGACGCAAGGAAGATCTCATCCTTCTGAAAGAGCTCATCGAGAGCGGGAAGATCAAGCCCGTCCTCGATCGGACGTTCCCGCTGAGCGAAACCGCGAACGCCATCCGGTACGTGCAAGGCGGCCGCGCGACGGGAAAAGTCGTCGTCACGGTGTGAGCGGCGAGGCGCCGCAGCAGGCTGTAACCCTTCCCGAATCCATGAGCATCCCGATCTGTTTCGCCTGCGCCAGCATCACGGACACCACCGCCACGGGAGCGCTCCGGGCGACGGACGCTGCCACGCCTGCCGCGGGACGGGCCTCTTGCCCGAACCCGCAACGAGGCAAGGAGCGAACAGCCCTGACCTGAGCCCGGCCCGCTACTCCGCCCAGAGGACGAGATTCGTCTCGTTCGGGTGGATGAGGAGCGGGTGCGACGGGCGAAGGCGCACGGAGTACCCGCGGCTGTCGTCGGCCGGACGGGCGACCGTTCCGGTCCACGTCGCGGTCCCGTCCTGCCGTCCCTGCGGCGTGAGCGGCGTCGCGAAGCCGGCGTCGACGACCCCGTCGTGGTCGGGCTCGCCCTCGAACCAGTCCACCGCGAGGTCTCCCGGGTCGAGCGCGCCGAGCCGAACCTGGACCTCGACGCTGAAGCTCTCCCCCGGCGCGACGCGCGCCGGGTCCTCGGGGACCGTCGTGACGGAGACGAAGCCGGCCTCGTCCCAGCCGGAGCGGACCCTGGCCTTCCATGCGGCGAGCTCTTTGGCCTTCGCGTCGCCGTCCGCGGAGAGCATCGCGACGCGCGAGGAGGCGGGCTCGTAGGCCTGCGACACGTACTCGCCGAGCATCCGGTCCGAGTGAAAGAGCCGCCCGAGCTGAAAGGCCGCTGCCGCCATGCGCGACGCCCAGCCCGCGGGAACCGCCGAACGGTCGCCGTTCGGACGGTCGTAGAAGAGGGGCAGGATCTCGGACTCGAGGCGCTCGTAAAGGAGGTTCGCCATCTCCTCGTCCGGGCGGCCCTCCGTCGCGTCGCCGATCGTGAAGCCGGTGCCGTCGCGCGGCGCCTCGTCCCACCAGCCGTCCAGTACGGACAGGTTGAGGACGCCGTTCATTGCCGCCTTCATGCCGGAGGTTCCAGACGCCTCGAACGGCCGGCGCGGGGTGTTGAGCCAGACGTCGACCCCCTGAACGAGGCGGCGGGCGAGCCGCATGTCGTAGTCCTCGACGAGGACGACGCGGCCGAGGAACTCCGGCCGCGCGGCGAACTCGCCGACGCGCCGCAGGAACTCCTTGCCCGCGTGGTCGCGCGGATGGGCCTTCCCCGCGAAGAGGAGCTGTGCGGGCCGGGCCGGGTCCGAGAGCAGCCGCGCGAGGCGCGCGGGATCCTGGAAGATGAGCGTCGCGCGCTTGTACGTCGCGAAGCGCCGCGCGAAGCCGATCGTGAACGCCGTCGGGTCGAGAAGCTTCCACGCGGCGTCGATTTCGACGTCCGGGGCCCCCCGGCGCCTCCTCGCGGCAACCGTCCGGACGCGCACGGTCTCGACGAGAGCCGCGCGGCGATGCTCGTGGCAGCGCCAGAGCTCGGCGGGGTCGGGGCCGTCGCCTTCGCGCGGGTTCAGGCCGCCGATCTCCTTCGAGGTCCACGTGGGCCCGTGAACCCCGTTCGTGACGGCGCCGATCGGAATTTCCGAGAGCGGCGCGTCCGGGAAGACGCCGCGCCAAAGCCGCCGCGACACCTGCGCGTGGAGCTGCGACACGCCGTTGACGCGCGAGGAAAGGCGCAGACCGAGGACGGCCATCGAGAAGAACTCGTTCGGATCCTCCGGGACCTGCCGGCCGAGGCCGAGGAGCTCCTCGAGACCGATTCCGTAGCCCTCGAGCTTCTTCTCGAAGTAGCGCTGCATGACGTCGCGCGGGAAGAGGTCGATCCCCGCGGGCACCGGCGTGTGCGTCGTGAAGACGTTGCCCGCGGTCGCGATCTCGCGCGCCTCGGCGAACGTGAGCCCGCGTTCGGCGCGCAGCTGCTTGATCCGTTCGAGGCCGAGAAAGGCCGCGTGCCCTTCGTTCGCGTGGCGCACGGTGGGCCGGAGCCCCGCGACTTCGAGGGCGCGCATGCCGCCGATCCCGAGGACGATCTCCTGGCGAATCCGCATGTCGAGGTCGCCGCCGTAAAGGCGGTTCGTTATTTCGCGGTCCGCCGGCCGATTTGCGGGCAGGTGCGCGTCGAGGAGAAGCAAGGGCGTCCGTCCGACGCGGACGCGCCGGATCAGGAGGTGGACGTCGCGGTCACCGATCCCGACCGTCACGATGGGCGAGACGCCGGCGGGCGTCGGAAGCACCTCGACCGGCAGGTCGAGCGGGTCGACGATCGGATAGCTCTCCTTCTGCCGCGCGTCCGCCGTGAGCGTCTGGCGGAAGAACCCCTCGCGGTAGAAGAGCCCGACGCCCACGAGCGGTACGCCGAGGTCGCTCGAAGACTTCAGGTGGTCGCCCGCGAGGACCCCGAGGCCGCCCGAGTAGATCGGGAGCATCTCGGAGAGACCGAACTCGGCGCAGAAGTACGCGACGCGCTCGCCGCGGGCCGCGAGGGTGGCGATCGCGGGCACGGCTGGGGCGGCGCGGTCCTCCTCGGCGAACGCCGCCGCCGCGGCCTGCACGCGCGCGACGTAGTCCGCGTTCGAGCCCAGCGCAGCGAGGCGTGCCGGATCCACCGAACGCAGGAGGAGGACCGGGTTTCCCGAGCGGTGCCACTCCTCCGGATCGAGCTCGCGAAATAGAGCGCGCGTCGCGGGACGCCACGTCCAGCGCATGTCGCGGGCGAGGTCGGCGAGCGGGGCGAGCTGCGGGGGCAGGGCCGGCGCGGCGCGATAGGTTCCGAGCGGTCTCATCGGCGCGCGGAGGATACCCGATCGCGTCAGGGATTCATCGCGCGAACAGTTCTCACCCTGGCGTCGCGCTCGGCAACGTGCGGGTCGTACGGCTTGTACGCGCCCGCGCCCGGCACCTCGCGATATTCCGTGTCGCAGCGGTAGCAGATGACGACCGACGGCACACGCTGCGCGAGGACGAAATCGATCGCCGCGAACAAGAGAAGGACGGGCACGAGCCAGACGCCGCCGAACCTCCACGCCGCCAGGAGCGCGAGCGCCGCGCCGAGCGCGAGGATCGCGCAGCCGACGCGCTGGTCGAAGTCCTTCTGGACGTAGAAGGCGGTGGTGCCGCAGCGGGAGCACTTGTCGACCCTCTCGCCCGCCCGCATCGCCGGGGAATGGGAGAACGAGACCGGGGGATGCTTAGAAGGTGAAGAGCAGCAGACCGCACCGGCGGCCTGCGCCGAGGGGGGCGGAAGCGGGATCTTCTCCATGCATTCCGTACAGTAGACCGCAACTCGCACGGCCAGAGCATAGAGGACGGGACGCTACCCCTCCCCTCTTCACCTTCTAAGAAAATCCCTCTTCGTTCCTTTCCCCATGCGGCAAGATCGCAGGCGACCGATGGCCACCCCTGCCCACCGCCGTGCGCTCGCGACGCTTGCCGCCGCGCACTCGATCAACGACATGTACCAGAGCGCCGTCCCGGCGCTCCTGCCGTTCCTCATCGCCGAACGCGGGCTCTCGTACGCGGCCGCCGGCGGGCTCGTCCTCGCCGCGTCGGCGGTGTCGTCGTTCCTCCAGCCGCTCCTGGGGCACGCCTCTGACCGCCGCGCTCTCCCCTTCCTCATGCCGCTCGGGATCCTGATCGCCGGAGGCGGGATCGCCGCCGCCGTGCTCGCACCGAGCTACGCGCTCACGGCCGCCGCCGTCCTCATCTCGGGGGCGGGCGTCGCGGTCTTCCACCCGGAGGCCGCGCGCCACGCGAACTATGCGTCCGGCGCTCGCCGCGCCACAGGGATGAGCATCTTCTCCGTCGGCGGAAACCTCGGGATCGCGATGGGCCCGGCCGCGGTGACGCTCCT
>JBBQDQ010000206.1:0-5993 GCA_038319835.1 Thermoanaerobaculia bacterium | reverse complement strand
CTGCGGGGCCGTCCTGATCATGCGCCGGACGAACCCGGACGCGAACAGGCCCTTCCGCTGCCCCTGGGTGCCGTTCGTCCCGGTCATGGGAATCCTGACGTGCCTTCTCCTGATGTTCTCGCTGCCGACGGCGAACTGGTGGCGGCTCTTCACGTGGCTCGCGCTCGGCCTCCTCATCTACTTCCTCTACGGACGGCACCATTCCGTCCTGCAGAAAGACCGCGATCGCGGGATTCCTGCCCACTGACGTGAAGCGCGCGGCGCTCCTGATCCTCGTGGTCGGAGCGCCGCTCGTCCTCGTCCTCTTCCCCGAGATCCGCCGCCGCATCGCACACAAGCTGCGGTTCCTGCTGCTCTTGTGGTCGGGGGCTGTCCTGTTCTTCGGTTTGATCGGGGGACCGGGGAGAAAGAATTTCTTGGAAAGTGAATGGGGCGCGTCGAAGGTCTGGGCTCTCCTCGCCGTGGCCCTGTTCGCCGCGGCGTTCGTCTCGGTGCTGCGGGATTTCCGCCACTCTTCACCTTCTAAGGACTCCTAGACTCTCCCCTCGTCTCTACTCGAACGCGATCCGGTCGACCGCGACGCCGAGTGCGCGCGTGTCCTCACCCTTGCCGAGCGCTTTCGGGATCTCCGTCACGGTGCGGATCTCGACCCGCGCGCACTCCACGCCGGAGAGCAGGTTCGCCGGGTGGAGCGCGAGCGGCGCCGAGGTCTCCAAAAGGCCCGTCCCGACGCGGACCGCGGCCGCGAAGACGCCGTTCACGAAGATCGCCGCGTCCTTCGGCGCCGCGACCGCCCGCGCACGGAGGACCACACGTGTCGGAGCGAAGCCGGGCAGAGGCGCCCACGCGAGCGAGGCGGACGCCTTCGTCCAACGCAGGTCGAGGCCCGTGTCCGCGATCGGCTCGCGCGGCCAGAAGCCCTCCGGGTCGTAGCGTCCGTCGTCCGGCGCCCCGATGTCCGCGACGAGGCGACCGCCCTGCCGCATCCATACGTGCTCGGGAGGCCGCGAGAACGTGGCTTCGAGAAACGTGAAGCAGCCCTTCGCCGGCCGCGCGACTCCCGGGAACGGCGGAAGGTCGACCGGACGGTCGCAGGAGATCACGTACTCCGCGGGCCCGGGCATCGGCCCGAACACGGGACGGTCCAGGATCGTGATGTCGAACGTGCCCGGCTCGATGACGCGTTCAATCAGCTTCCTTCCCGAGACAGCCTCGGTCACGGTGAGCGTCGTGGGCTCCGCGTTCCCGGGCCGCTCGCCGGAGAGCGTCGCAGCGAGAGGGCCCTGGTCCTGGGCGACGAGAAGGCGCGCGGCGGGGCCCGCCCACCGGAACGAGGGCCTGCCGGGCGCACTCTCCTTCGGGCCAAAGCCGGGCCCGAAGAGGGGCGGCGCAGGATCCCGCACGGAAACGACGAGGAGGCGCCGGTTTCCGAGCATTTCGGCGACGCGGCCGCCGCGCAGCCAAGTCTTCCAGAGCGGATCGCGGCGGTCGGGAGGCTCGGGCTCCACCGTGAAGTCCGCGAGACGCACGAGGCGCTTGTTCATCTGGCGCGGCGCCGACGCGAGCTCGGCGTCCGTGTAACCCCAGGCGACGAGCCGGCCTTCCCAGCGCTCCGTCCTGAGGAAGGAGTGGAAGTCCTCGTCCGCGACGATCGTCTCGCGGCCCGGGTGGACGAATCGCTCGAGCGTGCGGATCGCCGCGATGGGCGGCGTCTCCTCGCGCGCGCTCGCGAGAACTTCGGGCCACGCCTCTCGGCCGTAGAGGGCGGCGGCCAGCAGCGCCGCGAGGAAAGCGAGCGGCCCCTTCCGGAGAATCCCCTCGAGCCCCGCGCCGGCGGCGAGGGCGAGGACGAGGGCGAACGGCACCGAGTAGCGCGACATCGCGCGGCTGTGGAGGAACCAGAGCGAGAGGAACGCCGGGACCAGGATCACGAGGAGGTCGACGACGCCGCGGCGCCTCTTGAGGCCGAGCGCGACGAGTCCGGCCGCCGCGACGGCGAAGACCACGGCCGCGCGCCGGGGCGAGAGGAAGTCGCGCACGAGGAACGAGTCTGCGAACGTCCCGAACGTGCCGGTCGCGAACGCGTGCGCGCGGAAGCCGGCGCGCTCGGAGAGGGACGCGAAGAGCCCGGTCGCCCCTCCCGCCTGCGCGAAGAGCCAGCCGAACCAGGCGGCCGTCCCGGCGAGACCCGCCCCAAAGAACGAGAGAACGGCGTCGCGCCGGTCCCACCGGAGAGTCAGCCGTCCCATCCAGAGAAGGAGGGCAGGCCCGAACACGAGGACGAGGTGCGGCCTCACCCCCGCGCCTGCCGCGGCGAGCAGGCCCGCCGCGATGCAGAGGAGGCGCGCGCGTCGGGCCGCGAGGAGCTCGCGCCACCGCGTCTGGTTCGGCGACCGGCGCTCGTCGGCGAGCGAAAGGCACGCGAGGGCGCCCAGGAACAGGGCCGTCGCCGGCGTGTCCGTGAACGCCCGACCGCCATTGATCCACACGACGGGGAGCGCGGCCGCGAAGACGACGCCGCCGAGCGCCGCCCAGCCTCCCACGACCCGCCGGCCCCACGCCCAGAGCGCGAAGAATCCGGCCGCGGCGAGGATCGTCGAGGCCGTGGCGAGCGCGTTGAACGGCGTCACGCAGAGCGGCAGGAGCGCCTTCCCGAGCAGGATCCACACCGGGAAGCCGGGTGCCTGCGGCGAGAGGTCGAAGAGGTCGAAGTGCGTCACGGCGCCCGCGAACACGGCCTCGTCGATCTCGCCCGGCGACGCGGCGATCGCGAGAAATCGAGTGGCCGCGACGCCGCCGAGGACGAGCCACACAAGCGCCTGCGGCGGTCGCCGCCGCTGCTCGCCGGCCCGTCCGATCCGACCTTTCACCCCGGGAGTGTTCCATTTTTCGGCGCGCTCCGAAACCGCTACAATGCAGGGAATGTCGTTCCGGCAGCCCGCGGGATGACCGTCCCCCGCATCCTCCCTCGCGCCGAACACCCCATTTCGCGCGGATACATCGACCCAGACGCCCTCCGTGTCCTCTACCGGCTGCACCGCGCCGGGTTCAAGGCGTACCTCGTCGGGGGCTCGGTGCGGGACCTCATGACGGGGCGCACCCCGAAGGACTTCGACATCGGGACGGACGCCAAGCCGCAGGAGGTCCGGCGCCTGTTCCGAAACTCGCGCGTGATCGGGCGGCGCTTCCGCCTCGTCCACATCCTGTTCGAGGGCGGCAAGGTCGTCGAGGTCTCCACGTTCCGCAAGACGCCCGACGCCGTGCAGGGCATGCAGGGAGAGGACGGAGACGACGATCTCATGATCCGCTCCGACAACACGTTCGGGACGCCCGAGGAGGACGCGGTGCGCCGCGACTTCACGATCAACGGGCTCTTCTACGACATCGCGACCTACGCCGTCCTCGACTACGTCGGCGGCGTCGACGACCTCGAGGCCCGCGTCGTCCGCACGATCGGCGATCCGCTCATCCGCTTCCGCGAAGACCCGGTCCGGATGCTCCGCGCGTGCGAGTTCGCGGCGCGGCTCTCGTTCGCGATGGAGCCCGACCTCTGCGCGGCGATCGACGACCTGCGGCGCGACGTGATGAAGAGCGCGGCGCCCCGGGTGACGGAGGAGCTCCTCGATCCGCTCCGCCGCGGATGGGGCCACGACACATACCGCCTCTGGTCCGAGAGCGGCCTCTTTGGCGCTCTTCTTCCCGAGGTGGACGACGAGGCGCGCGTGCGGGCGCCCGAGGGGCCCGCGAAGGACTTCTTCTGGGCGATGCTGCGCGAGGCGGACGCCCGCACTGCGGGAGGCGAGCGGCTCGAGGACGCGACGCTCCTCGGCGCGCTCTTCCTGCCGGTGGTCCTCGCAGCCGTGAGGCGCCGCGGCCGGCCCGGCGCGGGCGTGGGACCGGCGGAGATCCTCCTCGTCCTCGAGGACGCCGTGAACCCGCTCGCGCTCCGGATGTCGCTCCCGAACCACACGACGCACACCCTCAAGCAGGCCCTCTACACGATGGGGCGTCTCACGTCGACGCGCCCGGCCGAGCCCGCGGCGCGCCGGATCGTCGGCCGCCCGTACTTCCCCGCCGCGGTGTCGCTCCTCTCGCTCTATGCAAAGGTGACGAACCGCTACCGCGAGGCCGCCTCCGCGTGGGAAGAGGTCGCCTCGCGCGGGACCGGAACGCGGACCATGCACGGCACGCCGTTCCCGGACGCGCTCGTGCCTCCGCCCGAGGCCGCTCCGCTCGCCGCGGCCGAGGGGCCCGCACGGCGGAAGCGCCGCCGCCGCGGCCGCGGCCCGCGTCCCGCCGCGACGGCCTGAGCCTCAGCGCGCGCGGCGTTCGAGCCAGTCCGCGAGGTCCGACTCGACGCGCGCGTAGTCGCCGCGGATCGTCTCGCGCATCGCCTCCTCGACGGGCGTCCCCTCGCCGAGGCGGTCGAGCAGGCGCCCGATCGCGCCCGGCCCGCGCGTGTCCCGGAGCATCTCGGCCGCCGCGAGCGCGATGACGTAGCCGGTCCGCACCTGCGCGGCCGAGAAGCGCCGGAACGAACCCTCGAACGATCGCAAACCGAACGTCTTCCCGCCGCGCCACGCCTCGAGCATCGCCCCCGTGTAAGGCGCCGACGACTTGCCCTCCTCGAGCTGCGCGAGCCCCTCGTGGAGCCAGACGGGGGCGCGCCCGTCCGTTCGGGTGTGGACGAACGCGTGGGTCATCTCGTGCTTGATGACGGAGAGGAGATGCGGCGTCACGCCCGTGAGCCCCTGCGCCGGCACGCGCACTTTGCCGTCGAAGAGGCCGCCCGACCAGTCGGGCGCCTGCGTGGCGAGGCGCCAGTCGCGCTCGGCGTAGATCACGACCTCGACCTTTCGGGAGGGAGCCGATCCGAGGTCCTGCACGAGGTCGGCGTACGCGCCCTCGAGCGCCGCGAGAAGCGAGCGCTCGACGCCCGGCTCGAGCCGCCGCCCGTCGTAGACGAGGAGGATGCTCGAGCTCGCACGCTCGGAGAACCGCTCCTCGACGCGCTGCGCGGCCGCGGGAGCGGCCGCGAGAACAGCCAGGGCAAGCAGCGCACGCGGCCGGAAACGCATGCGTTCATGATAGGCCGATGAGGATTCCGGATTCTCCTAGAGTGGTCCCGTGCGCGGCCATCGCGATCGTCCTCGTCGTCGCATCGGGCGCGTACGGCTTTGCGGATCTCGAAAACCTCTTCCCCGCCTCCGTCGACACGGTCTACGCGATCGGCTCGATCACGAAGACGTTCACCGCCGCGGCGGTCCTCGCGCTCGCCGACGACGGGAAGCTTTCGCTCGACGACCGCAATGGAGGTCGCCGACGCGATGGCCGGCCTCGTCTTCGGCAGCCCGAGCGTCAGCGCCGGACGAGATCCGCGAAGACGAGAAGCTCGGACTCGTTGAGGTCCGAGACGGCCGCGTAGGCGAGGTCGCCCTCCGTCCACCGCACGACGTTGATTCCGCGCACGCGCGCCGTCGCGATCCCCGTCGCCGGCGACGCTTCGACCCACGCGAAGAGCTCGACGACGTGCTTGGCGCGGCCGTAGACGAGCGCCGCCGCCGGCCGGCCGCCGACGCGGTCGACGCGCCCGCCGGTCAGCGGGAAGCCGTCGGCCGCGAGGTCCTTCACCTTCGGGGAGAAGTCGACCTTCCCCGCGAACCACGGCTTGACGGTGTGCTGGTCCGTCGACGCGACCTGGGTCAGCGGGCCCGCGGCCAGGGTGCGCACGTGCACCACGACGAGCGTCTCGTCGAGGCCGCGCATCCGGATCGCCGCGCGCAGCGGCGCGAGAAGCGTCCCGAGAGCGGCTCCGAGGACGAGGGCCGCCGCGACGGCCGCCCACGCGGGCACGCGGCGGGACGGCGCGGGGCGCCTCTCCCGTTCGAGCCGCGTGCGAACGCGGGCCTCGAGGTCCCCGGAAGGCAACGCGGCGAGGCCGGCTCCGCGAAGAGCCTCGCGCAGGGCGACGGCGCTGCGATAGGCGGCCGCGC
>JBBQDQ010000205.1:0-6111 GCA_038319835.1 Thermoanaerobaculia bacterium | reverse complement strand
TGCTCGGCGCCGGCGGCGACGACGCCGCCCGTGGGGTCGACCGCGATGTGGAGTCCGTCCGTCTCGTTCGCGTCGATCCAGAGCCCGCGCCGGCCGTTCATCGGCTGCCCGGTGAACTGGGGCACCGACTTCTGGACGACCGACGGATCGAAGTCGCCGCCTGCCTCCGGGTAGAGGCCGTGCAGCGTGACGCCGTAGGCGTTCGCGGTCTCGCCGAGGGACGCGAGAAGGTCGCGCGCGTCGATCTCCCTCGCTTCGGGCGGGATCACGACGTCCACGTCGAGCCTCTTCGTGAGGAAGTACTCGAGGCCGGACCAGCGCGAGAGCCGGTGCGACGCGACGACGAGGACGCGCCTTCCCTCGAGGCCGCCGAGCGCGGTCAAGACCGCCCGGAGGGCCGCCGCCTTGAGCTTCGTGCGGGACCATTCCTGCATCGCGAGCCCTCGCGCGTCGGCGAGAACGGCCGGGCTGATGGCGGCCTGCTGCGGAGCCCGCACCTCGGCCGGAGGTCCGGCTGCGACGCCGCCGCGCCCCCGCGACTCGCGCGCGGCGATCTCCGCCTCGGCCTGGGCAATCTCGGCGACGAGGCTCTCCGAGTTCTCCGTCCCCGTGAAGATGCTCGGCGGCCGGGCGCTCTCCCTGGCGAGGACGTCGAGGGCGGCCAGGATCGCGGGCACGTCGCCGGTGAACGGCACCCGGGTCGCGAGCGACTGGTCGAACGCGAGGACGGCGGCCTCGTCGCCGGGCTGGATCGTCCGCACGATGAAGTCCTTCAGCGAGCCGAAGAACTTCGCGCTGCGCCGCGGGTCGCCAAGCGACAGGCGGTCGACGAAGAGCACGACGCGGCGCCTCGGGCGTTCCGCGGGCGCGGCGGCGGGTGCGGCCGGCGCGCCGCCGGCGGACGGCACGACCGGGCCGGCCGGTGCGTACTCGGAGAAGTTCGTGATCGCGACGGGCTTGCCGGCGATCCGGAGCGTGAAGTCGGCCGCCTTGAGGCCGGTGACGCGCCGGCCCTTGCCGTCCGCGACGAACGCGTCGAGATTCACGAGGCCGACTTCCTGGGACGCGGCGACGCTCTTTCGGGAGGCGCCTGTCGCGGGCGCGAAGGCGGCGGCCGGCGTCCCGTGCTCGTCGGCCTCGGCGGCCGACGCCACGGCGAGCGGCGCGGCTCCCTCGCCGCGGCCCGCGACGACGAGCCCGCGGTCTTCGGGCGCGAGCCGGAAGGCGGCCGGGTCGAGGTCTTCGGCGATCCAGACGATCCGCTGCGCGTCGAGCTCGGCGCGGAGCGCGGCCCAGGCGTCGACGAATTCCTGCGGCGTCGAGACGCGCCGGCCCTCGCCCCAGGCGCCGCCGGGAGCCCGGCCCACGCGCCAGACCGCGAGAGGCACGAAGATCTCGGCGAGGTATTCCCGCGCTTCGGCGGCGCCGAAGGCGCTCTCGTCGCGCCGGCCTTCCTCGTCGCCGAGGACGAGGACGGCCACGCGCCGGCGCGGCGTCGCGGCGCGCACGAAGGCCGCGGAGGTCACGGTTGCGGCGAGGCGGTACTGGTCTCCCGTGAGGACGCTCGCGTCGACGCACGGCACGGCGAGATCGCGGCGCCCGGGGCCGGGCGTGCAGTCGAAGCCTTGCAGACGGAAGAGCCGGTCCGAGACCTCGGCGGCCGTCCGGTACGACGCGCGTGTCGCGAGCGGGGAGAAATGGATCACGTGCGTGAGGCCGTCGAGGAGCTTCGCCATCCGCACGTTCGTCTTCGTGAAGGACTTCTGGGCGGCGGCCTCGAGGGCGAGCAGCTTCGGGATCGCCGAGGGCGCGACGACGAACAGGACGTCGCTCTCCCCGGGCTCCGCGGCGCGGACGGGTCTGCCGCCGAGCGACGCGGGGGAGGGTGGCGCGGCGCCCGCGTCGCCGCGGGCCGACACGACGACGGCGTTGAGCGGAGCCTCGACGGCACTCGACGTCCCGCTTCCGACGAGGAGAGTCTCCGTGGCCGTCTGCCCGTCGACGAAGGAGAGGTCGACCGAGACGACTCGCACCGGCCGCTCGGCCGCGAAGGGGATCGGGACGTCGCGCACGGGGCCTGAGTACGTCTTCGCGCCGTCGATCGCGACCGTGAGGAGCGCCGGCGGGAGATCCTGCTCGTGCGACCACGCGACGAAGAGCGTGCACGGCCCGCTCGCTTTCACGCAGTCGGTGCGGGGCAGGACCTCGGTGCGGGCGACGGAGGGCTTGTTCACCCAGCGGCGCACGCGCTCCGGCGCGCGGCCGGAGGCGCCCCGGCGGACGAGCTCGAGGAGGCGCACGTGCGGCGCGGGCCCGAGGTCCACGGTGCACGTCTGCCGGCGCGCCGTCACGTTGCAGACGCTCCGGCCGTCGAGCAGGAGCTCCGCGGGAGGCGGCGCGGACCCGAGGTCGACCGTGACCGGCAGCCGCCCGTGCGCGACGCCGGGGACGAACGTCAGGATCCGCATCCCTTCCGCTCCCCGCGCCGGGACGGCCCAGAAGGCCGCCAGGAGCAGGATCGACGCGCGCTTGCGGCCCGGCACGACCTCTGTATACTCCGCATCCTCCCGCCGCGCAGCCGGATTGGGACGAAAATTCGGGGTCGTAGCTCAGTTGGTTAGAGCGCAGGCCTGTCACGCCTGAGGTCGCGGGTTCGAGCCCCGTCGGCCCCGCCACTCTCCCTCCTCCATTTCTTCAACCGTTCAGACGCCAGGAGGCGAATCCCGTTCCATGTCCGTTCTCCTGACGGCAACCGGCCTCACGAAGGCGTTCGGGTCGCACCCCCTGTTCGAGGGGATCACGTGCTCCGTCGACTCGGGCGACCGGATCGGCCTCATCGGGCCGAACGGCGCCGGGAAGTCGACGCTGCTCTCCATCCTCGCGGGCGAGGTCGCCCCGGACGAGGGCACGCGCGCCGTGCAGAGGGGCCTGCGCATCGGGTATCTCTCGCAGATGCCGGCGTTCCGCGAGGGCGCGACGATCCGCGAGACGGTCCTCGAGGGAGCGGTCTCGCACCACGGCGACGAGGACTGGCAGGCCGGGCTCGCGGCGGACGAGGCCATGGCCCGGCTCGCGCTGCTGACCGAAGGCCGGACGCCCGGGACGGCCGTCGCGACGCTCTCGGGCGGCTGGAAAAAGCGCGTCGCGCTCGCGCGCGAGCTCGTCCGCAAGCCCGATCTCCTCCTGCTCGACGAGCCCACGAACCACCTCGACGTGGACGCGATCCTCTGGCTGGAAGAGCTCCTCGCGCGGGCGAGCTTCGCGACCGTGACGGTCACGCACGACCGGGTGTTCCTGCAGCGCGTCGCGAACCGGATCCTCGAGCTCGACCGTCGGAACGCGAGCGGCCTTCTCGACGTCCGCGGCGGCTACACGGAATACCTCCAGGTGAAGGAGGAGCGCCTCGCGACGGACGCGCAGAGGGAGTTGTCGCTTCGGAACCAGCTTCGCCGCGAGACCGAGTGGCTCCTCCGGGGCGCCAAGGCGCGCTCGACGAAACAGCAGGCGCGCATCCGGCGCGCGGGCGCGCTCGAGGACGAGGTCGGGGAGCTGTCGGAGAGGAACCAGTCCCGCAGCGTGCGCCTCGACTTCCAGGAGTCCGGGAAGAGTCCGAAGCGGCTCGTCGAGGCGAAAGGCATTGGCAAGGCCTATGGCGCGAACGTCCTCTTCTCGAACCTCCATGTGCTCGTGACTCCGCGGAGCCGGATCGGCCTCCTCGGGCCGAACGGGTGCGGCAAGTCGACGCTCCTGAGGATCCTCCTCGGGACCGAGCAGCCGGACACGGGGGACGTCTTCCGCGCGGAGAATCTCCAGCCGGTCACGTTCGAACAGGGCCGCGACAGCCTCGACCCGGAGTCGACCGTCGCGAAGACGGTCTGCCCCGAAGGGGACCACGTCGACTACCGGGGCTCTCTCGTCCACATCCGCAGCTACCTCGACCGTTTCCTGTTCAAGGAAGAGCAGAAGGACATGAAGGTGAGCCGCCTGTCGGGCGGCGAGCAGAGCCGCCTTCTCCTCGCGCGGCTCATGCTGAAGAAGACGAACCTCCTCGTCCTCGACGAGCCCACGAACGACCTCGACCTCGCGACCCTGCAGGTCCTCGAGGACTGTCTCGCCGACTTCCCGGGGGCCGTCCTCCTCGTGACGCACGACCGCTATTTCCTGGACCGCGTCACGAACCGCATCCTCGCGTTCTCGCGGGACGAGGAGGGCCGCGGGGCGCTCACGGAGCTCGCCGGCCTCGACCAGTGGGAAGCGTGGATGGCCGAGCGCAAGGCCGCGGTGCCGGGGCGGCCGTCCGCCGCGAAGCCTTCCGCGCGCCGGCGCCGGATCGGGTTCAACGAGCAGAGGGAGCTCGAGGGGATCGGGGAGCGCATCCTGACCGCCGAAGAGGCTCGCGACGCGCTGCGCCAAGAGAGCGAGCACCCCGCGCACGCGAGCGACGCCGCGAAGCTCGTGGCCGTTCTCGCCGCGCTCGAGGAGAAGCAGGCCGAGATCGACCGCCTCTACGCGCGCTGGGCCGAGCTCGAGCGCCTCGCGGACGACGCCCCGGGCTGAGCGCCTCTTCTCCTATTCCGCGAGCAGCTCCTCGACGCGCCGCGAGAGCTCCGCCTCCGAGAGTCGCGTCGGCGTGTAAAGGCGCACGAGGCCCTTCTTGTCGACGAGGACGAGCGTCGGGTTCGACGAGACGCCGTACCTCACCATCGTCTCCGTGTCGATCGGCGCCGACACGCCGTCGAGCATCCCGTACGACTCTTTCCACACCGTCTCGATCCGGGCCTTCTCCTCCGCCGGCGTCGCGGACTTGTTCTCGGCACCCGTGCCGAAGAGCCGCGTCGGGGCGACGACCGCGAGGCCCTTCGCCCGGTACTTCTCGAGCACGCGGCCGAGGGCGGGCGCCTGCGCCTTGCAGTCGCCGCACCAGTGGGCCCACAGGAAGAGGACCACGGGCCGCCCCCGGAGCGCAGCCAGCTTCCGCGGCGCGGCCCCGGCGTGGTCGGCGGTCGCGATCTCTGGCGCGGGCTGGCCTTCGAGCGTCAGAAGGTTGACATTCTTGCGGATGCGGCAGCGCAGCTCGGTGTCCTCGGCGCGGGCGTACTCGGACTCGAGGAAGCGCACCGCGGCCCCGCGCCCGTCGCGCTGCGCGCGCAGCCTTCCCTCGACCTCGATTGCCGCGCCGAGAGCCACGGTCAGGTCGGACTTCTCCTCCGGAATTTCCTTCCGGAGCTCGGCGACGTACGCCCACGCCTTGTCGGTCTTCCCGAGCAGCGCCGCGCCGCGGGCGAGCCAGCCCACGGCGTTCAGGTACTCGGCGTCGACACCGTGCTCGCGTCTGTACTCGGCGGCGGCCGCGTCGCCGGTGAAGAGATCGCCCGCGGAGATCTTGCCGCGGACCGTGCGGACGAGGTCGCCGGGGGCGGCGAAGAGGGGATTTCCTAGAAAGGTGAAGAGGGCGACGGCGGGCAGGGCGGTCGCAAGGCGAGGACGGTGGCGCAAGCGGATCTCCTTCTAAGAAGTCTTTGTTGTCTCGCTCTCTCCGCGCCTTTTCGGCGTGGTTGGGGCGCGGGGAGCAGGGGCCGTGCCATCGGGCCCGGGTCCTGGTTGAAGGAGGCTCGCTCTCGGGTCTAGCCTTCCCGCAGCATCGACGTGGGATTCAGAGAGGGGGAAGCATGAGGCGCATCGTCCTTGTCGTTCTCGGGGCCGCGGTTGCCGTGGGACGACCCGCGGTGGCCACGCCGACAGACGCGAACCTCTCCCGGGCGCGGCTCGTCAGGGTCGTGCCGATGACGATCGACTCGGAGGCGAGTCTCGAGTTCTTCGTCGGGGTCGCGGGGAGGCTCCTGAAAGGCGACACCGAAAATGACATCGCCGCGATGCAGGCCCGGCTCGACGCGCTCAAGAGGGAGAAGCAGGCGAGCGCGGGGAAGTCCGGGGCGCAGCCGGCGAAGGTCGACGTCGAGATCCAGGACCTCCTGGTTCAGATCCAGCGCCTGCAGGACGAGGAACGCCGCGAGCAGGACGAGGCGAAGCGCGCGGAGGAGAACCTCCAGAAACTCCTCGACGCCCTGACGAAGACGACGCAGTCGATGACCGTCATTGCGGGCGCGGTCA
>JBBQDQ010000204.1:0-6156 GCA_038319835.1 Thermoanaerobaculia bacterium | reverse complement strand
GCCGCGATCGGTGAACGAGAGCTCCCAGCCCTTGTGCGCGGCCGCGAGGGATACGTTTGCGTTCCCGAGCATCCCGTTCCCCGGATCGGCCAGCGTGTGCAGCGCCGCGACGACGTCCGCGTAGCTCTGCGGCAGCGCGCCGGTCGCGAGCTTGACGGGGTCGTTGCCGGAGATCACGCGCAGCGGGGCGAAGGTGTCGCCGTTCTCCTGCGTGACGAGTCCCGCCGTGAGCGCGAACGCGAAGTTCTTGTCGGGGGCCAGGGCCGGGTTGTCCACGGCTCCGGCGACGTCGGGCGCGAGGCCCACGGCGGCCCCGCCGAGAGCGATCGACCGGGCTGTCACGGGCCCGAAGGGCATCTGGGCGCGCGCGGAGGGGGCCGCGGCGGCGAAAAGCGCCGCGATCCGGAGGGCGGTCCCGGTGCGGCGGGCGGCAGCGCGGAGGAGTGCGTTCATCGGCCGCCCGAGTGTACGGGCTGGGGCGCGTTGACCGAAAAAAACACGGGTGCTATGTTCCGGCGTCTTTTCGGGAGGCTCATGGCCGAACTGGGAACGAAACATACGTGCTTCAAATGCGGGGCGAGGTTCTACGACCTCAAGAAGAACCCCGTCCTCTGCCCGAAGTGCGGCGCGGATCAGAAAGACGCACCTCCCCAGCCGACGTCACCCGTCGTGCTGCACGCGGCGCGGCGCGCGAAGCGCGACGAATTCGCGGACCCGGACGTCTTCGACCGCAATCGTGAGGAGGAGGACGTCGCCTCCGGCGAGCCCGAGGACCCCGCGGCCAAGCGCGTCGACGACGACGAGGAGCTTCCGCTCGGCGAGACCCCGACGCTCGAGGGCGCCGACGAGTCCGACGACGAGTACTGACGCGCGGCGCCCGCACCAGCGGCCGCGGCGGCGGCTCGTCTTCGTGGCGATCGGGCTCGGCTCGAATCTGGGACGAAGAGAAGATTCTCTTGGAAAGGGAATGCGGGGCGTCGCGGCGATCCTGACGGACATCCGCACGTCCGCCGTCTACGAGACCTCCCCCGTCGGCGGCCCGCCTCAGTCGAACTACCTCAACGCCGTCATCATCGGCCGGACGAAGCTGTCTGCCCCAGCCCTTCTCAACCTTCTAAGAGAATCCGAATCCACCGCCGGCAGAAGACGAGCGCGTGAGGCGCGGAACGGCCCGCGCGTTCTGGATCTCGATCTCCTCCTCTACGGAAACGAGCGGATCTCGACCCGGCAATTGACCGTGCCCCACCCGCGCATGAAGACGCGCCTCTTCGTCCTCGTGCCGCTCGCCGACCTCGCGCCACGCCGGGTGGTCCCGGGCACGGCGAAGACCGTCGGGCGCCTCCTCGCCGAGGCCCGGAACGACTCGACGGAGACCGTCAGGCCGTGGCGGGCGCGGCGCCGTCCTTCTCGACGAGGCGCGAGAACGCGAACGCGAGGAGCGTGAGCCGGTTGAAGAACCGCACGGCGAGCGGCGGGTTCTCGACGTCGCCCGCGAGCGTGGAGGTCACGGCCGCCCGCAGCGCGTCGAACGGCGCCTCCTCGCAGAACATCCGGGTGAAGACGGGGTCGTAGTAGCCGTACACGAACGGGCGGAAGCGCGCGACCATGCGCTCGGTCGTCCGCCCGTACGCGTCGAAGTCCGCCGCGTCGACCCGGCCCTTCGCCGAGAGCGCCGCGTCGATCGCCTTCGCGACCCGGAGCCCCGCGGACATCCCGAGGAACACGCCCGTCGAGAACACGGGGTCGAGAAACGTCGCGGCGTCGCCGGCGAGGACCCAGCCGTCGCCGCCGTGGCGCGTCGCGGTGAAGGAGTAGTCCGAGACGGACCCGACGTCGCTCGTGCGCGTCGCGCCCGAGAGGTACCCGCGCATCGCCGCCGAGAGCGCGAGGAGCTCCTCGAGACGGTCCACGGCCGTCTTCCCTTTGAGCGTCCCGAGGAGAGCGGGGTCGAAGACCGCGCCGACCGACGCGCTGCCGTCCGCGAACGGGATCACCCAGTACCAGACGTCGGGGAGGAACGGGAGCAGGATGTCGCCGGCCCGGTCGCCCTCCCCGCGCCACACGCCCGTGTAGTGCGCGTAGAGCGCCGCCCGGCGGAGCTTCGTGTCCTGGCGGCGGATCTTCAGGCGCGACGCGAGGAACGCGGCCTGGCCCGTCGCGTCCACGACGACCTTCGCGCGGATCTCCTCCGGACCGTCGGGCCCCGCGGCACGGACGCCGACGGCGCGGGCGCCGTCGAAGAGAACGTCGTCCACGCGCACGCCGCGGCGCAACGTCGCGCCGGAGCCGGCCGCGTGCTCCGCGAGGAGGCCGTCGAAGTCCTTCCGCTTCACCTGCCACGCGGACGGCTTTGAATCGTCCCAGGCGCGCCGGAAGTCGACCTGCCGAATCCCGCCCGTGCGCTCGTTCGTGAAGACGGCGCCGTACTTCCTCTGGAATCCCGCCGCCTCGACCTTCGGGAGGAGGCCGAGCTCGGCGAAGATCGGAACGTTCCACGGGAGAAGGGACTCGCCGATCTTGAAGCGCGGCTCCGGATCCCGGTCGAGGACGAGGACGGACCGGCCGCGCCGTGCGAGGGCCGCCGCCGCCGCGCAGCCCGACGGGCCGGCACCGAGCACGACCGCGTCCCAGGTCATCGGAGCGTCGCGTGCGCCGCCGCGACGCGCGGCTCGCGCTTCAGCTGGTCGCCCTGGAGCGTGACGCGCGTCCCGGGCGCGACCGACGACGTGAGCCACACGCTGCCGCCGATCACGCACCCGCGGCCCACGACGGTCTCTCCACCGAGGATCGTGGCCCCGGCGTAGATCACGACGTCGTCCTCGACCGTCGGGTGGCGTTTCGTTCCGCGGATGAGCTCGCCGCGCTCGTTCTTCGGGAACGAGAGCGCGCCCAGCGTGACGCCCTGGTAGAGCTTCACGTTGTTCCCGATGTCGGTCGTCTCGCCGATGACGGTGCCGGTGCCGTGGTCGATGAAGAAGGACCGCCCGATGCGTGCGCCGGGATGAATGTCGACGCCCGTCCGGATGTGCGCGTGCTCGGTCATGACGCGCGGGATGAGCGGGACGCCGGCCGCGTGCAGGGCGTGGGCGATGCGGTACGTGAAGACGGCCATCACGCCGGGGTACGCGAGGATGATCTCGTCGAAGCCCGTCGCCGCCGGGTCGCCGTCGAACGCGGCACGCACGTCGTCCGCGACCATGTCCGCGATCGCGGGCAGCGCCTCGAAGAGTCCGGTCGCGATCTCCGGCGCGCGGGCGGCCGCGCCGGACGGGTCCTCCGGAGCGAGCGCCTTCCCGATCTGGTCCCCGAGCTGGCGATGGATCCGGAACAGGACGTCCCCGAGATGGTCCGCGAGACTCGCGCGGGTGACCGCTGCCTCCCCGAAGAAGCCCGGGTACACGACCTCCTGGAGGAGCCGGAGAATCTCGACGACCGCCTCGCGGCGCGGGCGGGGAGCTGCATCGACCGCCGAGAGCAGCGTGCGGCTCCCGGCTCCCGCGACGACGCGGTCGATCGCTCCCCGAAGACGGGTGTCGCCCATGCGACTCATTCTCTCACCGCCCCCACTCCTTGAGCTTCGCGGCCGCGTCCTCCTGGGACCGCCGGCACTCGACGATCCAGTCCGGCAGCGGCTCCTCGGCGACGAGCGTCCGGAGCAGCGCGACCGCCTCGTCCCGCTTGTCGGACTCGTAGTCCCAGATCGCCTCGGCGAGGAACTCGCGGCCGAGGAAGTTCTCCGGCGCCGTGTGGACGGCGAGGCGCAGGTTCTTCAGGGCCTCGGAGCGCGACGCCCAGCCCGTCAGGAACGGCACGGACGGGGTCTGGTGGTGGAGGCGCCCGAGGATCCGGTACCCGCCACCCCCGTCGTAGGCGGGGTCCAGGAGGATCACGGCCTGCGCATAGTCGCGGATCTTCGCGGCCGCGCCCTGCTTGACGGCCGCCGTCTTTCCGAAGGCGAGCGCCCACTTTCCCCAGTCGGCGGCCGCCCAGTAGAAGGCTTCGACGGCGTCTGCGCGGCCCTTCAGGTGGGCCGCGAGCTCGACCGGAGTGCTCTTCGAGAGGTCGCGGCCCGACGCTTTCGACGCGTCGCGCCGCAGGATTCCGAGCGCCTCCTCGGCGGACTTGCGTCCCTCGTCGAAGATCTCCCTCTTGGCGGCTACGTCGTCCGCGACGTGCTCGCCCTTGAAGTGCAGCGCGCGCATGAGCCGGGCGCGCGCGGCGACCGAATCGGGCGCCTTCGCGAGGGCGGCGCGGCTCGCGGCGACGACCGGATCGATCGCGGCCGCACGCGCGTGGCCGCCCGTCGAGCCCTCGGCGCGCAGCACCCAGAGGCGGTCGGCTTCCGCGAGGAGCGCCGCGTCGTCCGCGGCGAGCGCGGCCGGGGCGCAAAGAGAAAGAGGGAGCGCGAGCGCGAGGAGAACAGCTCTCATCCGTGACACTATACTGGCGCGTCTCTTGCGAAGAGGCGCCCGATTCGACCTGCGAGGTGCCGCCGTGGCCGACCAACCGAAGACCGAAACACCCCAGCCTCCCAACCTGCAGTTCTCGATCGACGACACCGTCGCGAACGGGGTCTACGTGAACTTCGCGAACATCATCCACAACCCCGCCGAGTTCGTCCTCGACTTCGGCCGCGTCGTGCCCGGACGCACGGACGTGCGCGTCCTCTCGCGCGTGCTCACCTCTCCCGTGCACGCCAAGCAGCTCCTGAACGCCCTGGCCCAGAACGTCGCACTCTACGAGAAGACGTTCGGCCCCATCCGCACCGATTTCGAAGCAACCTCCGCGCCGGCCTCTTCCGACCCGACGCGGCCGAACTGATCCCGCCCAAGGAGACTGATTCCCGATGCCGCTCCCGCTCCCAACCGTCCTGCCCGCGCTTGCCGTCCTCGCCCTCGCCTCCTCGGCCCCGGCGCACGCCGCCGAGCCCGCGAAACCGAAGACGGCCGCGACGCTCCTCGAACAGGCCCCCATCTACGATCCCGATGCGATCGGCGACAAGGCGATCGCCCTCTATCAGAAGGTCGCCAGCGAATCCGGCCGGCGGCTCTTCCTGAACCTCGGCACGAACGACTGCTCCGCGTGCCTCGTGTTCAACCGCGCAATTCACCGGGACAAGTTCTTCGACCTGTTCACTCACGAGTTCGTCCCGGTCGAGGTCGACGTCGCGAACTTGCCGAACGCCGAGCTGATCGACCGGCACCACATCAACCCGAGGGCGCCGTTGCCCGCGATCCTGATCTTCATGCCCGACGGGCGCCTCGCCGAGGCGCTCGCGCAGGGCGAGATGGCCGCGATCGCGAAGAAGGGCGAGGCCGCGGTCCGGGAGTGGGTCGTCTCGCGCTTCTCGAAGTCCGAGTAGTCGCAGCCCTCTGGCAATATGGACCCGTGGCCAACCCCGCGCACACGACGGCCGCACACGCACCCGACTCGGGCGACCTCCTTCTCGTCGCGACAGGGGACGACGGCGCGCTGAAGCGTCTTCTCGCGCGATGGAGGCAGCCCGTCTACGCGCTCTTCGAGCGGCTCCGGGAACCGTCCGCCGCCGCCGAAGCCACGATCCAGACGTTCGAGCGCCTCGTCCGGTCGGCGGGGCGTTTCGATCCGGGGGCGCCCTTCGCGGCGACCCTCTGGGGACACGCGGCGCGCGTCGCGCAGGAGCAGGCGCGGGCCGAGCCCGTCACCGTTTCGCCGGCGCGCCTCCTCGAGTCCGCTGCCGCGCGCACCGCACTGCAGCGCTCGGCGATCGCAGCGCTCCCGCCGGCCGAGCGCGCCGCCTTTCTGCTGACCCGGGTCGCGCGTCTGCCCGTCCCGACCGCGGCTCTCGCCCTCGGGATCTCGGAGCGTGATCTGCGCCGGCGCCTCGTACGTGCGCTCGAAGCCCTGCGCGTCTCCCTGCGGCCGCTCCTGGACCTCGGCGTTCCGGGCGCCGAGCAGCCTTCCGAGTGGGACTCCGGCGACGCGCCGCCGGCCGGAGGCGCCCCGTGACGTGCGACGAGCTGCGCGAGCGTATCGTCGACCCGGCCTCCGCCGCACACGGCGGGCACGCGCCCGTGGTCGAGCACCTCGAGGAGTGCGCCGCCTGCCGAGCCTCCGCAAGGGATTTCGCCGCGATCGATCGTCTCCTGAGACCCGCCTCGGCTCCCGAGCCGCCGG
>JBBQDQ010000203.1:0-6165 GCA_038319835.1 Thermoanaerobaculia bacterium | reverse complement strand
CATCTCCGGCAAGGAAATCGAGATCGACGGAGCGGGCTGGGCCGGAGGACCCTTCAAGACCGTCATCGCCAAGGTCGTCAAGGACGCGGACCCCGCCGTTTCCGGGAACGTCTACCTGACGTATCCGGCGGTCACCTCCGTCACGAACACGACGGTCACCGTGGCGGGGAACGATCACATTCCCGAGGCGCCGTACTTCAACCGCCAGCAGCTCGCGGCCGCGGCGAAGGGAATCCACGGCGGGAGCCTGTTGACAGCAGAGATCGTGTACACGCGGAGCGGGAAGGGCTTCACCTTCGACCTCGCGAACTTCCTCTGCCCCAACGAGCCCTGCACCTTCGCCTGGGACTTCGGCGACGGGAAGACGGGGACCGGGACGCCGGCGTCTCACGACTACGCGACGACGTCCGCCAACGGTGCCACCTACACGGTCACCGCCCTGGTGACCGATGCGGTGGGCGCGAAGATCACCCCGCACACGTCCGTCACGACGTTACCCGGCTCCGAGCACCCGTATAAGAACCTGCTCGACTCCACCTGGACCTTTACGCAGCTCGGGAATCCGACGTCCATCGACGTGACGTTCAGCTCACGGACGGCCGTCGAGACGGGCTTTGACCGTATCTACGTGACGGACAAGAGCGGGAACAACATCAGCGGCTCTCCGTTCACGGGCGGGGCTCTCGCGGGCGCGACGAAGACGGTCCCCGGCGACACCGTCAAGATCCGTCTCGTCTCGGACGGCTCTATCACCTTCTGGGGGTTCGAAGTCACGAAGGTCACGGGAACGGGCGGGAGCTGGATCGCCGCACCGGTCGCCGCATCGATCACCTATCCGGCGAACGGCGCGACGATTTCAGGAACCACACGGATCCGGGCAACCACCTCAGGCGACACGGCGGCCGTCCGGACCGATATCTACATCGACGGAACTCTTGTGGCGTCGTCCGACTCGGCAGGTCTCAACTACTCGTGGAACACGGCGGGCGCCGCCACAGGCACGCACACGATCGTCTCCAAGGTCTACGACTCCGAGGCAAACGTCCAGACGTCTCCGGCCGTGACCGTCAAGGTCGTGCCGGCCGACGCTCCGAAGCAGAACATCAAGCGCCACGTCTCGCACGCGCGGTCCGGCGGTTAAGCCCGACCTGCCCGTGATTCCCTGACCGGCTGCCGGAGCAACGGTCCCGACATGGAGGTGACACGACGCGGGTTGCCGCGCCGGTCACCTCCATCTCGTTTATCGAGCCCGCCTCATGCGTTCGGCGAGGTCGTCCGCCTCCGCGTCGCGGCCCCGCGCCCTGAGGACCTCGTACAACCTCACGCGCTCCCCGTTCTTGTCGAGGGCGTGGCGCTCGATGAAGGCCAGCATCGCCGGATAGAGTTCGTTCGGCCCGTACATGTTCGCGGCGAAGAACTGCCGCCGGTCCTCGAGGTTGCGCTCGAAAACGCCGGCACCGTAGATGTGCTCGACGGCCTCGCGGTCCGAGAGCCGGGAGAGGATGTCGCTCCACGGAGCCAGCCGTTCGTGGATCCGGGCGACGTTTAGAGTGCCGAGGTCCCGCCCGGACGAGAACATGAGCCCGAGGCGTTCCTCGGTGTAGACCGTCCCGCCTTCGGCCACCCGGTCCCAGGCCTTCGAGTCGAGAAGGTATCCCGAGAAGAGGTTCCCGACCGCCTGCAGCTGCGCGATGGAGAACCGCTCCCGGAGCACGCGGTTCACCTCCGGCCTCGCGAGCCGCCGGGAGGTCTCCCCGTAGCTCAGGACGAGAGGCGAACCGCTCCCCATCATCACGACGTCCGGCCCGCCGATGAACCACAGGGCGCGCTCGGGAAACACCGCGGCGAACGTCCTCATGACCCCGAGCGTCTCCTTCAGCGACAGCTGGGCCAGAGGCAGGACCTGGACGAAGAACCCGCCGGCGTTCATCCGCCGGGCGGCGGACTCGTAGAACTCTTTCGTGAAGAGGAACGCGTTCCGGAAGCTGAATATCGGCGGCGTCGCCTCGACGAGGATCAGGTCGTATTTGTCTGCGGCGTACCGGAGGAAGTTTCGGGCGTCGTCGACCACGAACCGTGTCCGCGTGTCGTCCCGGAGTCCGGCGTTCTCCGGGAAATGCTTCAGCGCGAGGTCCATGTTCTCGGCCGACAGGTCGACGCAGTCCAGCCGCTTCACTTCTGGGAACAGCCGGATGCCGTAGCTCGACAGTCCCCCGCCGAAGGCCAGGCTCAGAACGGTCTCGGGAATCCTCGGGGAAAGCAGGACCGGCACGAAGCCCGGGCCGTAAAACGAACCGTTGCGGGTCGTGCTGATCGCAACGGACTCCGACCAGAGTTCATATCCGCCCTTGACCGCCTTTGCGACGAAGGTCGTTCCTGTCACCCCTTCGCGGACCTCGAGGATTTCGTCGCCCGGCTGTGTCAGGCTCCGAAGAATCGTCAGCGGGATCGACACGCGTCCGGTGGCCGTGACAGCGACGGGGAGGAGGATCGCGAGAGCGCAGGCGCTCAGCGCCAGCTTCCGGTGCGAAAGGGCGCCGTCCACGAAGACGACGGCGGCTCCCATCGAGAGATTCGCCAGGACGCAAACGAGAATCGCGGCTTGCATGCCCAGCATCGGCACGAGAAGGAACACCGTCGCCAGTGACCCCCCGATCGCAGCGGCCGTGTTGAGCGCGTAGACAGCCCCGATGCGTCTACCGGCAGACCGGCTTTCGCGCGCGACGATGCTCGCGACGAGCGGGAACGCGGCCCCCATGAACGTCATCGGGACAGCGAGCAGCAGGAGGACGAGCACGGGAACCGTCGCAGGGCTCGAGCGGCCGAGGAGTACGAGCGCGCGATGCCACGGCACCGGCAGCGTGAACGCGAGGAACGAAAACACCCCGATCGCGACCTGCGTGAACCCGAGCGCCGCGACGGGCCAACGGATCCTCTTCAGAAGCGCCCCCGACACTGCGCTTCCTACAGCCAGCCAGAGAATGAACGCCGAGATGACGCTGGTATAGAGGGTGATCGTGTCCCGGAAGTACAGGACGAGAGTCCGGAGAAACAGCATCTCGTAGGCGATTCCCGCGAAGCCGGAGACCGCGAAACAAAGGACCGCCAGGCGGACGACGGATGGCGGGACCACTGCCGCGCCCGGACCGGCGTCCTCCGGGAAGTCCCCACGCGCCCGGCCGCCGGCCGATGGCGCCGACGAGAGGAACCTCGCGGCGACGCCGGCCGCGAGACTGAGCGCGCCCGCGGAAAATCCGGCATTCCGCACCCCGAGCCGCTCGAGAAGCAGGGTGCCGCCCAGGAATCCACCCGCCGCTGCTCCGACCGTGTTGAAGGCGTACAGGAGCCCGGCCCGCGGCCCGATCGTTTCGGAGCGGCCCACGCCGGCCTGGAGAAGGAGCGGCAGGGTTCCGCCCATCAGGATCGTCGGCAGGATCAGGACGAAGATCGCAAGCGCGATCCGAACGGCCGCCGCGAGAGCGGCGTTCTCCGCGATCCGCGGGGCGACGCCCGCGTAGACGAGATCTCCTCCTCGGAGGAGGGACGGGAAGAGAAAGACGTATGCGCCGATCGCGAGCTGCAGGGCCGCAAAGGCCCGCAGGGGATTCGACGTTCGCGCGGACACGTTTCCGAAGACCCAGCTTCCGATCGCCAAGCCGCCGAGGAACACGGCCACGACCACGCTCGCCGCCGGAGCCGTCGAGCCGAACACGAAACTGAACCGGTGGATCCACACTGTCTCGCAGATGAGCGACGAGACGCCCGCGACGAACGAAAGGACGAAGAGGATCAGCATCTTGGAGGTCTCATCTGCAATTGCGTCCCCTGCCGAGGAAGCAGCTGGATTCTATTTGCCTTGGCGCGCTGCTGGCGGTGGGCGGCGATCCAGCCCTCGAGCTTGGCGCGCTGTTCGGGCGTGAGGACCGCGTCGATCTTGCCTGGCCCCGCCCCGTCCCGGATTCCGCGTCTTACTCATGGAGATCACTCATCGGCCGCGCGTTCCGGGCCGAAAAGAAAGGTCAGGCCATGAACAGAACCACCAGATGGATTGGCGTCCTTCTCGGAGTCTCGATCCTCGCGCTCGCCGTACCCGCCCGAGCCCAGATGTATTCGGACTGGTCCGCGCCGGTCAACCTCGGCCCCGTCGTGAACACATCGGCGAGTGAGACTTGCGCTGCGATCTCGGTTGACGGGCTCACCCTCTACTTTGCGCGGGACGGCAAGGAGATCTGGTTCACGCAGCGCGCAAACCTCGACGCCCCCTGGGCTATCCCCGAGAAACTCCCGGCCACGATCAACCTGGCGGGCACCAACAGCTTCTGCCCGGTCCTGACGGCGGACCTGCACGCGCTCTACTTCGTGAGCGACCGACCGGGCGGCTGCGGGGACACCGACATGTACGTCTCGTACCGGCGCAACACCCGCGACAGCTTCGGCTGGGAGGAACCTGTCAACCTCGGCTGCCAGGTCAACAGCGCGCAGTCGGATCTGAGACCCTCGCCCTTCCACGGCGAAGACGGCGCCGAATACCTCTACTTCAGCAGCGCGCGACCCGGCCAGGGCGCCGCAGGCACATTCGACATCTACATGAGCAGGCGGCAGTCCGACGGCACCTTCGGTCCGGCGACGCTCGTCGAAGGGCTGAACACAACGGCCAATGACACCCTGCCGAACGTCCGCGAGCGCGACGGGCTGGAGATCTTCTTCACCTCAAACCGGACGGGGGGAGTCGGTGGCGGCGACCTGTGGACGGCCACCCGGGCGAGCATCTCCGACCCGTGGTCGGCGCCCGTGAACCTCGGTCCGCTCGTCAACAGTTCCGTCACCGACCAGCGGCCGTCGCTCTCCTGGGACGGAACGACGATGTACTTCCAGTCGACCCGGCCCGGCGGCTCCGGCGGATCGGACCTCTGGGTCACGACGCGGACGAAACTGGCGGGCTACGTCTTCGCCTCGTCGGCGAACGTGGCAGGCCTGGGCGGCGCCTTTTACAAGACGAATATGACCCTTCTGAACCCGGACTCGAAGGACATCTCGATCTCGGCAGGGCTGATGACTCCGTCCGGCGCAACGGCCTGGAAGACCATCACCCTCGGGGCGAACTCGTACAGGACTTACGAGAACTTCCTTCAGGAGGCCTTCGGCTACACGGGAGGCGCCGGCATCGCGCTGTTCACCGACGCGTCGCAGCATTTCGTCGCCGTCGCCGAGGTCTACACCGAGAGCGCCGCCGGCCGTTACTCGACCCCACTCGCCGGCCTCAATGGCACCGACGCCCTCGCGGTCTCTGCGGGCGGCGCGACGTCAATCGTCGCGGGCCTTCGCGCCTCGCCGGAGACGCGAGCGAATTTCGGCTGCTCCAACCTCGACCCGGTCCCGGTGACCGTCCGGATCGACTTCAGCGCGATGACGGGCGGCGCCGCGATGACCGCGCGTGCCGACCTGATGATGGGCCCGTCGCAGTGGTGGCAGCAACCCGTCCCGCTTCAGGGAAAGGACATCTTCGCGTTCTTCACCGTGACGTCCGGGGGCGGCCCACGTGGCGTCTACTGCTATGGCGTCAACGTGGACAACGCCTCGAACGACGGCACGGTGATCCCGGCCGTTCGCATGCCCTGAGGTCGGTACGGTCAGGCGCGGAGCTCCCGAAATAGCCACGCCCTGGCGAGTCGCCATTCCCGTTTGACAGTCCGGGGAGACCGCCCCAGCACGTGGGCGGTCTCCTCGACGTTGAGCCCGGCGAAAAAGCGCATCTCGACGATGCGACCCTGTTCCGGGCTGCGGGCCGAGAGCCGCTCGAGCGCCTGGTTGAGGTCGAGGATGTCGACGCGGTCCGGGCCGGGCGAGTCGTCGGCCACGTCACGGGCCGCGTCGATCTGCACGACGCCACCGACCCCTCCGCGCTTGAGCGCGTGCCGGGCCCGGGCGTGATCGACGAGGATCCGCCGCATGAGCTTCGCGGCGACGGCGAAGAAGTGGGCGCGGTTCTCCCATTTCGCGCGCTGCTGATCGACGAGCCCGAGATACAGCTCGTGGATGAGCGCCGTCGGTTCGAGGCTGTTGTCGGCGGACTCGCGCAGGAGCTCCCGTCGCGCCAACCGATGCAGCTCGGCGTAGACGGCCGACAGGAGCAGATCGAGGGCCTCCGGGTCCCCAGTGTTCAAG
>JBBQDQ010000202.1:0-6183 GCA_038319835.1 Thermoanaerobaculia bacterium | reverse complement strand
GCGGCACGAAGCGCTCCTCGCCGCGGCCGACGCGCTGCGCGCCGGCGCCGTCGTCGCCGTGAAGGGACTCGGCGGCTTCCACCTCATGTGCGACGCGCGGAGCGCGGACGCGGTGGCCGACCTCCGGCGGCGGAAGCAGCGGGAAGAAAAGCCGCTCGCGCTCATGGTCAAGAGCGTCGCGATGGCCCGCGCTCTCGCGGACGTCCCACCCGAGTCCGAGGCTCTCCTCTCGGGCCCCGAGGCCCCGATCGTTCTCCTCCCCCGCCGCGCGAAGGCGGACATCGCGCCGAACGTCGCACCGGGCCGGCCGGAGCTCGGGCTGATGCTTCCCGCGACGCCGCTCCACCACCTCCTCCTTCGCAAGACGGGCTTCCCCGTCGTCGCGACGAGCGGCAACCGGAGCGAGGAGCCGATCTGCACGGACGAGCGCGAGGCCCTCGTCCGCCTCGCCGGGATGGCGGACCTCTTCCTCGTCCATGACCGGCCCATCGCACGTCACGTCGACGACAGCGTCGCGCGCGTCTACGCGGGGGCTCCCCGGCTCATCCGGCGCGCGCGCGGCTGGGCGCCGCTGCCCGTGCCGATCCGCGAGGATCTTCCCGTGATCCTCGGCGTCGGCGCGCACATGAAGACGGCCGTCGCGCTCTCGGTCGGGCGCCAGGTTTTCCTCTCGCAGCACGTCGGCGACCTCGAGACGCCCGAGGCGCTCGAGGCCTTCGAGCGCGTGATCGCCGACTTCGAGCGGCTCTGGGGCGTCTCGCCCGCCGCGGTCGCGCACGACCTGCACCCCGGGTACGCGTCGACGGTCTTTGCGAGAAAGCTCGCCGCCGAGCGCGGCATCCCGGCCGTCGCCGTCCAGCACCACCACGCGCACCTCGTCGCGTGCCTCGCCGAGAACGAAGCGGATGGTCCCGCCCTCGGCGTCTGCTGGGACGGCACGGGCCTCGGGACGGACGGGACGGTCTGGGGCGGCGAGTTCCTCCTCGGCGACGCCTCCGGCTTTGCGCGCGTCGCCCACCTGAGAGAGTTCCGCCTGCCGGGCGGCGACGCCGCCGTGCGGGAGCCGAGGCGCGCAGCTCTCGCGATCCTCCTCGAGCTGCTCGGAGAAGGCGCGCTCGATCGGGAAGACCTCGAGTGCGTGAGGTCGTTCTCGAAGGGCGAGCGGGCCGTCCTCGCGAAGATGATCGACAACGGCGTCAACGCGCCGGTCACCACCAGCGCGGGCCGTCTCTTCGACGCGGTCGCGTCGCTTCTTGGAATCGCCCAGAAGAATTCCTTTGAAGGTCAATCGGCGATGGCTGTGGAAGCGGCTGCCTTCGAAACGTCGGCCCTGTCCGAAGGCAAACCCACTTCCCATGCCTTTCCTCTCATCGTCTCGCCCGACGGGTCGGCCGTCCTCGACTGGGGACCGCTCGTTCTCGACCTTCTAGGAGATCTCTCTCTGGGCGTCCCCGTCCGCCTCCTCGCCGCCCGCTTCCACGCAGCGCTCGCGGACGGGATCCTCGCGGCCTCGACACACGCCGGCGCGCACCGCGTAGCGCTGACCGGCGGTTGCTTCCAGAACCGGCTCCTGACGGAGCTCTGCGTCGCCCGGCTGCAGGCGGGAGGGTTCGAGACGCTGCTCCACGGCGCCATCCCGCCCAACGACGGCGGGATCGGCGTCGGCCAGGTCCTCGTCGCGGCCGCGCGCCTGAAGCATCTGCATCGGGGAGATTGAGCGTGCGTCTCAAATACTCTGCACTTCCGTGGGGTGCACGATGTGTCTAGGCGTCCCGGGCAAGGTCCTGAGCATCGAGCCGAGCGTGGTCGACATGCCGATGGGCGTCGTCTCGTTCGCCGGGATCACGAAAGAGGTCTGCTTCGCCTACACGCCGGACGTGAAGGTCGGCGAGTACGTCCTCGTGCACGTCGGCTTCGCGATCTCGAAGCTCGACGAGGACCACGCCCTCGAGGTCTTCCGCACGCTCAAGGAGATGGGCGAGCTCGGCGATCTCGAGATCCCGCAGCCCTCCGGGGGCGGAACGCCGTGAAATTCGTCGACGAGTACCGCCGCGAGGAGGACGCGCAGGCATTCGTCCGCGCCATCCGCGCCAAGGTGACCCGTCCGTGGACCCTCATGGAGATCTGCGGGGGCCAGACGCACACGCTCCTGCGCTCGGGAATCGACCGGATGCTCCCTCCGGAGATCACGCTCGTGCACGGGCCGGGCTGCCCGGTGTGCGTCACGCCGCTCACGCAAATCGACCGTGCGCTCGCGATCGCCCAGCGCCCCAACGTGATCTTCACCTCCTTCGGCGACATGCTCCGGGTGCCCGGCTCGACGACCGACCTCCTGACGGTCAAGGCGAAGGGCGGCGACGTCAGGATGGTCTACTCGCCGCTCGACGCCGTGACGCTCGCGCAGCAGAACCCGGGGAAGGAGATCGTCTTCTTCGCCGTCGGGTTCGAGACGACCGCGCCCGCGAACGCAATGGCGGTCAAGCGCGCGAAGCAGCTCGGTCTCCCGAACTTCTCCGTCCTCGCCTCGCACGTCCTCGTGCCGCCGGCGATGGAGGCGATCCTCTCGTCGCCCTTGAACCGCGTGCAGGGCTTCCTCCTCGCCGGCCACGTCTGCGCGGTCATGGGCTGGACCGAGTACGAGCCGCTCGGCGAGCGCTTCCGCATTCCGATGATCGTCACCGGCTTCGAGCCCCTCGACCTCCTGCAGGGCATCTTCATGGCCGTCGACGCGCTCGAGGCCGGCCGCTTCGGCGTCGAGAACCAGTACGTGCGCACGGTCTCCCGCGAGGGCAACCCCGCCGCCCGCGCCGTCGTGAACGAGGTCTTCGAGACGTGCGACCGCGCGTGGCGCGGCATCGGCGTCATCCCGAAAAGCGGCTACCGCCTCCGCCCGGAGTACGCCGGCTACGACGCGACGCTGAAGTTCGAGGTCGGCGCGATCACGACCGAAGAGCCGAAGGAGTGCATCGCGGGCGAGATCATGCAAGGGCTCAAGCGCCCGAGCGCCTGTACCGAGTTCGGAACGCGCTGCACGCCCGAGCACCCGCTCGGAGCTCCGATGGTCTCCTCCGAGGGCGCCTGCGCCGCCTACTGGCTCTACGCGAGAGCCTGATGGCCGAAGCGAAGCCGCCCTCCGCCCCGGACGTCGGCGCCGCTCTCGCGGCCGCTTCCTGCCCCGTTCCGGCGGGCTCCGGCGCGCAGACGATCCTCATGGCGCACGGCGGCGGCGGCCGCCTCACGCAGCGCCTCATCGAGACGCTCTTTCTGAAGAACTTCGACAACCCGGCGCTCCGCGAGCTGCACGACGGCGCGATCCTCGAGATCGGCGGCGTCCGTCTCGCGTTCTCGACGGACTCGTTCGTGATCCACCCGCTCTTCTTCCCCGGCGGAGACATCGGCTCTCTCGCCGTGCACGGCACCGTGAACGACATCGCGATGTGCGGCGCGCAGCCGCTCGCGCTCTCGGCGGGCCTCATCCTCGAGGAAGGGCTCGCGATCGCGGACCTCGAGAGAATCGTCGCCTCGATGCAGCGCGCGGCCTCCGGCGCCGGCACGTCCATCGTCACGGGCGACACGAAGGTCGTCGACCGCGGGAAGGGCGACGGCGTCTTCGTGAACGTGACGGGTGTCGGGATCGTGCCGCCGGGTGTCGTGATCTCCCCGCGACGCGCCGCACCGGGCGACGTCGTCCTCGTGAGCGGCGAGATCGCGGTCCACGGCATCGCGATCATGTCGCTCCGCGAAGGCCTCAGGTTCGAGACGACGCTCGAGAGCGACACGGCCGCGCTGAACGGCCTTGTCGCAGACCTCCTCCTCGCCGCGGGCGACTCGGTGCACGTCCTGCGCGACCCGACGCGCGGCGGCGTCGCTTCGACGCTGAACGAGATCGCGGGGCAGGCCCGCGTCGGGATCCGGCTCGAGGAGGCGAAAATCCCCGTCGCCGAGGAAGTGCGCGGGGCCTGCGAGATCCTCGGCCTCGACCCGCTCTACGTCGCGAACGAGGGCAAGCTCCTCGCGATCGTCGCGCCCGAGGCGGCCGAAGCCGCGCTCGCGGCGCTCCGGGCCCATCCGCTCGGCGCGAAGGCCGCCGCGATCGGCACGGTGGTCGCCGAAGGTCCGGGCCGCGTGACCCTGAAGAGCCGGATCGGCGGCGTGCGGGTCGTGGACCTCCTCACGGGCGAGCAGCTCCCGAGGATCTGCTGATGCACGAGATGGGAGTCGCTGCAGAGGTCCGCCGGATCGCGCGCGCGTCCGTGGCGGACCGCGGGCCCGGCAGGATCACGCAAGTGAAGCTCGCGGTCGGGGACCTTGCGGCCATCGAGCCCGAGCTGCTCTCCTACGCGTGGGAGGCGCTCGTGCAGGGCACGCCGGAGGAAGGCTCCACGCTCGACATCGACTGGCGACCCGCGCGCCAGCACTGCCGCGTCTGCGGCGACCTGCCCGGCCGCGCCCCCGGGACGTGGCTCCGGCTCTGCCCGCGCTGCGGCGGCATCCTGCGCGTGACGGGCGGCGACGACCTCGACGTCCTGCAGGTCGTCTTCGAGGAGGATGATCCCGGGGAGCAGGCGGCGGGAGGAGAAGCCCGGTGACCGAAGTCGACGTCAAACAGAAGGTGCTCGCAGCGAACGCCGCGGCCGCGGCCGGGCTGCGCGAGACGTTCGCCCGCTCCGGGACGCTCGTCGTGAACCTGATCTCCTCGCCGGGCTCCGGCAAGACGACGCTCCTCGAGAAAACGGTTGCCGCCCTCAAGGGCTCCCTTCGTCTCGGCGGCCTCGAGGGCGACATCGCGACCGAGCGCGACGCCGAGCGCCTGCGGAAGATGGGAATCCCGGCCCGGCAGATCCTGACCGGCGGCTCCTGCCACCTCGACGCGCGCCAGGTCGAGCGCGCGATCGCCGAGGAGGAAGGGCGCCTCTCGAATCTCGACGTCCTCTTCATCGAGAACGTCGGCAATCTCATCTGCCCGACCGGCTACGACCTCGGCGAGGACTTCAAGATCGTCCTCCTGTCCGTCACGGAGGGCGAGGACAAGCCGTTCAAGTACCCCGCAATCTTCTCGAAAGCCGCCGTCACGGTCGTCACGAAGATCGACCTCCTCCCGTACGTCCCGTTCGACCTCCCCGCCGTCCGCGAGCAGGTCGCGACGCTCGCGCCCGACGGCCGCCTCGTCGAGGTCTCGGCGACATCCGGCGCCGGGATGGACGCGTGGCTCTCGATCCTCACGGACGCGCTCGCGAAAAAGCGCGCGGAGGTTCCCGCGGCGGGAGTCGCGCCGTGAGCGACGTCGACCGCCGCACGCTCTTTCTGTCGCTCGGGGGCGGCGCCTTGACCGCAGCGCTCGCGGGCTGCTCGAAGACGCCCGCGCTCAAGCCGACGCAGGCGCTCGTCCCCCTCTCTCAGGTCCCGAAGGAGGGCCGCACGAAGGTCCTCGTCGCCGGCCGGCCGGTCGAGCTCCGGCGGACGGAGAGGGGCGTCGCGGCGCGCTCGCTCCTCTGTTCGCACTTCGGCTGCACGGTCGCGTGGCACGAGGAGAAGCAGACCTACCTCTGCCCCTGCCACGAGGGCGTCTACGACGCCGAGGGTGCCGTCGTCTCGGGACCGCCACCGAAGGGGCTCGCAAACATCCCGGTCGCCGTCCACGGCGACGACCTCATCGTGGGAGCGTGACGTGGCGAGCAGCCTCTTCCTGACACTGGCGGGAGCCGCGGTTTCCATCGGCGCGCTCCACACGCTCGCGCCCGACCACTGGGTCCCGTTCGCGGCGCTCGCACGCGCGCAGAAATGGTCCGCCGGGAAGACGGCCCGGATCACGTTCCTGTGCGGCTTCGGCCACGTGACGGTCTCCGCCCTCCTCGGCCTCCTCGGCCTTCTCTTCGGCCGGGCGATCTTCGAGAAGGCGGGCGCGCGCATGGAGGCGATCGCGGGCGTCCTGCTCGTCGGGTTCGGCCTCGCGTACGGCATCTGGGGAATGCGCCGGGCCGTCGGCAGGAAGGTTCACGGCCACGCGCACGCGCACTACGACCACGTGCACGAGGGGTCGAAGACCACGGCGTGGTCGCTCTTCCTCCTCTTCTCGGCCGACCCGTGCGTCGCGGTCATCCCGCTCCTCTTCGCGGCCGCGCCGCTCGGCACGGCGCCGACGGTCGGGATCGTCCTTCTCTACGAGGCGGCCACCATCGGCAC
>JBBQDQ010000201.1:0-6210 GCA_038319835.1 Thermoanaerobaculia bacterium | reverse complement strand
GCTTCGCCTCGGCGATCCGCTCGACAAGAACACGGACGTCGGCGCGATCAACTCGAAGATGCAGCTCGAAAAGATCCGGGAGCTCGTTCAGTCGGGCGTGGACGAGGGAGCGGTCCTCACGCAGTCGGGCTGTACGCTGCCCGCAAAGGGCTTCTGGTTCCCTCCGAGCTTCTTCACGAACGTCGCGCAGAGCTTCCGGATCGCGAACGAGGAGATCTTCGGGCCGGTGCTCGCCGTCCAGACGTTCCGCACGCCCGACGAGGCCGTCGAGAAGGCGAACAACACGATGTACGGCCTCTCGGCCGGCATCTGGACGGACAAGGGGTCGAAGATCTTCAAGATCTCGCAGAAGCTGCGCGCCGGTGTCGTCTGGGCGAACACGTACAACAAGTTCGACCCGACGTCACCGTTCGGCGGCTACAAGGAGTCCGGGTTCGGCCGCGAAGGCGGAAAGCACGGGCTCGCGGCGTACCTGGAAGCCGAGTAGCCCCCGGCGCCTCGCTCCTCAGAGGTCGTAGTAGAGCTCGATCTCGTACGGGTGCGGGCGGTTGCGGACCTCGCGGTCCTCCTCGCGCTTCTTCTGGATCCAGCGTGGGACGAGGTCGGCGGGGAAGACGCCGTCCTTCGTCAGGAACTCGTGGCCCTGCTCGAGCGCGTCGAGCGACTCGTCGAGCGCCGTCGGGAGCGCGCGGATCTTCGCCTTCACGTCGGCCGGCAGCGCGGCGACGTCGCCGTCGAACGGGCCGAAGCCGAGCGCGATCGGATCCATCTTCTTCTCGATCCCGTCGAGGCCCGCGAGGAGCTGCGCGGCCATCGCGAGATAGGGATTGCACGTCGCGTCCGGCGGGCGGAACTCGAAGCGGGCGCTCTCGGGGCGGTTCGCGTACTTGGGGATCCGGATCGCGGCGCTGCGGTTCCCGAGCGAATAGATCGCGGCCACCGGCGCCTCGAAGCCGGGGACGAGGCGGCGGTAGGAGTTCGTCGAGGGATTCGTGAGGGCCATGACGGCCGCTCCGTGGTGCAGAAGGCCGCCGATTGCGAAGCGCCCCGTCTCGCTCACGCAGCCGTAGCCCGCGGGGTCGAAGTAGACGTTGCGCGTGCCGTCGAGGACGAGCTGGTGGCAGTGCATGCCGCTCCCCGCCTCGCCGTAGAGCGGCTTCGGCATGAACGTGGCGGTCAGCCCCATCTTCCGCGCCGCGCGCCGGACGACGTACTTGACCATGAGTACGGCGTCGCAGGCTTCGAGGAGCCCGAGGAGCGGGATCTCGATCTCGCACTGGCCGGGTCCGCCGACCTCGTGGTGGTGGTACTTCACGGGGACACCGACGGATTCGAGGATGCGGGAGATCTTCGTCCGCGCGTCGTCGAGGTGGTCCTGCGGCGGCAGCGCGTGATACCCCCCATGGCGCGGGATCGTGAATCCCGAGCCGAGCTCGTGGCTCCGCCAGTCGGCCTCGGAGGACTCGACGCGGTAGCTCGCGACGTTGACGCCGTTCTCGTACGCGACGCCGTCGAAGAGGTAGAACTCGAACTCGGGCCCCCAGAGGCTGCGCGTCCCGACGCCGCTCGCGCGGAGGCGCTCCTCGGCGCGCCGCGCGATCGTGCGCGGATCGAAGAGGACGGGCGAGCGGTCGTCCGCCTCGAGGATCCGGCAGAGGAAGCTGAGCGTCTTCTCCTCGGGGAACGGGTCGAGGAACGCGGTCGAAAGGTCGGGGACGAGGACGAGGTCGCCGGATTTCACGGAGCGCAGGCCCACGGACGAGCCGTCGAAGCCGACGCCGTCCTCCATGAGCTCGGGCGTGAATCGTTCGGCGGGGAGAGTCACGTGCCGCCACCGGCCCGCGAGGTCGCAGAACTTGAGGTCGACCATCGTCACGCCGTGCTGGCGGATGTACGCGACGGCTTCGTCGAATTGCCCGAACATGCAGTTCCTCCGCCCCGACGTTAGGCCTCGGGAACGGCGCGGGCCATGGGCCGTTTGAACCAGCCCCGCGTCAGATGAGGCCGACGGCCCGGGACGCGAGGACCGCAACGACGAGCAAGGAAATGAGCGACTGCAGCATGGTCAGGACCTTCGCCCACCGCGAGAGTACGGGCGTGTCGGTGGGGGAGAAGGCCGTGCTGTTGTTGAAGGCAAGGAAGAGGTAGTCCACGAAGAGCGGGGACCAGCGTTTCGGTCCGGGGCACCCGTCCATCATCTGGGGGAAGAAGAAATCGCCTTCGGTGTGCGCGCCGCGCCCGTCTCGGGCGAACGGCCCGCCCGCGTCGAGCCTCCAGTACCAGATCGCGAAGACGAGGACGTTCGCGATCCAGAGGCACGCCGCGGATTTCGCGAGCTCCGCCGGCGTCTCCCGCTTTTGCGGCAGGCCCCCGAGGAGAAGTGCGAGCGAGCCCATGAGCGCCAGCGTCACGACCCCGCTCATCGCGAAGCCGAGGTCGCGCGTGAGCGTGGTGCGGCGGGCCCGGTGCGCGATCACGGTCGGGACGGCGAGGACGGCGAGGACGGCCAGAACGACCCAGCGCGGGCCCAGGATGAGCGTCGGCGGGAGCGCGAAGTTGAGAAGCCCGAGCGCAAGGAGGGCGAAAAGCACCGGCCAGCGCGCCTCGGACGGGAGAGTTTTCGGCGCCGTCATGGCGTCATCCTATCCGGCCGCGATCGTGAGGCCTCAGAATAAACCCGACCATGCACCGTTTGAACCAGCCGGGTCCGACTGCGAACGAGACTCCGGACGTCTACCGGCGGCTGCAGGAGCACCTCGACGTCATGCCGGTCGGATTCCCGGCGACGGAGAGCGGGGTGGAGCTCTCGATCCTCCGCCGGCTCTTCACGGAGGAAGAGGCCGAGGCGGCGCTCCTCCTTTCGGCCGTTCCGGAGCCGCTCTCGCGCATCCACCGTCGGGCGCGCGGACGATGGACGGCCGGCGAGCTGGAGGCGCTCCTCGACCGCCTCGCCGCGAAGGGAGCGGTCATGGGCGGCAGCGCCCATGCGCACGGCCGGGCGAAGAAGTGGAGCAAGGCGATGCTGGCGGTCGGCATGTACGAGTTCCAGGTCGATCGGCTCACGCCGGAGCTCCAGCGCGACATGGAGCGGTACATCGCGGAGGGATTCGCGGGCGCGTTCCTCGGGCCGAAGACGAAGCAGATGCGCACGATCCCGGTGAACGCGAAGGTCGTCGTGGAGCGCGGGGTCGGCCGCTACGACGACGCGCGGGCGCTCGTCGCGGGCGGCGACGGGCCGTGGGCCGTGATGAACTGCGTCTGCCGTCAGGGGCGCGACCTCGTGGGCGAGCCGTGCCGGCAGACGGACGAGCGGAAGAACTGCCTCGCCCTGAAGGGGGTCGCGCGCCACCTCCTCGAGACGGGCAAGGCCGAGGAGCTCTCGCGCGAGCAGGTGCTCGCGCTCCTCGATCGGGCCGAGCGCGACGGCATGGTCGTGCAGCCCGGGAACGCGCAGGATCCGCTCTTCGTCTGCTTCTGTTGTGGGTGCTGCTGCGGCGTCCTCAGGATGGCGAAGGAGTTCCCGCGGCCCGCGGACGTCGTCCACTCGAACTTCCGGGCCGAGGTGAACGGCGAGGACTGTCTGGACTGCGGCGCGTGCCGCACGCGCTGCCCGATGGACGCGCTTTCCGACGCGGACGGGAAAACGGCCGTGGACCACGCCCGTTGCATCGGCTGCGGCGCCTGCATCGCCGTGTGCCCGCCTCAGGCTCTGCGGCTCGCCTCCAAGGAGCGCCCGGCCGTGCCGCCCGGGAGCCACGTGGACCTCTACAAGAAGATCCTCGTCGAGCGCTTCGGCGTCCTGAAGACCGCGAAGATGATCGGCGCCGCGCTTCTCGGGCGCCGGGTCTGACCGCGAGACTCACTTGAACGTGCCGACCCAGATGTCGCTCTCGGTCGCATCCCGGAGGAAGTAGAGCGAGCGGCCGTCGGGGGAGAGGGCAAACCGCTTCACGGATCCGTCCGGGACCGCGTAGAGAAGGCGGGACGCGCCCGTCGCGAGATCGACCGCGCGAATCCCGTCCGGCGTCGCGAGGACGGCTGTACGGCCGTCCGGCGCGAACTCCGCCGAGAAGGCCCGGGTTCCGAGGTCCCGGACCGACTTCGTCTCGACCGAGAAGAGGAGGACAGGCAGGTCGTTCTCGCCTCCGGGGCCTCCCGCCGCGAGGAGCTGGCGGCCGTCGGGCGACCACGCCCACGGCCAGCGCGACGCGAATTGTGCGACGGGCGTGCCCGCGACGATGGCGCCGCCGGCGCCGGACGAGAGCGGCAGAATCGCGACCTTCCCGTCGAAGGAGGCAGCGGCCAGGAACCGGCCGTCGCGGGTGACCGCGGGGTAGAGATAGAACGGCGATCCTTCCGGCGTGACCGGCGCGACGCCGCTGCCGTCCGCGGCGACGGAGAACTCCCGGTAGTCTCCTCCGCGGTTGGAATAGAAGACGAGCCGCTTGCCGTCCGGCGTGAAGACGGGGCCGCGGTTGCGGAATTCGTCGTGGGTCACGCGGCGAAGCGTGCTGCCGTCCACGGGGAGAAGGCAGAGGTCCTCGATCCGGCCGAGCGTTTGTGTTGCGAGCGTCAAGCCGTCCGGCGAGATGTGCAGATTCTCGAACGTCGTCGAGCTGCTCCGGAGGAGCGCCGGCCTTCCTGCAACACGCAGCGTGCCCGGTTCGAGGGGGAGCCTCTCGATCGTCGTGAGCTCGGCCGGCGCCGAGAACGCGATTCGTGTCCCGTTCCGTGAGCCTCGGAAGGAGCCGGGGAACAGGCCGGCCCACGTGAGCGGCAGCGGCAGGGGTTCGGGCGCCCCCCGCGTGGCGCCCGAGGCTTCGTCGATCGGAACGCGCCAGAGATTGAAGCTCCCTCCGCGGTTGCTCCCGAAGAAGAGGAAGGCGCCGTCGGGCGACCAGAAGGGGCTGAAGTCCACGTAGGCGTCCGCCGTCACCGCGACGGGCTTCTCGCCGGACGTGAGACCGGCGAGCGGCACCGTCCAGATGTCGCGCTGCGCAGTGTCGCCCAGGAGCCCCCAGAAGGCGACGCGCAAGCCGTGCGGCGAGACGGCGGGCTCGATGGCGTCCGGACCGAAGATCAACCGCTTCTTTCCGGTCGCGACCTCGACGGCCGAGATGCGGGCGCGCGTCCCTCGTGCGAGCGGCGAGAGCGCGGCCTCCTCGGAGAAGAGGATCTCCTTGCCGTCCGGCGTCCAGTCGGGGCCGAAGCCGGTGTCCGTCACGCGGCGGACGGATTCCCCGAGCGGGCCCATCACGAACAGGCCGCCGCCGTCGCGCTCCGAACGGAACGCAATGAGCGAGCCGTCGGGCGAGAACGCGGGATCGCTGTCGGCGGACGGAGAGTCGGCCGACAGGTCGACGGACTTGTCGCTGCCGACGCGCTGCACGAACACGTGCGTTCGGCCGCCGATCGCCTTGACGTACGCGACGGTCTCTCCGTCCGACGTGAGCGCGGGCGACCGTTCGACGCCCGGCTCCGCCGTGAGCCGGTCGAACTTCAGGGAGGGTGCGGCGTGCGACGGGGCGCGGCCCATCCTCCCGACGAGAAAGCCGGCGGCGAGACACGCGGCCGCCGCCGCGGCGAGGGCCGCCCGCCTCTTCACGAGGCGCGGCGGCGCGACGCCGGGCGCGACCATCCGCGCCGCAGACGACTCCGACGAGAGGCTCTCGAGGGCGAAGGCGAGGTCGCCGGCCGACTGGAAGCGCTGTTCCGGGGCCTTCTCGAGGCAGCGGCGCACGATGCGCTCGAGCCCCGGCGGCACGCTCTGGTTCGTGAGCGAGAGGTCGGCCGGCTCCTCGCGGAGGATCGCCGTGATGACGTCGGCGGCCTTGCCGCGCACCTGTTCGGGCGCCATGTAGCCCATCGTGCCGAGGACGACGCCGGGCTCGGTGCCGCGGGCGGCCGTCTGCAGGTTCGACCCGGAGCCGCCGTCGCCCGCCTCGGCGAGCTTCGCGAGGCCGAAGTCGAGGATCTTGATCCGCCCGTCCCTCGTGACGAAGAGGTTCTCGGGCTTGAGGTCCCGGTGGACGACGCCCTTGTCGTGCGCGGCCGCGAGGCCGCGCGCGATCTGGATCGCCCAGTCGACCGCCTTGCGCAAAGGCAGCTTTCCGGCCGCGATCGCCTGCCGGAGCGTCTCGCCTTCGAGCAGCTCCATGACGAGGATGTGCCGCGTCGAAGAGGAAGAGGAAGAGGGGATTTCTTCGAATG
>JBBQDQ010000200.1:0-6270 GCA_038319835.1 Thermoanaerobaculia bacterium | reverse complement strand
GGGTCGCCGAGACGCGCCGGTCGGCGCTCTGGTGGTTCGACGCCGACGTGCGCCGCGTCGTCGCGGACCTCGCGGACTACACCCGGGAGCAGGGGCGTCCGCGGCCGACGCGCGTCGCCTCGATCTCGCACTGCGAGCCGGCGCTGAACTTCGTGCGCGTCGTCGACGGGCTCGCCTGGCTCGCTCCGGTCGACCGGATCGAGGACCGCTGGGACTACGACCTCTATTACGTCACGGACGCGGAGGCGGCCGACGCGAAGCGGCGCGGGTTCACGATCCTCCGGCGGTATCCGGAGACCGGGAACCTCCTCCTGCTGCCGCCGCGCTGAGTCGCCGACCGGAAGCCGGTGAACGTCGCGAAGGATCCGGCACGAGGTTCTGCCCGTGTCTAGGGGCAGATGATCGGATTCAGCTCGATCCGTTCGGCCAGAGAGAGATCTTCACAACGCGCCCAGGAAGGAGCTGTCCCCGGATCGATTGTCGACCACGGTCACGTACGGAACGAAGCACGAATCTCCATCGACGGCAAGCGTCGCGGAGTTCGTGACGACGTCACTCGCCCCGACCGCCTTGGGAATAGTCGCTGTGCGCATTGAACAGCGTGATGGCGGTCTGGAAGAACGTCCCCTTGAGACGGTGGACCGAGGCTGCGGAAACCCAACGGAGATACGGGGGCGGCGCTTGCAATGACTCGCGCGCGACCAACTCGCGCGCGCGGGGTCTTGGCGTTCGAATAGTCGCGAGGTCAGCGCGCTCGAGAAACGGGGAAAGGAGTCGCGATTGCCGAGCGAGCTCAAGCGTGGGCGAGACGATGGGCCCGGCTCGCCTTCCGTTTCGAGGGCGCGACCTTCTCTAGTGACCTGCCGATGTCCTGAACGGAGACTCCGGTTTTCACGAGGGCCTTCACCAGGAGGTCGATCGAGACGGTCTTGTCGGCGGCTTCCATCTTCGCGACACGCGGCTGGCTCGACCGGACGATTTTCGCGACCTCGAGCTGACTCAGCCCCGCGCGCGTTCGCTGCACCCGAAGCCGCTTCGCGAGAGCCACTTTCACGTCGATGATCGCCATGTCCTCGTCCGAGAGGGCGAGAAAGTCCTGAACCGTAACGGTCTTCCAGCCCGCGTTCTCGAGTCGGGCGGCCTTCCTGGCTTCCTTGCTTTCGTTCATTCTTCCTCCCGGACCAGTCGGCGGTATTCGCAGATGCGCTTGCGACAAACTTCCATGACCTGTTGTGGGGTCTTCCTCGAGCCCTTCTCGAAGACTTAGAGGATCACGATCGCGTCCCGTTCGACCGCGTAGGCGACCCTCCAGTCGCGACTGCCGTCCCTGACCCTCAACTCGTGGCAGCTCCTTTCGATCCCGGGCATTGGCCGCGAGGCCGGTAGCGAAAGAGCAATGCCTTCCTGAAGCTGCCGCAGGAGGAAGCCGATCTCCCTCCGGGCTTCGAGGGAAACAGGCGGCGTCCTGATTTCACCGTGGAGAACCCGGAGAGCCTTCGCCACGGCAGAGTTCTATATCAGAACTGATATGTCGTCGCCTGGAGAACGAGGAGATTCGGCATGCCGAATCGTTGCACCGGGGACCTGGGAAGCTGATTAAAGTGGTGGAGCTGATCAGGATCGAACTGACGACCTCCTGAGTGCGATTCAGGCGCTCTCCCAACTGAGCTACAGCCCCACCTGTCGAGAGGAGGCGGAGATTAGCGGGAAGGCGCGGGGCCGTCAAACCGCGGGCTGGAGCAGTCTCAGGACGCCGGCGTCTCGATGAGCTTGCGCTTGATGGCGCGGAACACGCCGTCGATCAGCGAGTCGTCGAGGCCGAACGTCCGGACGGCGAACCGCAGGAGCCGTCCTCGCACTTCGGCCTCCTCGGTCACGGTCAGCTTCGTGATCTGCGCCGTCTCGAGCTCGAGCTCGAACGTCCAGGTCCCGCCGTAGGCGACGTCCGGCTCGGACGTCTTCACCACGAGCGTACGGGGCGGGCGGAACGTGTCGTACGTGATCTTGACAGGCGATCCGACGACCTCGATCACGGAGGGCGGCGCCGTCGACGTGCCCTGGTCCACCGCCCTGAGGTCGGAGCGGTCGATGGGCAGCTGACGGATCGAGAGGATCGCCGACCAGACCCGCTCGGGCGGCGCCGCGAACGACATGCGGCGCGTCACGACGTGCTTCAGCGGCATGCCGGCGCCGACCATCGCCATGACGAGCACGGCGGCGACGCAGAAACCGAGGAACTTGAGGAGGGCCTTCACGTCGTCACGATCCCCTGGACGTCCGGATTGTGCTCCGCGTTGGCCAGATCGTGAAGGCTCGTCCCCTGCAGGACGGCGCGCTCCTCGCGCGCCGCCTTCGCGAAGATGCGGTGGAGGCTCACGGCGACGGCGTCGTGGCCCTTCGGGACCGCGCGCGCGGACGATTCGCCGATCGCGCGGGCGACCGCGTAGAGCGAGATCGTCTCCGGAGACCGCGTGAGCGAGAAGGCGCCGCCCTCGCCGGCGGCGACGAGCCCCGCCTGGCGCAGGTCGCGCACGAGGGGGACGACGTCGGCCTCCGGCCGCCCGAGCTCGTTTGCGAGCGCCGTCAGGTTGCGCGTCGCCCGGTCGTTCCGCCACGCGACCGTCAGGACGAGGAGGAGCCGCACGGATTCGTACAGCCGCCCCCCCTCCTCCGTACGCTCTTCGAGGGCGTCGTGGTCCAGGAACTCGGCGCGGAACTGGATCGCGTGCGCGAGCGAGATCCCGAGGAGGAAGAGGACGAAGACGAAGCCGACGGCGACGACGAAGACGATGGCCGCCGTGAGCGGCCCGAAGGCGGCGCCGGTCCCGGCGAGCTGGAGGACGCCGCGCGTGATGGCGAGCCGGAGCGCCGTGATCGTCGTCGCCGCGAACGTCGCCGCGATCAGCGCCGGGCCCCATCGCACGCCCGCGCCCGGGAGCGTCCGGTAAAGGTAGACGAGAAGGACGAAGGTCAGGACCGAGCCGAGGGGGCGGACGCCCGAAAAGCCCGCTCCGCTCTCGAGCAGGAGCGACGTGAGGACGCCGATCGCGATCGGCCCGAGGATCATCACGGACAGCGCGGTGCCGAGCCGCCGGAGCGGCGGCCGGGGCGTCACCGTCGTGCCCCAGAGGGCCTTCGCGGAGCCCTCCACGAGGAAGTAGGTCCGAAGAGACGTCACGAGGAAGAAGATCGAGGCCGTCCCGGACACCGACGCGTACCGGACGATGGTCTGGAGGTCCGCGACGACCTCGCGTCCGGCGCCCGGAAGGGCGAGGCGGAGGATCCGGTAGATCCCCGTTCCCGAGAGCCCGAAAAGTGTGGACGTGAGGATGGTGACGGACGCGATGAGGGGGACGAGGCTCAGGAGCGACGAGTAGGCCAGGCTCGAGGCGAGGTCGAGCCCGCGCGCGTCCCAGAAGCGCCGGACCGTGCCCCGCCCCACGACCCGCAGGGTCTCGGCGAAGTTTTGCCGCGGAGTCCGGGCGAGCCGGAGCTGCGCCGTCGTCGGATGCATGCCGCCTCCCATCGTAACCTTCCGCCCGCGCGCGGGCTGTGACAAGATTCCTCCTCCCGAAGGAGGGCCCCATGGCCAACAACACCGTCGAAGACGCCGCCCGGGCGGTGGAGCAGAAGATCGACGCGACGCGCGAGGCTGCGGCCGCAGGCGCGGGCCGGGTCCGCGAGCGCGTTTCGGAAGTCGCCGACAGCGTGAAGGTCCGCGCGGCCGCGCTGCGCGACAAGATCGCGGACACCGAGTGGGAAGACGTGAAGTCGAACGTCGCGGGCTACGTGCGCGACAACCCGGGCAAGTCGCTCGCGCTCGCGCTCGGCGTCGGCTTCGCGCTCGGCCTGCTCATGCGGCGGAGGGACGACTGATGGACGCGGCCGCCCGCCCGCCCGCTCCGCACGGCGCCTCGCCCGAAGGCCCGGTCGGCGCGCTCGGCGAGCCGTTCGGCCTGCTCGCGTCCGGCGACTGGCAGAAGACCGTCCTCGAGACGGTCCAGAAGCACCCGATCCCGTGCCTCGTCGGCGCGGCCGCCGTGGGATTCATCGTCGGCCGCTACCGCGGGCGCGCGATCGTCGGCGCGCTCGCCGGCGTCGCGACGAACATGGTGCTGCGCCAGCTGGGCGAGACGTTCGTCGGCGACGACCTCGGCTGACCCGCAGCCTCCGCGGCCCGTGCCCACATGAGTACACTGGCCGTGTGGAGAAAGCCGCGAAGGCTCATCCGTCGATCCTGACGTTCGCGTCGTCGGCGGGTTGAGCGTGCAAGCTGGGTCAGTCTGACCTGGTGAAACTGCTGGAAGCGCTGCCGCGGGTTCACGACCCGCGCGCTCTCGTCGGATTCGACTCGTCCGACGACGCTGCGGTATTCCGCCTCGGCGCGGCGGACGATCCTGACGCGGATTGCCTCGTCGCGACGACGGATTTCTTCACGCCGGTCGTCGACTCGCCCTTCGACTTCGGCCGCGTCGCGGCCGCGAACGCGCTGTCGGACGTCTGGGCGATGGGCGGCGAGCCGCTCTTCGCGCTCAACCTCGTCGGGTTCCCGACGAAAGCGCTCCCGATGGAGGTCCTCGGCGAGATCCTCGCCGGCGGTGGGAAGGTCGCCGAGGAGACCGGGATCCCGATCCTCGGGGGCCACTCGACGGACTTCGACGTCCCGGTCTACGGGATGGCCGTGACGGGCCGCGTGAAGGCTTCGCGCCTGCGCCGGAACGTCGGTGCGCGACCCGGCGACACGCTCGTTCTCACGAAGGCTCTCGGAACGGGGATCCTGACGTCCGCGATGCGCGCGCGCGTCCTGCGCGAGGGCTCGATCCGCGCGCTCCTCGGGCGCGGCGAGGGCCCGACTGCCGAGGAGGAGGCGGCTGCCGTCGCCTCGATGGTGCGCCTCAACCGCGCGGCGGCCCGGGCCGCGGACGCCTTCGACGTGTCGGCGTCGACCGACGTCACGGGCTACGGCCTTCTCGGCCACTTGAAGGAAATGCTCGGGGGCGGCGGCGTTTCGGCCGAGGTCTCGGCGTCCGCGCTGCCCGTCCTCGCGGGCGCGCGGCGCCTCGTGGCGCTCGGCTTCGCGCCCGACGGGTCGCGGCGGAATCTCGCCGCCGCGCGGCCCGGCCTGGACGTTGCATCGGACGTCGCGGAGAACGATCTTCTTCTTGCGGCCGACGCCCAGACGTCGGGAGGGCTGCTCCTCGCCGTCGCGGAGGTGCAGGCGGAGGCCTTCGTGGCGGCGCTGCGCGCCGCCGGGGACGCCACCGCGGCAGCCGTGGGACGGTTCAGCGAGGCGCGGACGGGTAAACCGGCGATCCGGGTGATCGCCTGAAGGAGGCGGACATGGACGGGACGAGCAACGAAGAGCGCTGGGAAGGCGTCACGTCGGCGGCGAACGAGGCCGAGGCCACGCTCATCGCCGGATTCCTCGAGAGCCGGGGGATCGCGGCCCGCGTCGTGGACCGGAGCTTCCACCAGACGCCGACCGAGAGCGAGGACCTCTCCGGGGTCGAGGTCGGCGTGCCGGCCGCGCGCGTCGCCGAGGCGCTGCAGGAGCTGGCCCGGCGCGAGAAGGCGTACGACGACGCGCCTCCCGGCTCGGAACTCATCACGGACGAGGAGCCGTCCGGCGGCTGATCGGACAGGTCCGGGGGCGCCTCCGCTAGAATCCGGCGCCGGAGTCTCATTGCAGCCCGAAAAGATCGGCCGCTATCTCATCCAGCGCACGCTCGGCCGGGGCGCGATGGGCGTCGTGTACCTCGCGCGCGATCCGCAGATCGAGCGCGAGCTCGCGCTCAAGACGATCCGCTTCGACGACGCCGAGAAGAGCTTCGGCGCCGACGAGGCCAAGGCGCGCTTCCTCAAGGAAGCCAAGATCTCCGGGCGCCTCCAGCATCCGCACATCGTGACGGTCTTCGACGTCGGCGAGGACGAGGGGATGCTCTACCTCGCGATGGAGCTCGTGCAGGGCGGCAGCTTCTCGCAGCGCCTCGCCGATCCGGCCGCGTTCGCGATCCGCGACCGCATCCGCGTCGTCGCCGAGGTCGCCGAGGCGCTCGCGCACGCCCACGAGCGCGGCGTCCTCCACCGCGACATCAAGCCCGCGAACATCCTCCTGACGCCGTCGCTCTCGGCGAAGGTGACCGACTTCGGGATCGGCAAGCTCCTCACGGGAGACACGGAGCTCACGTCCACGGGCCAGATGGTCGGCTCGCCGGCCTACATGTCTCCCGAGCAGATCAAGGGCGACAAGCTCGACGCGCGGACCGACAT
>JBBQDQ010000199.1:0-6272 GCA_038319835.1 Thermoanaerobaculia bacterium | reverse complement strand
TCGAGGAGCGGCGCCGTGTCGACGCAGACCCGGAAATGCGAGCCCTTCGGCGCGAGCGGCCGGAGATCCTCCACGACGTCCTTGAGGTGCCGGCGCACGACCCGGTGGTAGTCCTCCCCCCGTGCGTACGCCGCGACGTTGCCGCGGCCCGAGCCGGGAACGGCGCGCGCCACGGCGACGACCGACTTCGTGAACGGAAGGATCGAGTCGAAACGCATCCGGGCGGCGGCGTCGCGCTCGAGGTAGGCCATCTCCGCGTGCCGGCCCTCGCGCAGCCATTCGCGAAAGACGCTCCACGTCACGGGCCTCGTGGCCGCAAGGACTCCGGCGGCCGCAAACCCGCGTGCGCGCGCCGAATCCACGGCCGCCCGCGAGAGGGCCGCGGGATCGTCGGGTTCGGGAGGGGGAGGGCGGCGCGGAGCGCGCGCCACGGCTGGCCGCATAACCCCTCAGTTTATCAACGCTTTTCGTATCATCGGGGTCGCATGCCCGAAAGTCGTTCCGCCCGCACGTATTCGCTGGTCTTCCTTCTCGTCCTTCTCGTCGCCGTCGGCGGCCTGAGCTACGTCATCCTGAGGCCCTTCCTGTCCGGAATCCTGTGGGCCGTCGTCTTCGCCGTCGCCTTGTGGCCGCTCTGGCGCCGGGTGAGGGACCGCGCCCGCAAGCGCGAGGGCCTCGCGGCGGGTCTCTTCACGCTTGCGGCCGCGGTCGTCGTCCTTCTCCCGGGCATCCTGCTCGGCATTGCGCTCGTGAACCAGGCGTCGACGGCGGCCGTCGCTCTCGCGCAGAAGCTGCGGGCGCGCGACATGTACTCGATGAGCGACGTTCTCGCGTCGCCCACCGTGGAGCGCGCCCTCGGCTGGGTTCACGACGCGGCCGGGATCTCGATGGAGGACCTGCAGGCGAAGGCGGCGGAATTCGTCGCCAAGGCCTCCGCGTTCCTCGCGGCGGCCGGCGGCGGTGTCGTCCTCTCGTTCCTCGACATCGTCCTGACCTTCGTCCTGACGTTGTTCCTGCTCTTCTTCCTCCTCCGGGACGGCGGGGCGATGGTCGACGCGCTCACCGACCTGATTCCGATCGAGGAGGGAGAGCGCCGCCGGATCGTGAGGTCCCTCGGGGCGATGCTCGAGTCGATCTTCAAAGGCTCGCTCGTCTGCGCGATCGTGCAGGGGACGTCGGGCGGCCTGGCGTGGGCCGTCGTGGGGCTGCCGTCCGCGATCCTCGCGGGCGTCGCGATGGCCATCCTCTCGCTGCTCCCGATCGGCGGCACGGCGATCGTCTGGGCGCCGGGCCTCGTCGTCCTGTTCGCCCAGGGCCGGACCGGCGTCGCGATCGCGTTCCTGCTCTGGAACGTCCTCGTGACGTCCACGCTCGCGGACAACGTTCTGAAGCCGCTGCTGATCGGCAAGAAGGACACGGAGCTCTCGACGCTCCTCGTCTTCCTGGGCGTCTTCGGGGGGCTCTCGGCCTTCGGCCTGCTCGGCGTCTTCATCGGGCCGATGGTCCTCGCGGTCGGCGTGATGCTCGTCCGCGTCCTCCGGACGCTCGCACGCGACTCGCGGGCTAGTGGAGAAGCCTGACGACGAGGACCTGCAGGACCGCGAGCGTCGCGCCGCCGACGACCGCGAGGATCAGCCACGGCACGAGGTGGTCCCAGGTCCTGGCGAGGTTCGCGATGCGGCGCATCGGACCTCCTCCGCTCACGGGACCCAGTCCGCCAGGAAGACGTTCGTCTCCCCGGCCTTGCCGTTGTGGCGGTTCGAGCAGAAGGCGAGCCGCTTGCCGTCGGGCGAGAACATCGGGAAGCCGTCGAACGTGGGGTTGAAGGTGACGCGCTCGAGCCCCGCGCCGTCCGCGTTCACGATCCAGAGGTCGAAGTTGCGTCCCTTCGGATCGGCGGTGTTCGAACAGAACAGGATCCGGTCGTGGCCGCCGCGGAAGAAGAAGGGCGCGAAGCTCGCGGCGTTCAGGGACGTCACGACGCGGTCGCCGGTGCCGTCGGAGCGCATGACGCGGATCTCGAGCGTCGTCGGCCGGATGAGAGAGCGCGCGAGGAGCGCCTTGAAGCTCTCGACGGCCTTCGGCTCCGTCGGGTGGTGCGCGCGGTAGACGAGCCACTGTCCGTCGTCGGAGAAGAACGCGCCACCGTCGTAGCCGACCGTGTTCGTGAGGCGTTTCACGTTCGAGCCGTCGGCGCCCATCGAGTAGAGCTCGAGGTCTCCGTCCCGCGCCGACGTGAAAACGATCTTCTTTCCGTCTGTCGAGATCGTGGCCTCGGCGTCGTAGCCGGGCGTCGACGTGAGCCGCTTGAGGCCCGAGCCGTCGAGGTTCGCGGAGAAGATGTCGTACTCCGGGTAGAGCGCCCAGACGTATCCCTGCGACATGTCGGCGGGCGGCGGGCAGGCGTCGCCGCCGAGGTGCGTCGAGGCATAGAGGGTGCGCCTTCCGTCGGGGAAGAAGTACGCGCACGTCGTGCGGCCCTTGCCGGACGACAGGAGGCGGGTCGTCTTCGCCGGATCGTCGACGCTCATCTCGAAGATCTGGTCGCACCGGTACGGCGGGCGCGTGGACTGGAAGATCAGCTTCTTCCCGTCGGCGGACCAGTAGGCCTCGGCGTTCTCGCCGCCATCCGTGAGCTGCCGGACGTCCGCGAGGTGCCGCTCGCCCTCGTACGAGAGCGGAGAGCGCGTGCCCTCGAACGGGTTGGGCGGGGGCCCGTCCGCGGCGAACGCGGCGAGACCGGCGAGGACGAAGGCGGCGGCCACGGCGAGGGGCTGGCGGTTGTGTGACATGGAAGGCGCTTAATATAAGCGAGAGATGAGCCCGAACAAGGACGACGCGGCCGGCCGCGACGTTGCGGCCCTCGCGCGGGACCTCGTCCGGCAGATCGGGGCGATCTCCTCGAGCCTCTCCTCGGGCCTCGAATCCAGGTCCGGATCGGCGCCCCCCCGGACCGGCTCGGGCTCCGCACCGGCGTACGAGTGGCCGCGCGCCCTCCTCGAGAACGCCGGCCGCTTCGTGAGCCCCGTCCTCCCGGCCGAGACGGCTCTGCGGCCGCTCAAGGCCGCCCTCCTGCGTCTTCTGCGCGTCGTGACGCGCGATCAGACGACGTTCAACTCGGCGCTCCTCGAGGCCGTGCGCGGAGCGCTCCTGGAAACCGAGACCGCCATCCGGGACGTGTCCGCTGCGTCGAACGCCGCCCGGGACGCCGCGCGCCAGGCCGGGGAGGCCACGAGCCGCGTCGGGGTCCGCCTCGACGAGGCGGTTGCCGGCCTCGAGGCGGGACTCGCGGGCGAGGGGGATGCGCGGGGCGCTGTCCAGGAAGAGGTGCGCGGCGGCCTCGAGCGGGTCGATGCCCTCGAGAAGGACCGGGACGAGCGCTTCGAGGCGCTCGCGCGGGAGAGGGAGAAAGAAGCCCAAGGGACCCGGGAGATTCTCAGAAAGCTGAATGACGCGAGCGAAGGCCTCCGCATGCTCCGGCTCGACTGGTCCTCCCTTCGCAGCAATTTGCAGAACGTCTCGGGGGCCGCCGCGCCGCACGACGCGCGCGGAGCCTCGACGGCTCCGGCGCTGCGCGCCGACGACCCGCTCCGCGCGGGTCTCTACGTGCAGTTCGAGGAGCACTTCCGCGGCAGCGAAGACGAGATCCGCAGGCGACAGAGGTCCGACGCGGCGCTCTTCCGTGGCGCACCGGGCCCGGTCGCGGACCTCGGCTGCGGCCGCGGCGAGTTTCTCGAGGCGCTCGCCGAGGCGGGTGCGAAGGGAATCGGCTGCGACGCAAACCCCGTCATGGTCGCGCGCGCGAAGGAGAAGGGGCTCGCCGTGGATGCCGGCGACCTCTTCACGTGGCTCGCGGCCCGGTCCGACGGCTCCCTGGGCGGCGTCACGGCCTTCCAGGTCGTCGAGCACCTCGCCCCGTCGTCGCTCTTCGATCTCGTGGAGCTTTCGGCACGGAAGCTCGCCCCCGGCGGCCGCGTGCTTTTCGAGACGGTGAATCCGGAGTCCGTGTACGCGATGCGCTGGTTCTGGATGGACCTCACGCACGTGCGGCCCGTGCCGGCGCCGTCGCTCGCCCAGCTCCTCACGGCGAGCGGCTTCAGGGACGTCTCCGTCGACTACCGCTCGCCCGTCCCCGAGAGCGAGGGGCTGCCAGCGGACGCCGCAAAGGACCCGCGCTTCGCGCCGGTTGCGCGCCTCCTCTTCGCGCCGCAGGACTACGCCGTCACGGGCGTGAAGTAGGCCGCGCGTGGCCCGCATTCTCGTCTGCAACGCGCAGGTGCCGTTCGCCTCGGGCGGCGCCGAGCGGCACGCCGACGGCCTCGTCCGCGAGCTCGTCGCGGCCGGGTACGAGGCCGAGCTCGTTCGGCTCCCGTTCAAGTGGTATCCGCGCGAGGAGATCCTGACGTCCGCGCTCGCGTGGCGGCTCCTCGACGTTTCCGAGGCCGACGGCAAACGCGTCGACCTCGTGATCCCGCTGAAGTTCCCGTCGTACCTCGTGAGGCACGAGAACAAGGTCGTCTGGCTCATCCACCAGTTCCGCCAGGCGTACGACCGCTTCGGGACGCCGGAGAGCGACTTCACGGCGTCGCCCGCCGACACGCGCTGGCGCGAGCTGATCGCAGACGCCGACCTTACGGGTCTCGGGGAGGCCCGTAAGGTCTTCACGAACGCGAAGAACACGGCGGAACGGCTCGCGCGCTTCAACGGGATCGCGGCAGAGGCGCTCTACCATCCGCCCCCGCTCACGGGCCGCTACCGGTCGGAGCCCGCGCAGGGCTTCGCCCTCGCCGCGGGCCGGCTCGACACGTGGAAGCGGATGGACCTCGCGATCGGTGCGGCGGCGGCGGGGAAGTTCCGCCTCGTGATCGCGGGCGACGGACCGGACCGGGCCCGGCTGGAGGCCGTCGCGAAGAAGAGCGGCGCGGACGTCCTGTTCGCGGGCCGCGTATCGGACGAAGAGCTCCTGTCGCTCTACGCGACGTCGGGTGCCGTGATCTTCCCGCCGGCGGACGAGGACTACGGGTACATCGCGCTCGAGGCGTTCCTCTCGAAGAAGCCGGTCGTGACGTGCACGGATTCGGGCGGCCCTCTCGAGTTCGTCGTGGACGGCGAGAACGGATGCGTCGTCGCTCCCGACGGTGCCGCGCTCGGTGCGGCGGTCGAGGATCTTCTGGCGAATCCGGGGAAGGCGAAGGGATTCGGAGAAAGAGGCTTTGAAAGGGTCAAGGGGATCTCCTGGGCCAACGCCGTGAGGGCGTTGCTCGAAGCGGGCGGAATCCGGTGACCCCTCTCTCCGTGGGCTTCATCGGCCCGCTTCCCCCGACGCGCTCCGGCATCGCGGACTACGATGCCGAAATCCTCTCTTCACTCTCGAAGAAGTCTTCTCTCCTTCTTTCTTCCTACGAGCCTGAAGACGCGGGGAGAGCCGTTCGAGAGCGCCACGACGTCCTCCTCTTCCAGATCGGCAACGACCCGCTCCACGCGCCGTCCGTAGAGGCGCTCCTCTCGCCGGAGCGGAAGACGCCGGCGGTCGTCGTCCTGCACGACTTCGTCCTCCACCACCTCTTCGCCGCCGCGTACCTCGACCGGGGGCGCGAGGCGGACTACGCACGCGCCCTCGAAGCGGCGCACGGCGCTCGCGGCCGCGCGTTCGCGGGGGAGGGGCGGCGCGGCCCGCGGATCCCGGTGTGGGACCTCGACCCATGGGCCTTTCCGATGTCGGCGGGCGTCGTCCGGGCCGCGAACGCGGTCGTCGCGCACTCGGCCCTCGTCCGCGGCGCGGTCCTGCGCGAGAGCCCGAAGACGCGGGCCGTCGAGATCCCGCACCACGTCGTCGAGGCGCCCCGCACCCCGCGTGAGGACGCGCGGCGCGCGCTCGGCCTGCCCCTCGACCGGCCCGTGGCCGCCTCTCTCGGCGTCGTCACGCCCGCCAAGCGGATCGGGAAGATCCTCGAGGCGCTCGCGTTGCTTCCGGCCGGACGCCGCCCGTTCCTGTTCGTCGGCGGCGCCGTGGGCGGCGACGATCCGCTGCACCGGTACGTCGACGAGCACGGCCTCGCGGCAGACGTCGCTTTCGGCGGCTACCTGTCCGACGAGGACTTCTGGAGGGCGGCGTCGGCCGCGGACTTCGCCGTGAACCTCCGGCACCCGACGATGGGCGAGACGTCCGGAGCGGTCTGCCGGCTCGCCGGGTTCGGTCTGCCGCTCGTCGTCTCGGACACGGGCTGGTTCCGCGAGCTGCCGGACTCGTTCGCCTCGAAGGTGCCGGTCGG